>DATBFY010000401.1:0-1667 GCA_036558265.1 Tepidisphaeraceae bacterium | reverse complement strand
GTGCTCAGAAAGTTTCGACGACCTCCCTTGCCGGCACTGGCGATCTCGGCCGTCGCGTTGATCGTCGCGGTCGGCGGGGGAACCTTTGCGATCGCCTCCTCTTCAGGAGGCCAGGTGAAGAAGATCGCGAAGAAGGTCGCAGACCGCCAGATCAAAAAGAGGGCGCCGAGGCTTTCGGTGCGGCATGCGACGACCGCCGACGAGGCCGCGAACGCCGCGCACGCGGCGAGCGCCGGCGATGCCGCCGCGCTCGCCGGCCTCGGCCCCACCTCGTTCGAACGTGCCGGCCACCTGGTGCAGATCTCGGCCCGGATGGCCAATACAGATCCCGATCGAACCATTCTCCAGGCGGGCCCTTTCACGGTCACCGCGCACTGCGCGCCGCAGAACCCGCAGCAGAACTTCATCCGCGCCTTCGTGACCACGAGCGAAAATGACAGCGCCGTGCGAGGCGTCAATATCTTCGGAGAAGAGGGTGGCAACGCCGACTTAGACGTCGGCGCCCAGGTGACAATCGGCCAGTACCAGGAGAGCGGCACGCCGCCGCCTCCGGCGGGGCCGTTTGAGGCGACCATGAACATGGTCTCGCCGAGCGGGACGAACGTGTTCGTCAGCCTGGTGCTCGGGACACGCCTTTTCTCCGACAATGCCAGCCAGCGCACGGCATGCGTGTTCGCCGGCTACGCGGTCGTGTCGTGACCCGGACCTCGACCGGCTCAAGCTGAGCGGCGTCGCCACCGCCACACGGTTGGCCAGCGCGTTGTAACGCACCCGGCCCGCGGCGTTTACCCGCCCACCCAAGGAGTTCGGACTTGGCTGAATAACGTCGTCAAGATCCCCGATCTCTTCCTGATCCGGCACAGAGCACAGCGCCCACCTGGGTCCGGGCGTGATGAGGTCCAGCGGGGGAGGTCGGCGACAGCAGGCGAGTCATTGCGCCGCGCCACCCGTTCGACGAGGCGACCCCTTCTTAACGTTGAGCGCTCCAAGCTCTGAAAGGCTCGCCATAGGACAACGTCCAGCAAGGAGGGAACATGTCCGACCAAAACAAGGCTGCCGCGCGGCGATTCTTCGAGCTCTGGGAATCCGGCAACGCCGATCAATTCGATGAGGTCGTCGCCGCGGACGCGGTCGACCACGACCCACAGAGGCCGTTTCCGGACGACCGCGGCGCGGAGGCGGCCCGCAAGACCGCCGATATGTTCATGGCGGCGTTCCCAGACACCACCTACACGATCGAGCAGCAGGTGGCCGAGGGTGACCTCGTCGTCACCAGATGGATTGCTCGTGGGACCCACGAAGGCGAGCTGATGGGCATCCCGGCGACGCAGAAAAGCGTCGAGGTCAGCGGGATCGCGATCGATCGGTTCAGCGACGGCAAGATCGTCGAGTCCTGGGGGAACTGGGACACGATCGGCCTGATGCAGCAGTTGGGCGCGATCCCCGCACCCGCCGAAACCACATAGCAGTTGGGCAGTCGAGGGCCTGGCGCACTCCTGGGTGCGCCAATCCCTCGCTGCTAGTTCTTGGGCGCGCGGGCGCCTAGCGGGCGTTCTTCGTCTGGATCCGGAGCGCGATCGTCTTCGTCTTCGATTTGTTGCCGGCGGGATCGGTCGCGACCGCCGTAGCCCGGAACCGCCCGCCCCTCGCGAGCCGCTTGGCGAGCT
>DATBFY010000400.1:0-2769 GCA_036558265.1 Tepidisphaeraceae bacterium | reverse complement strand
CATCGCGCTCCTGTCGCAGCGCGGCGTCGAGTTAGTCAGCCGGCTGAACAAGGCCCACCGTCGGACGGACTTCCGGCGCGGGCGGCGGCTGGGCGACTGTGACCACGTCGTCCGCTGGGCCAAGCCGACGTCGATCCGGTCGCTGGACCGAGAAGGGTACCACACGCTGCCCGAGTTCATCACGGTTCGGGAAGTGCGTATCCGCGTCCGCCAGCCGGGCTTCCGAACCCGGGAGATCGTGGTAGTAACAACGCTGCTCGCCGCGCGGCAGACGACCAAGGAGGACCTGGCGACGCTGCACCGCGCGTGGTGGCACAATGAGCTCGACCTGCGGTCCCTCAAGTCGGTGATGCAGCTGCGGGAGCTGCGCTGCAAGAGGCCGGAGTTGGTGCGCAAGGAGGTGTGGACGCACGTCCTGGCGTACAACCTCCTCGGCACCGTGATGGCCTAGGCCGCGGCCCGACACGGCGTGTTGCCGCGGGCGGTCCGCTTCAAGGGGGCGCTGCAAACCTTGGAAGCGTTCCAGCCGTTGCTGCAGTTCGGTGCCGCGCGGGACGCCGCCGGCCGGTTGCGTCTGTGCCACGACCTGCTCGATGCCATCGCCACGCACCGAGTCGGTGACCGCCCGGACCGGTACGAGCCACGGGTGAAAAAGCGGAGGCGCAACCACTACGGCTGGCTGACCAAGCCCCGCGCCGAGATGAAACGCAAGATGGCGAAAGGCGTTACCAAGATCTAAGTGCCATTCGTGGGGCGGACCGACGCGCGAAAGGAGTTCGGAGTCAGTGCAGACGTTCACTCACGCTGGTTGAAGACTCGCTGAATCCTGTCGAAGAGATTGTCGGCGTACCCGGTGCGCATGCCGTTCCACCGCTGTTTCAGCAACCGGCGGCCCTTGACTCTGCCGCCGGGGCGGGGACAATAGGCCGTAATACGCTGACAGGTGCCGAGCCAAGCGACTCGGCGCCAGTGCATATCGACTCGGCACCAGTGCATATCGACTCGGCACCAGTGCGTACGGACTCGGCGTCGGTCAGCATAATAACAAGTTCGGCCGGAGACGAGGTCTCGGTAGCACACGCCCCCCAACCAGGAGTCATCCTGCCATGGCAATCATCCACCGAGTCGGAGCGCCGGAGAATGACAGCGAGGCGCGGGCCATCAAGCGTCTTGGCAAGCACTTGCCCGACGACTGCTTCGTGTTCCATAACTTCGAACTGACTACCGGACGCGGCCTGCCTTACGAATTCGACATCGCGGTTCTCACCCCGCATGCCCTGTACCATATGGAGGTCAAAGGCTACCACGGCGAGATCCGCGGCAACCCGATGGAGTGGATCTTCGAGAACGGCGGCGTTTTCCCCAGCCCGATCCCGCTGGCCAACAAGAAGACCAAGATCCTGGCCGGGAAACTGAGGCAACACTCGCACCGGCTCGACAGCGTGTTTGTCGAGACGCTGATCTTGCTCACCGAGGACGGCGCCCGTGCGAAACTCCACGACGACCAGGCGGGACGAGTGATCCATCTCCGGGACGCCGTTGCGCGGATGAGCGACCCGAAGTATTTGCCGGTCAGCACCGGCAACGTCGCGGCGCTCGCCGACCTGGTTTGCGAGGCCCTCTTCACCACTCGCCCGGCCAAGAAGGTCCAGCGGATCGGGTTGTACGACATTGTCAACAAGCTGGACCAGGACGACCGCTTCACCCTGTTCCTGGGCCGGCACCGGTTCATTCACACCCAGCCCCTCACCGTTCTGAAGGTCCACCACCTCGACGTCTATGCCACGGCCGACGAAAAGCAGTATCGCCTCCAGGAGATCTTCCATTCCCAGGACGCGATGCGGCTGCTGGGGGCCCACCCGAACCTCGTCCGCTTCGGCGACATGTTCACCTGGAACGACGACAGCTTCGTCGAGCCGATCGTCTACCGCGAGGGAAGCCAACAACTCGAGTGGGTACTCGACAAGCACAACGAGCGAGCCCTGACCTGGACCGAGAAAACCCAGATCATCAAGGGAGTTGCTGCCGGGCTGACGCACGCCCACCAGCATGGCATTATCCACCGGGACGTCCGCCCCCGCAACATCATCATCGCCCCGGTCGGCGTCGTCAAGCTCGCGAACTTCGACCTGGCCTTCATCCCGGGCGCCCCGAACCTCAACATCGACGCCACCGTCCGGGACCATTTCGACCGCCGGTACGTCGCCCCGTGTCTTTGGGAGAACCTCCGCGATGTGGCGCCCGCCAACGACGTCTACTCGCTCGGCCTCGTTTTCCACCAGCTCATTACCGGCCAACCGCCGCTCCACGACGTAGAGGCGGTGCTGGCGGGGAACGGGCCGGCGATCGACCCGGAGTTGCTCGCCGCGGAGTTGTGTCGAAGCGACAGCCCCAACTTCATGCGCGACCCCGCCGGCGCCGCCGAGGTCATTGGGCGGATGTGTGCTCCGCAGCGGTCCGACCGCTATGCCACCCTGGCCGAGGCGCTGGGCGACCTGGCCATCTGCGACGCATAAGCGGACAGAGCAACGGCCAGAGCCACGAGAGGTCGAATTGGACGAACAACGACCGAGGCCGAACGGGGCGCAGCACCTGCCCCGGGCGGGCACATAGACTTTATGGAGTTCATGGCTGGCCGCGCCCACCGGGCAGGTGAGCTGATTCGTTCATACCTCGATCCCTTCGACCGAGGTCACAATGCTCGAGTGCGCAACCTACGTCGGCCCGACACGCCGGAGCATGAAAGAACGCGAGGCAGAGTGTCTGGCT
>DATBFY010000399.1:0-6140 GCA_036558265.1 Tepidisphaeraceae bacterium | reverse complement strand
CGCGCCGTCGCCGTGCTTTACGCCCGCGAACGCGCCGACGTCGCCATCGTCTTCCTCCCCGCCGAGCTCACCGACGCCCAGCAGACCCAGCGCGCCGTGGAGAACGAGGGCCGACGCTGTCTGCTGATCCCCGGCGACCTGACCGATCCAGCCTTCTGCAAGCAGTGCGTCAACCGTACCGTGCGTGAACTCGGCAAGCTCGACATCCTGGTCTCCAACGCCGCCCATCAGAACCGCAAGGAGTCGATCCAAGAGGTCAGCGAGGACGAGTTCGACACCACCTTCAAGACCAACGTTTACGCCTACTTCCGCCTCGCCAAGGCCGCCGTCCCTCTCATGAAACCCGGCAGCGCGATCATCGCCACCAGCAGCGAGACCGGCCTGATCGGCAACAAGCAGTTGCCCGACTACTCGGCCACCAAGGGCGCGATCGACGCCTTCACCAAGGCGCTCGCGCAGCAACTGATCGAGAAGGGAATCCGCGTGAACGCCGTCGCCCCCGGGCCGGTCTGGACACCGCTCAACCCTGCCGATCAGGGCATGACGCCCGACAAGGTCGCCAAATTCGGCAGCGACACGCCCATTGGCCGCGCCGCCCAACCCGAAGAGATCGCCCCCGCCTACGTCTTCCTCGCCAGCGACGCGGACTCAAGCTACATCACCGGCATCGTGCTCGAAGAAATGGGCGGCGAAACCACCGCAGGTTAGCGCGCCGCCTCCTCCACGCCGCGGCAGAGCGCCAGTCGCTAGTTGTCGGTTGCAAGCGGCGGGTACTCCTGTGCTGACGTGCGTCCCACCTGCCTGCCGAGCGTTTGTCGC
This sequence comes from Tepidisphaeraceae bacterium, assembly GCA_036558265.1. Lineage (GTDB taxonomy): Bacteria > Planctomycetota > Phycisphaerae > Tepidisphaerales > Tepidisphaeraceae > RYN-433. The sequence continues at coordinate 5,321 of DATBFY010000399.1, read as the reverse complement.
GGTGACGCAAAGAAGCAAAGCAGCAGAGAAACAAAGAACACGCCGGCGGCGAGCGGCGCGGGTGGGGTGGCACGATCACGCCAATGTCTGAGCGGCGGGCGCGGTGCCGCATTCCGGGCATCGATCCGGCGTGGCCCGCAGGTCGTACCCGCAGCCGGGGCAGTGGCCGGCGAGCCCTCGTACACGTCGTTTCCGCCATGCACGTACCCGCAGAAGTGCGGGCGTTGCGAGGCCGACCGCTAGGCAGGCCAAGGGGACGGCGATGACCTGGACTGTGGCGGGCATTCCGTGCCCGAAGGTCTCGGGGTACTCGCCCCACGCGAAGCCCGCCCACGTCTTGACGCCGGCGGGGTCGCCCCTCTCGTCCACCGTGGAGGCTGGAGCCGATTGGTGGCCGAACTCATAAGGCTTCGCGTCGTCGGAGGCACCGCCCGGTTCGTCCAGTCGAACGGATTGGAAGATCAGCCTCCCGCGTTCGGTCATGACGACGTCCATACCAAGGCACTCCCCTTTTGCGGGCCTGTTCCGGGCGACGTACCACTCATCCGCCCTCCGGTAGCTCCGCGACGTCGCTACGCATAACACCAGCGACAGCACCGTTGCGGCGTTCAGCAGGATACGGAGGAGGCGCCTCATGCCTTCGGGATCGTACCACACTCCGGGCACCGCTCGGGCGTCGCGCTGAGGTCGTAGCCGCACGCGGGGCAGCGACAGGCGAGGCGGTGGCGGCGGGCTCTCAGCCATCGGCGGATCGTCAGGAAGAGACTTGGAATGGGCCAGATCCCCGTGGTTAGCGCAATTGCCCAGAGCGGGGTGGAGACGGCCCGCGTCGTTCTCCGGCCCGCCGGACCTGAGGATGCATCGCTATACCGCGCGAAACCACCGTACTCAGATCGTTGATCCCAGGAATTCTCCCAAGGCGGAGCCGCGACTAAGGTCCCCCAGTGCCAGCCCTGTTTCACACGCGGGTAAATCCACGTGGTGTTCGCCTCCTGCGGGTCGTACCGGAAGTTGAGCTCGCCCGCAGACCACGTGATCCACAGGCGCCCGTCGACACTCCCGACCTGGATCCCGTGGTACCGCGTAACCTCCCCGTCCACCACGCTGTCTCGCGCGAACGCGATTGCGTCGCCGGCGCACGACCAGGGCCAGAGCACCAGCGTCCCGACGCACACCGTCAGCAACACGCCCTTGACGCCCCAGAGTACGACCCGGATGACACGCTTGAGTCTCACACGCGCGCGCAACCCTTTCCGGCGGGCATTCTAATGCCGGTGGCCTGCGAGTCCCACCATCCCGGCCGCTCGCGTCCAAGGACGCTCAAACGATCCGCCGGGGGGTTGAACGGCTGCGTTGCCACGGGACGGTGCAGGCCGGGGTCTGGGGTGCCAACCTGATGCCAACCCCAATGGCCCGGAATTTCGAAGTCGGGATTATTCATTTACGAAAGACCCCCTATTCCTTAGGGGCATTGCCCTCATCACCACCCTTCTTTCGCGCTGCTGCCAGGTCATCTATCTCGCGCAAGAACTCCTCGAACTCCTTGTCATCATCGAGCTCGAGCTGGAACGACCATATGCGCGTATGGCCAGGAACATTGTCGCGATCAGCGCAGTCGGCACATAGGTGCACGTCAACGACCGTCCCGTCTCCTCGCCGCTCGGCAACGTGAATGGTGGCATCATTAAGGCACCTGTCGCACTTCATTTGGTCCTCCGCTTCCCCCACGCGTCTATCGGCGCCACGCCTGAGCGGTGATTTGATCGCGTGCGCGCCATTGTAACGGATCGCGCGGACGCTTGGCCCTCCATCCCGCGGAGCCAAGTTGGAGTTCCGGCCCATTCGGGCGCTGCCAGGCGCTGCCCCAAACCCACCCCAAACCCCGCCTACACCGTCCCAAAAGCCCGCAGCCGTCCACCCTCCGGCGTCGGATCCTTGCGACGAGTGGATTGGTCGGCCGTCCCTTGTCTCCCCCGTCTCCACTCCTCCCGACGGGCGGGGGTGGCCCGGCGGCGGCGCATTCGGACGGTGTAGGCACCGCGACTGCGGTGAGCCCAGCCTCCAGGCCGGCGCGCAATCAAACGTTGATCGTCCCCGCGACAGCGGAGATTCTGATCCAGGCGCCGTTTCCTCGATCAGAATCGCAGGTTCGCGCCCCAGGAGTGGATGAGCACACCCACACTATGGCGCTCGATCCCGCGCCGCCGACATCGTGAACACCCCGTCGGACGGCCGCAAGAACAACTCGACGTCACCGATGGCCGCATTCGTGCCCACGACGACGCACGTTCCGCTCGGGAAATCGGTTTCGATCTTCATCTGTCGGCCACGATATTCCTGCAGCTTCTTCCGCAGCGATGCGTCGGGAGGGTAGTCGTCCATCACGCTCATCTCATTCCTTGCCGCGAAGGCCTCGACCGACGCGCGATCAGTGACGCCGGAAACGACGAGGTGGCCGGCGACGCCAGCCTTGATGTAGCGGTAATAGAGCGGGCCCTTGGGGTGAAGCGAGGCCACTGCCTGGCCAAAATCTGGCAACGCGTTGGCGTCCGACGCGACGCCGTACCGCGATTTGCTAAGCCGGTTCAGCAAGTACCCGCTGCACGCGATACCCACGACAACGACCAATGCCAACGGCAGCAGCCACCTTATCTTTCGCATTTGCGAGATCGTATCCATGGCTCTGATTGTCGCCAGCTCGGCAGGAGTCGCGCGCAGACGGCGGCCCTGGGGCGTCGGATCCTTGCGACCAGCGGACTGGCCGGCCGTCCCTTGTCTCCCCCTCTCCTCGTCCCCACCTCCACATCGTTTCTCCTCCCGACGGGCGGGGGTGGCCCGGCTGCGGCGTCCTGGACGGTGTAGGCACCGCGGCAGCGGTGAGGCCGGCCTCAAGGCCGCTGCGCAATCAAACGTCCATCGTCCCCGCGACACCGGAGATTCTGATCCAGGCGCCGTTTCCTGGTTCAGAATCGCAGGTTCGCGCCCCGCAAGCGCCGAATCCTCTGACAAGAAAAAGATTCGCACCACCGCCCCACTACTTAAATACCCAGATGTTGAGAATTGATATGTGTCACGGCAGATCTTGCCGCGCCGCAATCCCTCACGCGCACCACAACGCCAGCAACTGCGCCATCACCACCGGCAGCACCATCGAAAGCGGGTACACCGTCGCGTAAGCGACCGCAGCCTCCGCAGACCGCGTCACGTCCGTCGCGTACGACAGCGATGGCGAGTTGGTCATCGTCCCCGAGATCAGCCCCGACAGCGTCACGAAGTTCATGCGCAGCCACACCCGCGCCAGGATCGCGGTCAACAGCATCGGGACGATCGACACGACCGCGGCAAGGCCTACCCAGATCAACCCCTGGCCCGAGCTCAGCGTCTGCAGGAACGGTTGCCCAGCCAAAAGCCCCACGCACGCCAGGAAGACCGCCAGCCCAAACTCGCGCAGCATGAAATTGGCGGATTCGGGCATGTACCACACCAGCGGCCCCAGGTGCCCCATCCGCGAGAGCAGGATGGCGACGATCAGCGGCCCGACCGCGACGCCCAGCTTGATCGCGTCGGTCAGGCCCGGCAGCCGGATCGGCACCATGCCCAGGAGCACCCCCAGCGCCATGCCGATGAAGACGGGCACGAGCTGCGGATGGTTGAACCGGCGGGTCGCGTTGCCGACCTCCTCGGCGACCTGGCGCAGACCCTCCGGCGGCCCGACCACCACCACCGTGTCGCCATAACTGAGCGACAGCGCCGCCCGCGGCGTCAGCTCGATCCCCGAGCGCGCGACGCGCGTGATCGTCACCCCGAATCGCCGCGGAAACGCCACTTGTTGGAGGGTTTTGTTGAGCACCTCGGGGCGGGTGACCAGCAGACGATCGCTTTGCACTGCGCCGCCCAGGCCGCGCAGGTCGAGCTTGCTCTCGGGGCCAAACAGATCGCGCGCCTGCGGCAGGTTCTCCTCGGGACCCACGACCAGGAGGACGTCGCCGACCTGGAGGCGGGTTTCGGCCGTCGCTACGGAGACTTGCTCGCCGCGAAGCACCTTGCCCACGATCATGCCCAGCTCGCGAAGACGCGCGATCTCAGACAAGGCAAGGTTATTCAGCGTGCGGTTGGTCATCTGGAGATTGAGCGCAGCCAGGCGGGCGTTCCCATTGCCGTGGGCCGATTCCAGCGACTTGGCCTCGCTCGCCACGTCAACGCGGAACAGCTTCCGCACGATCAGAATGACCAGGATCGGCGCGACGCAGCCAAAGGGGTAGCCCATCGCGTAGATGAGCCCGCTCAGTTCCACGCCACGCTTGCGGTGCGATGAGAGCACCACGTTGGGCGCGGACGAGGCCTCGCCACCCCGGAAGCGCTGCTGGGCCGCTACCAGCCCAGGCGTCGTCGTAAAGCCGGCGACGTACAGGCCAGGCGTCGAAGTGCGCTCCACGTTGACCAGCAGCACCAGGCCCATCGCGAAGAACGCGCCGCCCACCAGCGTCGCCGCCGCGAGGAGGTTGAGCCTGAGACCGCCGCGGCACAACGACGCGAAAAACCCGGGACCGACCTGAAGCCCCAGCCCGTAGACGAACAGGGTCATGCCAAAGTCCCGCAGGAACGCAAGCGTGTCATCCTGGATCTTCGCGCCCATTGCCTCCAGCAGCATGCCCGCAAAGAGTACGCCCGCCACGCCCAACCGCACGCCGCGGATGCTGATCGCGCCGATCGATAGCCCCAGCGCGCAGACCAGCGACAGGACCACCGACGCGCCCGACACCGAATCGGGCCTTAACCAACTGCTGAGCTGTTGCATGCGGGCGGGAAGTTTAGTCGCCGTCGAACACCGGGTCGAGCGAGAGCGCCGCCGCCTCATCGTGCATGGGCGCGTCAGGCCCGGGTCCGACCGGCTCGAACGGCAGCGAGGTGTTCCACGGATCGGGGATTTGCGCAGATGACGCAGCGTTCCCCGGCGCCTCGGGATCGGGGGCGAGTCGGAATTCGAACGAACCACACCCCCCAACGGCCAACAGTGCCATCGCGATCATCCAGCGCATCGTCTCGCTCCTCCGGTCAATACGCCCCCCTGATCGCTCATCGGTCCAAAACCGCGCCGACTGAACGGCTCGTCGCCAGGGCGTGGGCGGTCGTTCAATGGAGCGGGTATGATGGGACCATGGGCATTCAACTGCGTCTGGCGCACGCGCTGGGGGAGCGGCTGATCGAGTTCGACACCCGGCGGGCAAATCGCCCGATCGTGGTCGGCCGGGGAACCGATGCGGACCTGGAAATCCCCTCCGCCGACGTCGCCCTCAGGCACTGCGTCCTCTTCGTCCACC
>DATBFY010000398.1:0-19709 GCA_036558265.1 Tepidisphaeraceae bacterium | reverse complement strand
ATCGTCCCGGTCTTGCGCTCGCCGGAGTTGATCGCGCCGCTGTCGGCGTCGGTGACCTGCGTTCCGCCGAACGTGGCGACGCTCAGCCCGTACGCGCCGGTCTCGTCAGCGAACTGGTCGAGGGTGACCACGTAGTAGGTGCCGGTCGTCGCCAGGTTCTGGAGCAGCGTGTTCGTGCCGTTGGGGGAGACGACGTTGGCGAGCGACGCGCCGGTTGGGGAGAAGACCAGGATCTGCGGGTCGAAACCCGAATTGGCGGGGTCGAGGTCTCCCATGGCCGCCAGCAGGCTCCCGCCCGCGGTGCCCGAGATCGTGTGTACGTCGAAGTCGCCGGGGTCGATCGTGCCGGTGCGGTACGCCCCGGAGCTGATCGGCCCGCCGTCGTTGCCGGCCACCTGCGTGCCGCCGAACGTGGCGATGGTGATGCCGTAGTTGCCGGTCTCATCGCTGAGCTGGTCTGAGGCGACGATGTAATACGTGCCGGTCGCGGGGAGCGCGGTTTCGAGGACAACCGTGCCGCTGGGCCCGGCGGAGTTGCCGAGCAGCGCGCCGCTGGGGGAGAAGACGTGGATCTGCGGGTCGAACCCGGAGGCGTCGAGGTCGCCGATCGTCGCCAGCAGGCTTCCGCCCGCGGTGCCGGCGATCGTGTAGACGTCGAGGTCGGCGGTGCTGATGGCGGCGGTGTGGTATTCGGCCGACGCGATGGGACCGGCGTCGGTGCCGGGCTCGGGGGCGACGCCCGGCAGGGCGAGCGTCAGGGCGTAGGAGCCGAGGGTGTTGTTCAGGCCCCGGATGTTGATCGTGTACGTGCCACTCTGCGTCACCAAATTGGATTGGGCGAGGATGGCCGTCCCGGTCGCCGACGAGCCGCTGGTGACCAGCGCGTTGTTGGGCGCCCGCAGCTCGATGGAGACCGACAGCGGGCTTCCCGCGACCGTCTCCGCCACCGCCGCGAAGATGCTCTGCCCCGCAGACGCGGAGAAGGTATAGCTGTCCACCTGCCCGACGGCGGTGATCGAGGCGGTGATCGTCTGGTCCGACCCGATGGCCGCCAATAGCAGGCGGGGCTCGCAGCACTCGGCCAAATAGAGGGAGCCCTTGTTTTGGATGGCCGCACGACGAGCGCGCCGGCGGCGGCGACGCAGGAAAGATGCAAGCATGGAAATCTCCTCCGATGTGGGGACGTGCCAGTCTGCGGCAAAAATTAGCCAAAGACGGGAGAGATTTCCAGCGCAATGTGGAGTTTGTCACAAAAGGCCGCCTCTCGAACCGGGACATCGGCGGCGTCACCAGGTCTGCAAAGGAGGGAAGATGCAAGGCGGACAAGGCCGTGAAAGCCTGCCCGAGCGCGTCGCGCTCCGAAGGGCGCTTTGCGCCCACTCGGCGGTCGTCGCGTCGCCGTTCGCGTTGGCCAGATCCCGGATCTGTCGCAGCGTCGCCTGCCGGCAAAGCTCGTCCTGCACCAGTTCCGAATCCGTGACCAGCGGCGACTGCTGCAGCACGACCGAGGTGCCGAAAGCACAGACCAGTATTGCGAAGAGCACCAATAACAACAGCCGGGCGATTGGCCGTCGGTTGTTATCGTCGTCTGCGTCGTGCATGACCGCGCGCTCCTGGGCCCTCACCCTGATGGACCGAGAAATGAAAGGTGGGGGCGGCCGCGGCGGGGTAGGAACGGGGAGGGACCGCCACGTCTGAGCTGCCGCCCCCCGGTTCAGGCTCGGGTCGTCGTCGTTTCCAACACCCTGTATAGACGTTGGGAGGGCCGGTCCATCCAACGGAAAAATCGCCGGCCGCCGATCGCCGAAGCAGCGGGCCTTCAGTACCCGTGGACGATCGTCGATAAGATGGGTGGCGCGAGCCACCGGCACATCCTGCCGACGCGCGGCTTTGCCACGGAGGGATTGCCAATGGAGCGGATCCACCTGCTTTGTCCCCACGCGGGTTGTTTCAAGATGCTGACCGTCAACGCCGACGCGCGCGGGCGTCGCGTGATCTGCCAGGCCTGCGGGCGCGTGTTGCGCGTCCCGCTGGAAAAGGCCAGGCCCGTCCCCCTCGACGCGACGAACAGCGGCGGCGTTCAGGCACTGGTCGCCGCCCGGTTGGGACCGCAATCAAAGGCGGCGTAGCGCGCGGCTGCGGGCCCGTCCTGCTCCCAATCAGACCACCGATGTCGCGACGGCCGTTTCGGCCAGTTCCCTGGCGACGCTCCCGACGACCGCCTTGGCATCGCCGAACAGCATCAGGCAGTTGTCGGCGTAATAGAGCTCGTTCTCGATCCCGGCAAAGCCCGGGTTCATCGACCGCTTGATGGCCATGACCGTGCGCGCGCGGTCGGCTTCGATGATGGGCATTCCGTAAATCGGCGAGGACTTGTCGTGCCGCGCCGCGGGGTTCACCACGTCGTTTGCCCCGATCACCAGCGCCACGTCGCATTGCGGGAAGTCGCCGTTGATCTGGTCCATCTCCACCAGGCGGTCGTAGGGGATCTCCGCCTCCGCCAGGAGCACGTTCATGTGACCGGGCATCCGGCCGGCGACCGGGTGGATGGCGAAGCGCACGTCGATCCCGCGCCGCGTGAGCTGGTCGTACAGCTCGCGCACCTTGTGCTGCGCCTGGGCGACCGCCATCCCGTAGCCGGGGATCACGATCACCGACTGGGCGGCCTCCATGATCTGCGCGGCCTCCTCGGCCGAGCTGCTGCGGACGGTCTTCTTCTCCATCGTGGCTGCGGCGGTCTGCACCTGTCCGAACGCGCCGAAGAGCACGTTGGCGAAGCTGCGGTTCATCGCGCGGCACATGATGATCGAGAGGATCAGGCCGCTCGCCCCATCAAGCGCCCCGGCGATGATCAGCAGCCGGTTGCCCAGGACGAATCCCATCATGCTCGCCGACAACCCCGCGTAGCTGTTCAACAGCGAGATCACCGTCGGCATGTCCGCCCCGCCGATCGGCAGGATCAACAGCACGCCGAAAAGCGCGGCCAGGCCAAGCAGCACCGGGAACAGCCACTGCAGCGCGGGGTTGATGACCAGCGAGACCGCGGCGGCGACGGCCGCGCCAAGGATGACGAAGTTGATGACGTTCTGCCCCCGGTAGACCATGGGCCGCGTCGGCAGCAGGTCCTGGAGTTTGCCGAATGCCATCAGCGAACCGGTGAACGTCAACGATCCGAGCAGCACCTCCAGGCAGAGGAAGCCCATCGTGATCGAGTGCGGCAGGTGATTTCCGGGCTGGAAGAACAGGAAATAGTGTGCCGTGCCGACCAGCGCCGCCGCGAGCGCGCCGAACGCGTGACTGAGCGCGGTCCGCTGGGGCACGGCGGTCATCGGCATCCAGATGGCCATGGGTGCGCCGATCAGGGCGCCGATCGCGAATCCGACGACGATCCACTCGTAACGGACGACGTTATGGCCCAGGAGCGCCCCGATCACCGCAGCGGCCATGCCGATCTGCCCCGCCAGGTTCCCCCGCCGCGCCGTGGCCGGCGCCGAGAGCCATTTGAGCGCGAGCACGAACAGTCCGGCGGCGAGCAGGTATGTCGCCGTCCCGATGACGTTCTGCACGTCAAACATGGCGGTGGTGTCCGCAGCGGCGGTGATGGTCATTTCTTCACCTCGCGCTTGCGGAACATCTTGAGCATCCGGTCGGTGATCATGAACCCGCCGACGATGTTGGTCGTCGCCGCCGCCACCGCGATCGTCCCCAGCACGGTCGCCAGCACCGTCGTCTGCCCCTTGTGCAGCCCGCAGATCTCGATCGCCGCCACCACGCTGATCGCCGAGATCGCGTTGGTCAGCGACATCAGGGGCGTGTGCAGCAACGGGCTGACCCGCTTGATCACCTCCAGCCCGAGAAAGGCCGCCAGCAGGAACACGTACAGGTGTGAAGCGAAATCCGAAGTCATGACGAATGCTCCTTCAGCCGAGTGCGATGGGTCCTGCGGTGATGGCCAGCAGATCCTTTACGCGCGGGTGAACCACGGAGCCCTGGTGACAGACCAGGCACCCGGCGATCACCTCGTCCGCCGTGTCGATCTTTAACGCGCCCTCTTTCGTGACCAGGATCCCTAGCAGCTTGACCAGGTTGTTCGCGTACATGCCGCTCGCGTGCAGCGGGACCGTCGCGGGAATGTTGGTATGCCCGATGATCGTCACGCCGTGCCGCACGACGGTTTGGCCCGGCTCGGTCAACTCGCAGTTCCCGCCGCGCTCCGCCGCCAGGTCCACGATCACGCTCCCGGGCTGCATGCGCTCGACAGCCGCCCCGGGGATCAGTCGCGGCGCGGGCTGGCCGGGGATCGAGGCGGTCGTGATGACGACGTCGCTCTCCGCGATCACGCGCATCATCAGTTCCGCCTGCTTGCGCTGCAGTTCCGCCGAGAGCGCTTTCGCGTAGCCGTTGCTGTCCTGCGCGTCGCCGGTCTCCAGCGGCAACTCGACGAATTTCGCCCCGACCGACTGCACCTGCTCCTTGACCGCCGCCCGAACGTCGAAGGCGCTGACCACCGCCCCGAGTCGCCGTGCCGTCGCGATCGCCTGCAATCCCGCCACTCCGGCGCCAATCACGAACACCCGCGCCGCCTGGAGCGTTCCGGCGGCCGTCATCAGCATCGGGAAGATCCTGGGCGACGCGTCGGCCGCCATGATCACCGCCTTGTACCCCGCCAGGTTCGCCTGGCTCGACAACGCATCCATCGACTGCGCCCGCGTGATCCGCGGGATCAGTTCCATGGCGATCAACGAGACCCCGCGGTCGGCCAGCGCGGCGACCGCCCGCGGCGCGCCCAACGGATCGCAGAATCCGACCAGCAGGGCTCCCGGCTTGACCGCGTCCAGATCCCGCTCACCCGCCGGCGCCAAGCGCACCTGGAGAAGCACGTCCGAGGTGGCGAATACCTCCGCACGCGCGACGGCCCTCGCCCCTTTTGCCGTAAAGGCGTCATCGGGAAACCCCGCCGCCAGCCCCGCGCCGCTCTCGACCAGCACCTCCAGCCGGGTTCGAATGAGCGCGGCCGCCGCCGCCGGCGTCAGCGCCACCCTCGTCTCGCCCGCCGCCGTCTCCCGGGGTACGCCGACAATCATGGTGCCGATCCTCTCGATTTGCCACACGTTGATCCTGCGTGCCGACCCTATTGTGGCGTGTCCGGCCGAAATTCGCGATCAGATTCCCCCGACCCTTCAACACGCCCGCAGCACCCGCAGCACCGCGGGCGGGATCGTGTACGCCGCCTTGGCCGTCTCCCCCCTGGGTTTGACCTCCCCACTGCCAAGCGAGTGTACTGGCGACGCGGGGTCGCGCACGGATTGAACCTGCACGTCCCCCTCGATCGCCAGGTCCAGATCGACCGCCTTGCGCCGCTCACCGTGCGGGTCGAAAAGGATGCGCACGACGGGTCGGGACAGGTCGCGCTTCGATACTCGCACGACGACCCCTCGACATCCTGCGTGCGCCCCGGTCAGGACCGCCACCGCCGAACAGACCGGGTAGGGGGGTACGATGGACAGGAACAGCTTGACCGCCTGCGCGTTCAGATGATTCCCGGCATAAAGCCCGATCGTCTCCACCACCTGGTCAACCGGGACCGCCCGCCGGTAAGGGCGGTGCGAGGACATCGCATCGTAAACGTCGGCGACGGCGGAAAGGGTGCCGAAGTCGTGGATGGAGCTGGGGGGGTTCTCGCCTAGCCCGTTGGTCCCCTTTAGACCCCTTGGATATCCCGAACCGTCCTCTCGCTCGTGGTGCTGGTAGGCGACCAGGGGTGCAAGGCTCCCCAGGCGGGGTGCCAGACCCCGGATCACTTCGTAGCCGACCGTCGTGTGTCCCTTTAGCCGCTCGAAGGCCTCCGGGGTGAGCGGTCCGGGCTGGTTCAGCACGCCGGGGTCGAACACGACCTTGCCGATGTCGTGGAGGAGGCAACCGACCCCAAAGGCCCTGGTCCGGTTCCAATCCCATCCCATGCGCCTGGCCAGCACCAGGCCCAGCACCGTCACGTCGATCGAATGCTGGAAGGTGTATAAGTCATGTGTTTTGATGGAGTTGAGGCCGACCAATGTGTCCAGGTTGCCCAGTTGGTCCATGATCAGGTCGATGTCGCGGGTGATCGCGTAGAGGCGGTCGGCGGCGCCGCAACTGGCTATCGCGCGCACGAGGCGGTCGGACTGCGGGTTCTGGTGAAGCCGGTTCATCGATGATTTGCGGATCTGCTCGGTCGCCTCGCAGACCTGCTCGAAGACCTGGGCGAGGTTGCGCAGCACCCTGGCGTGCGCCTCGGGGGAGATGGGCTGGGGGATCTCGACGTCCGCCGTGTCGGGGTCGGCGATGTAGACGGCGGGGACACCCATCGTCCTGAGGGTGGCGACGTAGGAATCGGTCAGGGCGGCGCCGCGCGCGAGCAGCGTCTGGCCGGCGCGACCGTGGATCGAATCCCCCAGGCGCATTCCGGGGGTTAGCTGATCGATGTTCACCAGTCTCATAAGGTGCGCTCCCCGCGCTCGAATCCTGCCCAACCCACACATTCATCTTCGTCAGAAATGACCGCTCGCTTGGCAACCTGCAGATCATTCGGCGCGTTGATTATCTCCCCGCAGGCAGCGTCCGATCATCCGGTTGAGGCGTGATCCCTTGACCCAGAGACTTACCGGAACACACCTGGCGCAGCGAAGGCGGGACCAGCTTTTCCGGGCCGCCGAGGGGGTGGCGTTGCTGCCCTCGACGCTGGTGGTGCCCATGCGGGTGCTGGTGCTGCACCGCCGGGACAACGTCGAAATGTCGCAGTATGCGGAGGTGATCGGCGCCGACCCTTCGCTGGTCGCAAAGATTCTGGGACTGGTGAACTCGGCCGCGTTCAAGCCGGCGCAGCCGATCACGAAGCTGACGCAGGCGCTGGTGATGATCGGGCTGCGGAACCTCTTGCCGCTGGTCTTCGGGGTGTCACTGGGCGGGATCTTCAACCAGTTCGCGATGCCTGCAGAGGAGCGCTCGGCGCTTTGGCGGGCGTCGTTGCTGAAGGCGGTGAGCGCGCGGGAGTGCGTGCGCAAGCTGCGGCCCGACGCGGTCGAGGAGGCGTTCATCGCCGCGCTGATGCAGGACGTGGCGCTGCCGTTGATCCACGGCTCCGACCGGTCGGCGTGGTCCGAGACGGTCGCGATCATGGACATGGCGGACCAGGCCGCCCGGGTGGCGCGGGAGCGGGCGCTGTACGGCACGGATCACGCGGAGCTGGGGGCGGTGATCGCCCGGCGACTGGGCCTGCCCGAGCTGTTCGCCGGCGCGATCGCGCATCATCACACGGCAGAGCGGCTGCCCGCATCCTGTGGCGGCAACGCGGCGCTGGCGCAGGCGCTGGGGGTGGCCGGGGCGCTGCCGCACCGCCTGGCGCCCAACGCACCGGGGCTGCGCGGGCGACTGCTGAGCATCTTCGGCAAGTTCCCCGATGCGGCGGACCTGGTGCGCGGGATCTTCGACAGCTACACGGCCACGCTGGCGCAGCTCGGCGACGCCGACGAGCGGAGCGTGGCCTTCAAGGAGTTCATGCAGGCGTTGTGCATGGAGGTGGCGCTGTGCATGGAGGGGGCGATCGGCGAATCGACCACGGCGATCACGCGGCTTAAGGATCGCGGCGCGGAGCTGGAACGCAAGGTCGGCGAGTTGAAGCAGGAGGTGATCCGCTCGGAGTACGACCCGCTGACCGGGGTGCTCAACCGGCGCGGGTTCCTGCGGCGGGCGGCGCGGTTCGTCGAGCTGGCGCGCGAGTACGACGCCCGCTGCGCCGTGGGGTTTGCCGACATCGACGACTTCAAGCGGCTCAACGACCAGCATGGGCACGGCGTGGGCGATCGCGCGCTGGTGGCGCTGGCGCATGGGCTGGTGTCGGCGTTGCGGGGGCGGGGCATCGTGGCGCGGCTGGGGGGCGACGAGTTCTGTTTCATGCTGTTCGCGAAAGACGAGGCGGCGCTGGCGGAGACCGTCCGACACCTGGACGAGACGTTCTGTCACCTGGAGGTGGACGTCGGCGGCAAGGGCGGCAAGGCACCGATCACGTCGAGCGTGGGGCTGGTTAGGCTGGCGCCCTCCGGGCCGCTATCGGACCTGGAGCGGGTGATGAAAAGTGCCGACGAACTGATGTACGGCGCGAAGCGTGCCGGGAAGGGGCGGTGCGTGGTGCGGGATCTGGATGCGGCGTGATCGTGCCGCGTTCACCCCAGGATCAATCCAGGGGCTTGGCAGCGGACCGGATGATTGGTGGGGTTTTCAGAGAATCGCTATGCAACTGACGGCGGCACAGTTCCAGGACATCATCACGTCGCTGCGGTCGGATGCGCTGGGGGGGCGACGGACGGCGCCGCGGGTGGGGATGCGGTTGCAGGTGCCGATCATCCCGTGCGCGGAGGACCAGGCGCAGGTGCAGGAACAACTGGTGTGGCTGAAGGACCTGTCGGTCTCGGGGATGTGCTTCGTGCACAGCCGGGGCCTGCCGATCAACAGCCATTTCGTGGCGCGGTTCTCGCGTGATCGTGACGAGCCGCTAGCGGTGCTGCTGGAGGTCGTGCGGTGCAAGAAGCTGGGGCCGACGTCTTACGAGATCGGCTCGCGGATCGACCGGGTGATCTCGCGGGAAGAGCTTGGGGGGTGAGGTGAGAAAAAAGGGGATGGGAACTGCGCCGTCACGATGCATTGCGCGGCCGTCGGGGCCATCGAGATTGCCGGGCGGCAAGCTCTAAACACAATCAACTCGCTCGGGTGAGAAACTCTCAGCCGGAGTTCAACTTTTCGATTGACCTACGGGCAGCGCGCGCGCATTCTACGTGCCGTCGTTCCCCAAAAGGTGCCGCCTCTTGGCGGCACCGAGTGGGACCGGGTATCGCGCACACAATTACTCAAAGAGCGGCAAGGAGGCCCCCATGCGCACGTTTGATTTCGTTTCCGATTTTCTCCGCAATTTCGGCACTCGGTCGCCGCGTGCGCCGCGTGCAGCATACCGCCCCAAGTCGCAGCGCAGGCCTGATTCCGCGCCCGCTAAGTGCCAACCGCTCGCGATCGAGCGATCCCGATCCCGACAATTCAGACATCTACCAAGCCGTTATCCCACCCGGCGGGTCGGCGGCATACATCGACATTGCGCCCCTGAATGACACGCTCGTCGAAGGGGAAGAGGACGTGAGACTGACGCTTCTTGCGGACCAGAACCCTGATGGGCCGTTCTACCATGATCCTGCCCAGAACGGCGCGGGCATGCCGGTCATGGCGATGCTCAAGTTGGGCGACGTCGACCTGGCGCCCCCCGTCGATCCAAATAAGCCGACGGAAGCCCAGATCCAGGAGCAGATCGACCTTTATGACGGAGGAACACAGGAAGAGAAGGACCAGGCCGAGTTGACGCTCTCAACCTGGTTCCAGGATCACCCTTCAATCGAATCGATTCTCGACGACAAACTCGCCTCGGCCGGCGACGAGGCGATCCCGATGCTACAGCGGGTGCTCGGACCGGTAAGGCTGTCATTGGACGCTCAGACCAACAGCATTTTGGTTACCCGACGATTCCTTCCGGAGGGCGTCTCGTCGCTCAGGATTGAGTTCCCAAACCTCGATCAGGCTGGGGCGTATGCCGAGACCATCACAAAGAACAGCCGCTTTGATCTCGATGCATCGCCCAGAACTGTCAAAGTAAAACCCTTCGTGCGGACCCAGCGTCACGTTATCACCGTTACGATTACGTAGGAGGATGCGGATGGGAATGAGGTCGGCGTGATCGAGCGGACGTTCGACTTTGGACTTGAAGCAATCAGCCTGGCATAGCGACTGAACCGAGCTGGTGGCCTCACGCGACCCGAGTACATAAATGCGAGTCATCCGCGCAATTGCCGGACAAACCTGCCTCGCGCTGGCCGCGTTGGCCTGTGGGTTGTGGATTCGCAGCTTCCGTGCTGCCGACGTCGTCGAGCTTGAGACCAACACGTACGGGCCGGCCGTCGTGACGACCCGCGTCCTTTCGATGAGCACTCGGGCCGGAGAGCTCTCGTGCGGGGTCACTCGCGTCGGACCTTGGGCATTCCCGGCGAATCAGTTCCCGGTAGTCCGAGCGGCTCACTCGCCCGGCCCGACGTGCCGATACCGCTCGCTGTCGCTCGACCATCCGAGAACCGACCTGCGGAACGCCGGACAGGTTTGCAGCTTCCTAGGCGTCGCCGTGACTCGCGACCCGTCGGGGGACCGGACCCATCTCTTCCTACCCATCGGGTATATCGCTGGCGCGTGCGCGCTCCCTCCGCTGGCGGTCGTGTTGTTACGACGCCGTTCGCGCCGGCGCGAGCGATCGGGGCTGTGCCGCCATTGTGGGTACGACCTCCGCTCGACACCCGACCGGTGTCCGGAATGCGGATACGTTCCCTCCCATCTGCCAGCCAGCAATAGTCGGCCCGTCAATCGCGCGTGGATCACCGCATTTTTAATGGCAGTCACGTTCTCGCTGCCGTGGCTGCTGCCGAATCCTTCGACCGCTGGCGATGGCGCGCGTTCGCGAGCTGCCCCGGTGACTACGGCGGCCGCGCCAACCCGTGCGGGTCCTGGAGGCCCGCGCCAACTCGCTTCGATCTACGACGCTGCCGCCGCCCTGGACCCGAACCGAACCTACGTGTTCGTGGTCCCGCTCGCACCCGACCAGGTGATCCGAGAGCGCATGGTTGGTCTGGAAGTGTTCAAGCGCATCAACGGCCGTTGGCGATCACGCATAGTGTATCACACGGCCGGCCAGCGCATCGGGTCGGGCCCGTTCGCCACCTCCCTCACGCTCGGCCGTCCCGAACGCGCGGACGACGACCTGCGGGTGCCCATCACCGACCCGATGGGCCAGACCACGGTTCGATCCATGGACATCGACCGCGACGACCCGACGCGCAAGGTCCTGATCCTGCTCACCGGCCCCGGCGCGCCCATGTGGGAGCGGAAGCTGTTTCCTGAACAGTGACCGGGAGGCGGAAGAAGGGACGGGAGCTCGTTCTCTCGGATGCCAGTCGAGCATACGAAGACCACGGGCAAACCAGTTTCCAGTTTGCCCATGCCACCCGAAGCCTAGAGGCGATCGTCGGCGCTCTTGACCGGGCTGGGGTCGCGGCGGCGCGCGATGGGTGGGGAGCGGAAGTTGGAATCTTCAACGGGCGAGGGGGAGGACGAATCGTCCGATGACGGGCCGGCGGCGGCGTCGCCGGTCGGGTGGGGGGGCCTGGCGATCCCGCTGATTCCGGGGGTGGCGGGGCGGCCGCGGTCCACGGCGGACACGGGCCGCGCGGAGTCGTCGGGGCGCAAGCGTTCGCCCAGGCCCTGTTCCAGCGCGATGATCTGTTGATCCATCACGGGGTCGCCCAGCCACTGCGCCCGCGCGAGCAACTCGTCGGGCAGGGGGGCCAGCACGGACAATTCGGGGATCGCGTCGCTGCCGTAGAGCGCGGGGGTCTCGAGCCGGGGGCGGATCTGTTTTATCGCCCGCGCGAGGCGGCGTTCCATCCGCTCGATCTGGCGGTGCGCCTCGTCCCGGCGTCCGACCTGGGATTCGAACTCTTTGGCGAGCTTGGGCGGGATCAGGGGCTGGCCTGATCCGGCGTCCCGCGGGGAACGGGCGATGATGGCGCCGATGCGCTGGTTGGCATCGGCCATGCGCTCCCGCGCCGTGGCCAGCTCCTGCTTGAAGGTGGGCAGAGACTCGGCGTGTCGTTCGACCAGGAACTGGGTGGTCATCCGCTCCTTGTAATGCGCGACCAGCTTGAGCTCGGCGGCCAGCGCGTCGCGCTGGACGATGCCGCGGCGGGTCTGGTCCACGAAGTCGCCCATGGCGTCGGGCTTCGACAGGATGCGGTCGTATGCCTTGGCCCAGGACTCCCCGCGCGGCGCGATGACCGGCTTGGCGAGGCGCGACAGGAGCTCGCCCAATTGCCGCGTGAGATATTCCAACTGCACCCACAGGTCGTCGCAGCGGGCGGTCATCCGGAAGGTCGTCGGGTAGGTGACGCCGGGCTCGCCACCCGGGAGGTTGACGGTCGCCGCGCCGGTCTGGCTCTTGGCGACCTTGCTGCCGGTGAGGAGGTCGTAGACGTCGATGGCGGTTCGCCCGACGTTTCGAATGGCCAGCACGGAGTCGCCCAGCTCGAGGCGTTGCTCGAACTCGAAGGGGCCGAAGACGCCGCCCTCGTTTTCGACGAAGTACGCCTGCACCCCGGCGCTGCCCCAGGCGAGGATGCGTTCGACCAGCTCGCGTGATCGGCGGGAGAGCTCGGCGAACTCGTGCCAGGCGATGACGCGGTCGAAGAGGGCCAGTTCCTGGTTGGCGCGGTCGACGGTGGGGGCGATGGTGTTGACGGCGGCCTCGGCCTTCTCGCGGGCGTCCTGGACCACCCAGGCGGCGCGGCCGACTTCGCCCTCGATGGTGCGTTCGAGGAGGGCGGAATGGGAGAAATTGATCCGGGGATCGGGCGGGGCGAGCGTCGCGAGCCGCCCGCGGGCGGTGCCCAGGCGTTTCTCGGCCTCGGCGGCGACCGACCGGAACGCCGAGCGCGCGACGTGGAGGCGGTTGGGATCGGGCAGGCGCCGCAGGGCCTCGACGGGGTCGTCCGGGGCCGGGTCGGTCACCAGGTTTTCGAATTCGGCGATCTCCTTGAGCAGCGCGCGGCGCACCTCCGCCAAGCGCCCCGCCGCCTGAAGGACCGACGCCGCGGTGGCATGTCGTTGCCGCAGGCCTTCGAACACGAAGGTGGAGGAGGGAAGCGCCTCGGCCCACTGGTCGAGCTCCGTCGCGGGCCCGCGCAGCGACTCAGGCACGTCGTCGTCCAGGAAGAGGTTGGTGGAGAGGCGGACCTGGGTGGCGAATCGCTTGACCTCGTCGAGGGTGGGCGCGCCCTCGGGCGACATCAGCGCGGCGCAGGTCATCGACAACTGCTGCCGGAGCTGTTCGAGCGTCGCCTGGCCGCGCTCGCAGATCCGGCCAAGCGGCTCACCGCCGGCGTTGGGTGAGAAGTTGGCGGCGGGATCGGTCGGCAGGTACGCGCCGTTGGCGGTGACCCAATCCATCGCCGCGGGGTTCCAGACGTTCCAGGGATCATAGGTGTGGTAGGCGAGGACGGCGCCGACCTGCTGGACGAGCTGCGCGATGGTGCGGGTGGGTTCCCAGGCGGGATTGACCCCGATGCCGTCCATCGTGACGTTGGGGTGGAAGATCGCCTGCGCGGGTCGGACCACGGGCGGCTCGTGCGGATATCCCGGGGGGAGCCAGACGTGGACGGCGGGCGTCGCGACGTAGTCGAGTTGGCCGTCCTCGCGCACGAAGAGCGTGCGCGCGGTGAAATCGACCTGGTATTCGGAAGGGGGATTTCCGCGCAGGGGCGTGATGCGAACGTGCGGGTGGTAGGCGAAGTTGCGCTGCAACTGCCGCCACTCGTGCTCGAGCCGCACCAGTTGCTCGGGGGACCAGGCGATGCCGAACTGCTGCGCCGTGTAATACGCCATCTGCGCATCGTCCATGGGGGTGGGCATGCGATGATGGGTCATACTGGCCTGCTCTCCCGTGTCTTTAGCCCGGGGGCGTGCGGCGCGCGCATCGAAGCCGGCGGCGTCGGACGACCGATAGGGATTATAATGCCTCGCCCCGCCGGTTGCTCATCTCTTGCCCGGATTCCAACGCGCTTTAAAGAAACCTGCCTTACGCAACGGCTGGATGGGCCTGTTTTGGGCCCCGGCGGGGGTTTTCTGGACTATAATTACCCAGGAAAGGAACCCGAACCGCCATGCCCGCCCGATACGCCTATTCGCTCAACGGAGAGAATTACACCGGTTCGTTTGCGGCGCGCGACCAGGCGTTGTCCGCCGCGATCGAGGCCGCGTGGGACCCCATGAATCTGAATCCGCCGCAGTCGGTCTTCGTCGCGCGGCGGGTGGAGGCCGACCCGCACGCCGCGGGACATGCCAAGACGTTGCTCCGCGAGATGGCGTGGCAGGCGCACGACGAGGTCGGCGCCCCGGCCGCCAATTACCTGCACCGCCTGGGCGACGAACAGGTGCACGACCTGGACGTGGCGATCGAGCAGGTGTTGTACGACTGGCTGCGCAAGCACAACCTCCTGCCCGCGTATTTCAAGGTCGAGGGGATCAGCGAACATCCGGTTCCGGCGGCGCCGACGAACAACGGCAAACCTGCGGAAATGCGCGAGGTTAACCAGGTTGGAGAAAGCCTGGACACCCCGCAGTAATCCAGCAAAGTCGATGAGCAAAACATACGCGCCCGTCTCGCCGCGCAATCGGCGTGACGGGCGGTTTGTTTTATGACATATGCGGGGCGCGCGCGAACGATGGCGCAGACTCACCCACTGGACTCGCACGACATCCCCCGCCGCCGCACTGCGGCGTGCGCGGGGACGGGCAGGCGGGGGGGTATGCTCCGGCGGCTTACTTCTTGCCACCCTCGCGGCCGATCGCCGCCATGTGCTCACGGTTCTGGCTCACCACCATGCCGCCCTTGCGGCCGGCCTCGCGGGCCTCTTCGGGGGTGAACTCGTGGGCGGTCCCCTTGGCGTGGGCGGCCTTGCCTCCCTTGCTGGCGATCGCCCGCTGTTTCTCCCGGTCCATGGACGCGAAGCCGCGGCGACTCGTTCCGCTGCTCATGCCCATGCTTGTCATGTTGTTGTTCATGGCCTGTTCCTTTCCATGGTTGGGCCCAAGTACGACACTGTTTCGCACTCAGACGGGGTTAGAACGACGCTTCGTCGCGAATCGGGCCCTGTTCCGAGGCCAACGGCTGAGCTTGCAAACGGCGTGCGAGAACGGTCAGGTTTCGCCAAGCCTTCCCAAAATGCGACGGCCTCTTGCCCCTTCTCGCGACCGCCTCCGGTCGCAACGGGGTGCTTCCAAGGTCTTCTTCCAGATTCGATCCGGCGGCTGCCGCGCGCCGCGCCCTACTGCTCCGCCGCCTCCAGGTTGATCACCGCTTCGGCCAGTTCGGTCAGCCGCGCGTCGGTCTTCTTCTCCTCTTCCAGGTTCTGTCCCAGCAACCGCTTGGCATCGCGCAGGCCGAGGAGGTCGGCGTAGGTGCAGAGGGTGCCGTAGGTCGCGATCTCGTAGTGCTCGACTTTTTGCGCGGCGCCGATGAGGGCGGCGTCCATGACGTCTTCCTCGGCGTCTTCGCTCATGACCTCCTTGCCCTCCTCTATGATCCCCTTCATCGCCTTGCAGGCCTTGGCCTTGACGGGCATGCCCAGGATC
Organism: Tepidisphaeraceae bacterium; assembly: GCA_036558265.1. Classification (GTDB taxonomy): domain Bacteria; phylum Planctomycetota; class Phycisphaerae; order Tepidisphaerales; family Tepidisphaeraceae; genus RYN-433. The sequence goes on along the minus strand of DATBFY010000398.1, from coordinate 4,466 downwards.
TCCATCACCTGCTCGACGCGGTCGACGTGTCCCCTGGTCTCGTCCAGGTGCTTCTGAAAGGCCTGTTGAAGCTGGGGGTTGCAGGCCGTCTTGATCATCTTAGGCAGCGCTTTGATGATCTGGTTTTCGGCGTGGAGGACGTCTTTCAAGTCCTCCTTCATCAGGTCTTCAAGGTTTTCCATCTGCATCGAAGTAGCCTCCTACCATGCGGGATTTGTGTTGGCGATACCGATTTGAATGCCGCCGAGGTCGCAACGATCATGCCATCGCTCGACAATTCACCCGCGAGCGAGCGGTGGGCGCGCGGGCCGGCAAAAGCTGCCGACAAATCGACCGCACCACGACGCCTCTGCGGTACGACGCGTCGCCGCATCAGTCCCAGCCGTAGGCCCGGCAGGAACTTTCCCTGAGTCGGCGCTTCTAAAGCAGCGGGTCTTTGGTCAACACCGTGCGAGGCGACTTATGCGACTGCCGCTCCTTCGTAGAACGCTCGATGCCTTCCTGATGTTCCTGCTTTTGGCGATCGCCCCGGCCCTGGCACGGGCGGATGGATTCATCGTGATCCATCAACCGGTGACCCCCGTCCCGGTGCCGCCGGGGCACTTCTCATTTGCCCCCCTGGAGGTCTCGTTTCACCACGTTTCGGTGGACATCAAGGACCAGGTGGCGGTGACGTCGGTGGACGAAGAGTTTGTCAACCCTAACTCACAACGGCTGGAGGGGACCTACCTCTTTCCCCTTCCCCCCGGCGCCCACATCGACAAGTTTTCGATGGACATCAATGGCCACATGCAGGAGGCGGAGCTGCTGCCCGCCGACAAGGCGCGGGCGATCTACGAGGACATCGTGCGGCGGTATCGGGATCCGGCGCTGCTGGAGTACGTCGGCCGCGACACGTTCCGGGCCCGCATCTTCCCGATCGAGCCCAATGGGAAAAAGCGCGTGAAGATCCAGTACACGCAACTGCTGAAGTCCGACACGGGGCTGGTCGAGTACACGTATCCGCTGAACACCGAGAAGTTTTCGGCTAAGCCGCTTGCGGAGGTCTCGGTCAAGGTGAACCTGGAGACCGCCGAGCCGCTCAAGAGCGTCTACTGCCCCACGCACAACGTTGAGATCAAGCGGGATGGGGATCGCAAAGCGGTGGCGGGTTTTGAAGACCGCAACGTCCGGCCGGACACGGATTTCAAGCTGATCTTCTCGCGCGAGTCGAAGAACGACGTGGGGATCAGCCTGATGACCTACCGCAACTCGCCGGACGACGGGTACTTTCTGCTGCTGGCGTCGCCGGGCATGACGGCCAAGCAGGCGGACGTGCAGCCCAAGGACGTGTGCCTGGTGCTCGACACGTCGGGCTCGATGGCGGGCAAGAAGATGGACCAGGCGAAGAAGGCGCTGTCGTTCTGCCTGGCGAACCTCAACGACAAGGACAATTTCGACATCATCCGCTTCTCCACCGAGGCCGAGGATCTCTTCGAAGCGCTTAAGCCCGCCAACAAGGAGAACGTCGCCAAGGCGCAGACCTATGTGGAGTCGCTCAAGCCGATCGGGGGCACGGCGATCGACGAGGCGCTGCAGAAGGCGCTCAAGCTCGGGCAGTCCCGCGCCGACAAGGACAAGCGCCCGTACGTCGTCATCTTCCTCACGGACGGCCAGCCGACGATCGGCGAGACCAGGGAGGACGCCATCCTGGGCAACGTGACCAAGGCCAACACGGATCGCGTGCGGATCTTCTCGTTCGGGATCGGGACGGAGCTCAACACGCACCTGCTGGACCGGTTGGCCGAGGCGACGCGATCGGTCAGCCAGTACGTGATCCCGACGGAGGACATCGAGGTCAAGCTGTCGAACTTCTACACGAAGATCAAGGACCCGGTGCTGTCGAACGTGGCGGTCTCGTTCACCGGCGCGGACGTTCGCACCAGCCAGGTCTATCCGAACATGATGCCGGACCTCTTTAAGGGCGAGATGCTGATCGTCTTCGGCAAGTACAGCGGCAAGGGGGCGGCGGCGGTGAAGGTTGCCGGCACGATCAACGGCGAGCACAAGGAGTTCGTGCAGGACGTCAACTTCGCGGACAACGAGACCCGGAACGAGTTCATCCCGCGCCTGTGGGCGACGCGGCGGGTGGGGTGGCTGCTGGACGAGATCCGCAAGAACGGCGAGACCCCCGAGCTCAAGGACGAGGTGGTGCGCCTGGCGCGCCAGCACGGGATCGTCACGCCCTATACCGCGTACCTGATCCTGGAAGACGAGGCGCATCGCGGCGTGCCGGTGGCGGTGCGGACGATGCGCGAGCTCGAGCACGATGCCCGGGCGTTCGATTCGGCCAAGACGGTTTACGAGTTCGCCCGGGCCGAGGCCAAGGACGATCGCCTGCGCGGCGGTGACCTGGCGGTCGCGAACGCGACGAACCTGAATCAGCTCAAGAACAGCGAGAACCTCCAGCAATCCGGGCAGGGGCTGGGTTTGGACAAGGGCGGGAGCTTCGGCGTGGCCGGTGGGGCCGGCGGGTTCGACGGTTCGGGGCGCTACGCCGGTGGAGTACCGGCGCTCAAGCCGGCGTCTGCGGCCGACGGTGGTTCGCTGGCGCTGTCCACCACCCCCAACGGCAGCGTGGTCCTCCGCGCGGCGAAGGCCGCGGAGTCTCAATCCGCCGCATCGCAGCCTCAGACCATGGCCGGGTATCGTGCCAACTCGTCGAACTATGCCCAGCAGGCGCGGGTGGTGCGCGGGCGGGCGTTCTACCAGAACGGCAATACGTGGACGGACGCGACCGCCGCCACGAAGACGGACTGGAAGAAGCGCGACGTGAAGTTCAACAGCGACGAGTACTTCGCCCTGCTCGGGCAGCACCCCGAGGCGGCGGCGTGGTTCTCGCTGGGTAATGAAGTGGACGTGGTGCTGGACGACACGCTGGTGAGCGTGCGATGAGCGCACGACCCTCGCGAGCAGTCTGATGAGAACAACACAACGCGGGACACGCGCCATCACGGGCGTGTCCCGCGTCATTGTGCGCACGAATGATGCGGGGAAAATGGAGCCGACCGGGCTCGAACCGGTAACCCCCACGTTGCAAACGTGGTGCTCTCCCAATTGAGCTACGGCCCCATCGCGCCGTGCGCGAGCTTGGCGAATCTTACCCGCCCGCACTCACGATTCAAATGCGCGCGGCCGGCGCGTTGTGATGGGGTCGGCGAAGCTCCAAGGTCCAAGCTCCAAAACTTAAACGAATTCGAATGACCAATGAGTTAATGACCCAAACGGAATGCGGGGGGGGGCGTGCCCGGATGTTGGTCATCGGGCTGACGGTCCTGCCGCGGGCGCCGCTTGCGCATATCGCCGGGAGGGCGTGTGAACGTGCGGCGGTCCTGGTGTGGCGAAATGCTCCAGCGGCGTGGGTCACGAGCGCGCCAGGGCGAAGGTCGCGCGAGGCATCACGGACTGCTCGCGCCGGGTGGACCTTCGAGCTTCGCCGCCGGGAGGATGGACGGCTGTGGCCCCCCCTTCAGCGCCGGGACGCCTGAACCGGTGGGACCCCAATGGGCCGGAATTCGAAACTTTAACTCGGCCGGATGGGCCCAAGAACGCGGGGCGGTATAATGTCAGCCAGCGCACGCCGCAGCACGATCCAAGATGCCATCCGATGCGTGGAAATCGGCGTAGCAACGGTAGAGGCGCCAACGAAGATGTCGGACAAGAGTCACGCGTCTGAAGGTGAGCATCGAGAGCCGTTTGACTACGCTCGGCCGCCGCGCAGGGTGCGGGGCGCTTGGATCAAGATTCCCGTGGAAAACAAACGACAGCGAGGGTATCTGCCGAACCGATGCTGCCAATGCATGTCGGAGGGGAATACGCGGGTCGTTCATCCGCTCTCACTGTCCGTGGAATTGACCGTATTCCTTTGTCCGCAATGCCGTAGCGCCTGGGAGCGTCGCACGCGGTTGGTGATCCGAAGCTGCGTCCTTGGAATGCTGTTGGCCGTGGTTAGCGCCGCCCTCTTGATCAAGCTAAGATCGCACAAACCGGTGAGTTGGATGGAACTCGCTGCGGTGCTGGCCCTTTTAACGGGATTGGCGGCTTTCTTATCCTTGCCGATTATTCACTGCTTCGCGACGCCGATGGTGACCGGACTCGCGAGCTTGTCGGATAAGGAAGTGTGGGTCCGGTTTCCGAATCGGGATTATGTCGTTCTATTGAATAAGGACCTGACGTAGGCGGACAATAACAAGGGTGATGCCGCGGGCGCACACTTCCCCTCCGGCGTGATCGCGACGCGTCCCGCCGGTCGCCTGGGCCTCCATGCGGCGGAGCCAAGTTGGAATTCCGGCCCATTGGGGTTCCCACCCCAAACCCCGGCCTACACCGTCTCAAAAGCCCGCAGCCGTCCACCCTCGCCGGGCGTCGGATCCTTGCGACGAATCGATGCGTCCCTTGTCTCTCCCTCTCCTCGTCTCCCCCTCCAC
>DATBFY010000397.1:0-2296 GCA_036558265.1 Tepidisphaeraceae bacterium | reverse complement strand
TGACCTGGTTGAGCGTGGGCGAGTCCGGGTGATACAGGCCGGCGCCGACCAGGTCGCGCGCGTAGGCCACGGCGGCCTTGTATTCGTCAGTTTCGAAGCTGCGCGTCAGGCTGCCGTCGGCGTTGCGTTTCCAGTTGTTGGGCGCGCCGAAGTACATCTGATAGAGGCCCAGGTCGAAGGCGCCGCTGGTGGTGTCGGCGCCCTGAACGGAGGCGCCGATGCCATACACATTGGCGTCCTGGTCTTTGAGTGATTGGAGCAGCGTCTTGAATTCGTCGGTGCTCTTTGGCCGGCTCAGGTTCTTCGCATCGAGCATCTCCTGGTGGACCCACAGCACCGTGCCCGGCACCAGTGGGAACGAGACAGGCACGCCGAAGATCTTGTTGTGGTAGGTGACGCTCTTCCACGCGCGCGTGGGGATCGCGGCCAGGTTGGGGTAGTCCTTGACGGCGTCGCCGCTGAGATAGGGCGTGAGGTCCGCGGCGGAGCGCTCGAGAAAGTCTGGAAACTGGGCGAAGGGTGCGCTCTGGCCGCCGGGGGTGGCCGGTATGTAGATAGTGTCTGGCAGCTCGCCGCCCGCGACGACCGTGGCGAGTTTGGTGCGGTAGTCGGAGTTCGAGACGTTGTTGACCAGGTTGATGGTGGCGCCCACCTGGCGGTTGATTTCCTGCCAGGCCGTGTTGCCTTCGAGCGGAGCGATGGGCCCGGTGACGTTCCAGGTCATCACGTTGACTTCGCCGCCACTCTTGAACGGGGTGTCGGTGACGGTCCTGGTGAGCTGCTTGGGGAAAGCGAAGTAGCCGGCCTCCACCTGGTCGTCGCCGGGCAGGTCGGGCGGGGCGGTGGTGATGGGCTGATAGGTGGGCATCTCGACGGATGTCGCGCCGCCTCGGGGCTGGGTGGCGACGGTGGGCGCCACGGTTGGGGCCGGGGCTGGGGCGCTGGTGGCGGCGGGCGCTGTCGTCGCGGCGGGGGCGGTGGTCGCCGCGGGGGCAGTGGTTGCGGCCGGCGCGGGCGGATTTGTCGCGGCCGGCGGCGCGGTCGTGACGCCGCACGCGGCAAGGAGCGGTGGGCCGAGCAGCAGGGTGGCGCCCGCACCGCGGACGAACGCGCGGCGACTCAGTTGCGGCATCGCTTCAGAGCCCGTACAGGTCGACGGCGTTCTGGTACAGCAGCTTCTTCTTCAAGCCCGGATCAACGCCCGCCATCACCTTCTCGATGATCGGCTGCGAGTTCGGCCACGAGCTGGCGGGATGCGGATAGTCCGACGACCACATGGCTTTGTCCGGCTCGAAGATGCCGGCCTTGACCATCTCCACACCAGCCGAGTCCTGGATGAACGTCATCCAGATCTGACGCTTGAAATATTCCTGGGTTGGCAACTTCGGTCCGCCTGGAAATGGCGGATCGTTGGGCGTGCGCGACCAGATGTACGGAATCCAGGCCAGGTCCGACTCGCCCATAACGAACTTCAACCTTGGGTGTCGGTCCAGCACGCCGCCGAAGATCAGGCCGCACACCGGCTCCACCAGCTGGCTGTTGACCCGGAAGCCACCGACGGCGCGGTCGACGGCGTTGTTGGAGTACACCGGCTTGTCCGTCTGGGGTTGGTTGAAGGTGAGCACGGCGATGTGCGAGCCGACCGGGATGCCGCTCTCCTCGGCGATCGACCAGAAGCGGTCCCAGGACTCGTGCCAGATGGGTGGCTCGGCGCGCGAGGCCATGATGTTGACGTGGCGGCTGCCGAGCTTTGCCACGCGCTCCATTTCCTGGGCGGCGGCCTGCGGATCGTCCAGCGGGATCTGCGAGGCGGCGATCAGGCGCTCGGGGCAGGCGCTCGTGAAGCTTTCGATCCAGTCGTTGTAGCCGCGGTACAGCTCGTAGCGCAGCTCGGGGTCCTCGGTGTAGAAGGGGTCGGTCGGGCCGTACATGACGGTGGCGTCGACGCCGTCGCGGTCCATGTCCTGGAGGCGCAGCTCGGGGGTGGTGGGGCGCAGCTCGTCTTCGTTCATGACGCCGCCGCGCTCGAGGGCCCACTGGCGAGGGCCCTCAGCCTTGAATTGGCCCCAGCGGCCCCAGCGCTTGCCGTCGCACACCCAGAAGGGGAGGCCGTCGACGTCCTCGATGTGCGGGACGCGGGCCTTGAGCTTCTCAGGGGCTCGGGCGGTCCACAGGTCGGCGGGGAAGAAGCGGAGATCGAGGTGATCGTCGGCCGAGATGACTTTGTAGTCCATACGCTCTTGCTAAGAGATCGTAGCGCCTGAGCCCGCGACGAGTGTTTTGGTCCTCGAAAGTC
>DATBFY010000396.1:0-5111 GCA_036558265.1 Tepidisphaeraceae bacterium | reverse complement strand
CGCGGCACGTCCTGGGTGGGCCGGGGCAAACCCCGCCCTCCGAGGTCATCACCCGGGGCGTGGTCGGCACCGGCGGACAGGGAATGGCCGCCCACGTGATCGCCAACGAGGACGGCAAACCCCCGCGCTGTCTGGCGGTTTGCGACCTGGACAAAAAACACCTGGCCGCCGCGCTGAAAAAGGTCGGCAGGTCATGCCAGGGCTATTCCGATTTCCGCAAACTCCTGGAACGCAAGGATCTGGATACCATCCACATCGCCACCCCACCCCATTGGCACGCCCTGGTGACGATCGCTGCGGCCCAGGCCGGTAAGGACATCCTCTGCGAGAAACCGCTGACTCGGACGATCGCGGAAGGACAGGGAGTGATCGAGGCGGTTGAGAGATACGGCCGGGTGCTCCAGGTCGGCACCTACGGCCGCTTCGGCGCTCAAAAATTGAAAAAACTCTTTGCCTCGGGCGTCCTCGGATCGCCGGTGACCCTTCGCGTCAGTCCGCGAACGGGATACGCCTGGAAGGTCAAGGAGTGGTCCGGCAAGACGCATTACGATCCGCAGCCGGTGCCGCCGGAGCTGGACTACAACTTCTGGCTTGGCCCGCGGCCGTTCAAACCGTATCACCCGCACCGGGTGCACGCATCGTTCCGCGGCTACTGGGATTATGACGGCGGCGGGCTGGCCGACATGGGCCAGCACTACCTGGACCCCATCCAGTACGCCCTGGGCAAGGACGACACCAGCCCCGTGGAGGTGGAAGCCTACGCCCCGCCTGCGCACCCCGACGCCTGCGGAATGTGGGGGCGCGTCAAACTGACCTACGACGACGGGACCACCCTGATCCTCGAATCGGGTGAGTGGGGCGACCCCGAACCCGATGACGTGGCTCGGTATTTCGTGACCGGGCCAAAGGGAAAGATCCGGGGCGACTACGGAAAGGCCAAGGCCAGCGAACCCGCCGCCCTGCTCGAACAGGCGGAGCGGGGACCGGAGCCGGAGGCGTTGGTCAACTTTGAGACGGCGGTCAAGACGCGCAAGCAACCGGGTGGGAACGCGCGGGTAAGCCACCGGAGCGCGACGTTGTTGAATTTGTCCAACATTGCCATACGGCTGGGAAGAAAGCTGAAATACGATCCGGTGAGGCAGGAATTTGCCGGGGATGAGCAGGCGAACCGCCTGGTCGATCAGCCGATGCGAGCGCCGTGGCACATCTGAAGGAGGTGGACGTGAAGCGGCGGTTATTCCTGATTGTTGTGATGGTGGCGTTCGCGTGCGCCGCTGGGGCGGAAGAGGTAGGGACGCTTGTGGCGGAGTTGCCTGGAAAGCCGCCCGAGGCGTCGAAGGCGATCGTGGAAAAACTGGTGGATAGGGGGGAGGCGGGGGTAAAACAGATCATCGAACTGGTTCGCGAACCGGGGAAGGGCGACGATTCCAACGCGCGGATCGCGTTGCACGCGCTGGCGATGTATGCGGGGGCGCTGGGGCATGACGCTTATCGCAGGCGATTCGTTCAAGTCATCCTTTCTGGCATCGCGCCCGAGTCGGATCATCGGCCTAGAGAGGTACGCGCGTTTTTAATCGAACAATTTGCGTTCGCGGGGAGACCGGAGGACGAGTTTCCGCCGCGCGGTGTGCGACTTTATGAAGATGAGCTGGGCGGCCTGATGTGCCGGGTGATGTCGACGGTGCGAACGAAGGAGGGTGAATCGCGACTCCGAGATGTGATCTACTCGGTCACGTCGCAGCAGACCGGGCGGGCACAGACGGCTATGGAGGCGATGCAGGCGGGCGGTGATCTCGGGTTCACACTGGGCGGGGCGAACACGCTGGGTGATCAGGCGGATTATCGAATCGTCGCGCGACGCAGCGCCGGACATACCGGCGACGTGGGGCCGGATTCGATTCGAGAGTTGCTGGACGGTACGAAGGCCACGGATGTTTATGAACGGCGGCAGGCGATCGACGCGGTGCTGTCGATGGCGCGTCGGCTGGTCGAGCAACAGCGGGGCGACGAGGCGGAGCGGATCTACCTTTACCTGTGGGACGCGTTCAAGGACGAGTCGCAGGTGCGTTGTGCGGCGTTGCAGGGATTGGTGCGCGCGGCGCCGCAGGGTGCGATGCCGTTGCTGCTGTCCGCAGTGGAGGAGGATCGCGCCGACGTCCGGGCGGTGGCGCTTCGTGCGGGCGAGGGGCTGCCCGGCCGCGCGGTGACGCGGGCATGGTTCAAGGAGGTCGAAAAGGTTCCGCCGGACGTGGGGGCGCAGATCCTGGAAATGCTGGGACGGCGCGGGGATTCGGACGTGCTGGCGGGGGTGCTCGCGCTCACGGCGTCGAAGGACACGGTGATCCGCCACGCTGCGATCGGGGCGGCGGCGGCGCTGGGCGCGGAGGACGTGGTCGGGCCGCTGATTCGATTGCTGGGGGATACGCAGCAGGATCCGGCCGTGGTTCGGGATGCGCTGGCGCGGCTGCCGGGGCGGGCGACGATGACGATCGCCGAGGCACTCCAGGATGCCTCGCCATCGGTCAAGCCGGCGCTGCTGAGCGTGCTGGGGAGGCGGCCTTCGGTGGGGCAACAGGACTACATCGTCAAAGCGCTGGAGGATAGTGACGCGTCCGTTCGGTTGGCCGCGCTGGGCGCACTGAGCTCGATGGGGGACGAGCGGGCGATGCCGGCGGTGCTGGCGTTCTTCGGCGGTGTGCGCGACGAGCGCGAGCGGGCGGCGGCGGAGAGCGCGGCGGTGGCAATCGCGCGGAGCATTGCCGATGCCGATCGACGCACGGGGCGGGTCGCCCAGGCGCTGGGATCCGCCACGGATATTTCGGCGAAGGCGTCGCTCCTCCGGGTGCTGGGGCGGCTGGGCGGGGCGGAGGCGCTGGCGGCGCTGCGCGCAGCGGTGAAGGATCCATCGCCGCAGGTGCAGGACGCCGGTGTCCGGGGGCTGGCGAACTGGGCCGAGCTTGAGCCGGAGGCGGTGGCGGACCTGGCGGAGATCGCGCGGTCGTCGGGGAACTCGACGCACCAGGTGCTGGCGCTGCGGGCGTACGTGCGGCTGGCGGGGTCGGCGGGGTTGTCGTCGGCGGATCGCGTGGGGATGTATGCGAACGCGATCCAATTGGCGCGGCGGCCGGACGAGGTGAAGCTGGCGTTGGCGGGGTTGTCGGAGATGCGCGAGCCCGCAGCGGTGGCGGCGGTTGCGCCGCTGCTCGACGATCCGAAGGTGGCGAACGAGGCGGCGTCGGCGGTGGTGCGGATCGTGCGCGAGATGACGGCGGCGGATGCGGCGGCGTCGCGCGGCGTGCTGGAACGTGCGGCGGCGGTGGCGAAGGACGAGCGGGTCAAGCGCGATGCGACCCGGATGCTGGAGCGGATGAAGGCGGGGCAATAGACGTGATGCGCGAGCGGCGCACAATTGGCATGCCCACCCGAGCCGCGGGCAGATCCGATTGCAAAATGCGCCTTCCGCGGCTCGCGTGGGCATGGCACCCGGCAATAGACGTGATGCGCGACCCCGCGCACAACTGGCATGCCCACCCGGGCCGTTGGTGCACAAGCGAAGGGCGCGCGGATTGGGGGCCCGTGTGGGCATGGCACCGGGTGGATACCGCGAAGCCGCAAGCGGCGTGAGTGCGGGCGCTTGCCCGATCGGGTTCTTTCCAGCACAATCGCCGCCGCCATGAAACGAGCCCGCCGCAGCCGCCGTCTCGTCCTCATTGTCGCATCGGTCGTCGCATGCGTGCTCGCCGCCGCGCCCTCGCCGGCATCGGCGCAGGAGAAGAAGCGGCCGCACGCGGACAGCGGCACGCCGTTCGTCCACCGCATCCAGCTTCGCGACGAGCAGGACAACCCGATCACGCCGCCCAAGCTCGGCACCGACCCGGAGAAGGCGAAGACGCCCGCAGTTCACCTGGCGTCGCTGGCGACGACCTGCGGCAAATGCCACGACTATCACACGATCAATCTCGGTTGGCATTTCAACGCGCCCGATCCGAGCGTCGCCGCCGGCCGGGCGGGTGAGCCGTGGATCCTGACCGACGACGCGGTGGTCGAGGACCCGCGGCAGGGTTCGGCAAGCGTCGCCTACACGCGGACGCAGTTGCCGCTGTCGTACCGGCACTGGCCCGGCACGTGGACGCCGGCGGCGGTGGGGATGAGCGACTGGAAATTCGCCTATGCGTTCGGGCGGCAGTGGCCGGGCGGCGGGCCGATGTTCAAATCGACCGATCAGCGCTTCAACGTGACCGGGGCGCTGCAGAACGATTGCCTGATCTGCCACGTGGTCAACGTGGACGGCTATGACGGCAACGCGCGGTACGAGCAGATCGTCAAGAAGCAGAACTTCAAGTACGCGCCGCTGGTGGCGGCGGGCGTCGGCGAGGCCAAGGGGACGCGCGAGAAGCTCAAGGACAACTGGACGCCGCCCGACCCGAATGACAAGAACGCCGCGGGCCCACCCGAGCCGGCGTTCGAATATGACCTGTCGCGGTTCAACCCGCAGGGGCTGATCACGTTCGACATCTCGCGGCGGGTGCCCAACGAGCGGTGCTACTTCTGTCACACGTCGCTCGACGGCGGCGCGGGGCCGCAGGGCGGGCTGAACCAGCGCTGGCGGCACGACCGGGACATCCACCTGGTGAAGGGGATGCTGTGCGTGGATTGTCATCGCCACGGTCTGGATCACATGGTGACGCGGGGGTATCCGCGGGAGGCCCAGGTCCGCCACGATCCGAGCATCGTGACCCTGACCTGTGAAGGGTGCCACTACGGCGCCGGGGGCGTCGCCGGCGCGATCACCGGCGGGCCGACGAACAATGCCGGGCCCGCGGGGAACACGAGCGAAGCATTTTCCGGCACGGACCTGGGCGGGCGCAACGCGGCGCCGCGACCGGTTCACAAGGGATTGCCCATCATTCATTTCGACAAGCTCGAGTGCACGGCCTGCCACTCCGGGCCGTATCCGTCGGCTGAGACGACGCAGGTGCTGACGTCGATGGCACACCGCCTGGGCACCGAGAGCTACAACCGCGCCGCCAACGCCGCGCCGCAGATCCAGGAACCGGTTTTCCTGCGGGACGACAACGGCAAGATCGCGCCGCACAAGGTGCTGTATCCGA
>DATBFY010000395.1:0-6093 GCA_036558265.1 Tepidisphaeraceae bacterium | reverse complement strand
AAGAAGGTCAGCTCGTCGATGGCCGGCACCTCGCTTTGCACGAACACGGTACTGCGAGTCGGATCGATGCCCGCTGCCAGATAGTCGGTGGCGATGTCCAGCACGCTCTGTCGGATGTCGGCGGGCCGCTCGGCCCGGGTGGTGAACGCGTGCTTGTTGGCGATGATGAAGTAGCAGTCGTACTCATCCTGGAGCGCGAGGCGGTTCTCGACGCTGCCGACGTAGTGGCCCAGGTGCAGCTTGCCGGTGGGGGTGTCGTTGGTGAGGAGGCGCTTCCTGCTGGGGGCGGTCGAACTCATGGTGGGGAGGTTATACCGTGGGCGGGGTCAGTTGTCCGTTGTCAGTGGTCCGTCGTTGAACACGCGGCCGTTGTGAAGACGCGGGGGCACGACGGACCACTGACAACGGACCACGGACAATAGTGTTCACTTGCAAACCGCCCGGGGTGTCGATTACACCATCCTCATGCGCAGGCTCAAGGCTCCCCAGCGACGCGGACAACTGATCGAGGTGGCGACCAAGCTGTTCGCCAAGTGGGGGTACGAGGCGACGACGACGGCGGCGATCGCGGAGTCGGCGGGGGTGACCGAGCCGATCCTCTACCGCCACTTCGACTCCAAGCAGGAGCTGTTCGTCGCGATCGTCCGCAGCGTCAGCGAGCAGACGATGCGGCACTGGGCCGAGATCCTGGACGGGATCGCCGACCCGGCCGAGCAGATCCGCCGCATCGCCGAGGAGTTCCCCGACCACATCCGCCAGCTCGCCGACGCCTACCACGTGATCCACGGCGCCCTGGCGACCAGCCGCGATCGAAAGGTCGTGGCGGTGATGAAGGAGCACTACGCGCAGATCGAGGGCTTCTTCGTCTCGATCATCAAGCGCGGGCAGGACGCGGGGGTCTTCCGGCCTCAGCTCGACCCCAAGGGCCCGGCGTGGCAGTTGATCATGACCGGGATCGGGTACGCGATGATCGCGCTCAACCTCCAGCCGCCGGAGCAGGGACTGATCAAGAACGCGATCGAGTCGATCCTGCGCGGCATCAGCATCCTCAAGGTGTAGACCGGCGCGGACGAATTCATTTGACGCGCCGGGCGCGGGTCTGTCACAATCGCGTCATCTTCCGCAACGCGGAAAGGACGCGTCCGCCCATGGATTTCGGACACCTGTTTAAAAAGGCGTTCGATTCCCGCGCATCGGACATCCACCTCCGCGCGGGGCGGTCGGCCATCCTTCGCGTCGGGGGCAGCCTGGTGGACGCCGGGGACGGGGCGATCGGGCAGACCGACCTGCTGGCGCAGATCCAGCGGATGGTGCCCGAGCACCTGCGCGGCGACGTGATGGCGGAGGCGGCCAGGGGGCTTGACTTCTCGTACACCGATCCGGACGCCGGACGCTTCCGCTGCAGCGCGTTTCGCACGCTGGGACGGCTGGGCATGACGATGCGGACGATCCGCTCGGTGATCCCGTCGCTGGAGGCGCTGCACCTGCCGTCGGCGGTGATGGACGTCGCGCTGGCGCAGCGGGGAATGACGCTGGTGACCGGCACCACCGGCAGCGGCAAGAGCACGACGCTGGCCGCCATGATCGACCTGATCAACACCAATTACGACGTGAAGATCATCACCGTCGAGGACCCGATCGAGTTCATCCACGAGGACAAGAAGGCGACGATCGCGCAGATCGAGGTGGGGAGCGACAGCGTCTCGTTCGACCAGGCGCTGCGTCAGGCGCTGCGACAGGACCCGGACGTGATCCTGATCGGCGAGCTGCGCGACGTGGAGACCCTGCGGATGGCGCTGCGGGCGGCGGACACCGGGCACCAGGTGTTCGCCACCGTGCACGCGTCGCGCGCGGCGCAGACGGTCGAGCGGATCATCGCGATGTTCCCCCCCACCGAGCACAAGGTGCTGCTCGGGCAGCTCGCCCACTCGCTGGAGGCGATCATCTCGCAGCGGCTGGTCGTCACCCGCGAGGAGAAGAAGCGGCGCCCGGCGGTCGAGATCCTGCGCGGTGGGCCGGTGACCGAGAAGTACGTGCTGGAGGGTAAGCTCACGCAGCTCAGCGAGTACATCGAGGGCGGCCAGGGCGGCATGCAGTCGTTCGACCAGCACCTGCTGCAGATGTACTCCCAGCGCGTCGTCAGCGGCACCGAGGCGCTCCGACACGCCAACCGCCCCGAGGCGCTGGCGACGGCGATGCGCGGGATCAGGTATATCGGCCAGCCGACCGGCTGAGCCCTGGACCAGGCGACGACGACGACGACGACAAGGAAGTGTCCCATGAGCGATGCACCCCGCGCCGCGACCCCCATTCAGATCGAACGGATCGGCCATGCCATCGTCGCGCGCGTCCAGTTGAAGTTCCTGGAGGACAAGGACCTCAAGCAGTTGAGTCAGATGATCGATCAATCGGCGGGCGACTCGGGGGTGTCGGTCGTCGTGCTGGACCTGGCGCGCGTGATGATCCTGCCCAGCCTGGCGCTGGGCATGCTCGTGCAGATCTCGACCAAGTGCAAAGCGCGGCAGCAGGTGTTTCGGCTGGCGGCACTCTCGCCGCAGTTGCGCGACATCCTGCGGATCACGCGGCTGGACCGCGTGCTGGAGGTGGTGGACAGCGTGGAGAACGCGGTTCAATAGGCGAGGAAATTCGCCCCGCCGAAAAACCAGAAGGCCCGTGAAGTCACTCGCGACGTGACCGCACGGGCCTGCTGAGAACCGATCTTTCGATCGGCTCCCGTATTCTGGTTTCGGACCGATTCTGCCGGCAACCTGCTCCCGGCCTGGGCCCGCCTCGGTCCGCTCAGCATCGTGCCACCTGTGACGGCGGCGGCGATACAGACGGTTGGTCGCGGCAGTGTCCGCCGCGACCGCTCACCCAACGGGGTGGCTTGGCGGTTTCCCGACTGGACGGCCGTGGGATTTCGCTCGACGCGCGCGATCGGCCTTTCGGACGACCCCGCGATCGTTTCCCGGACCCGTTCCTAGGATCGGACGTCGCTGCGCGATGGTTACCCATCGCCTCGCGCGCCCTGGGTCCGGCGCGACGCGTATCGGAGGTCTCTCACCTCGCGGTGCGCCTGCGCCACTGGCGGCGACGATAACCCGGATTGCCATTGGGCCTTTTGCGTGCCCATTAGTTTCGGGTGGCCTTGCGAACGCGCTTTCGCGCCTCCGCCGCGTCTTACGACGCCGTCGCTGGCCGCCGACCTCCGCCGTGCCCGCTCTTGGTTGCTTCGCACGGAATTCGCCTTGTTCGGAAGCCGGACTCGTGTTGGGAGCCTTCTCCATTTTCGCCGGTCGTTGTTCACGCCCGACGACGAGCGGGATGGTACAAACCGCCGTCGAATTCGCCAAAAATTTTTTGGCAAGGATCGATGGATTATCCACCGGCATGACGCAAGTTGTTGTCCTCACCCGACGAAGCCGGTGCATAAGGCGGTGGATAAGTTGGCGGGTCGATGTTTACACCTGCAATGCCATGATCACGCCCATGAGGAGAAGCCCGAGCACGCACGCGGCGACGTAGCCCAAAGCGAGCAGGCGCGCGAGCGTGACACGCCAGTCCTCCGGCGGCTCGGATTGGGCGTGGAACGCGTATTCGAGCATCGGGCGTGGGTCGGGCACCCAGACATCTTACCCGTAGCACGCTCGCCCGTGATTCGTTAAAGGCCACGGGCGGGGTATCACTCACGCTTGTCTTGCTTTTCCTGTCCTGATTGCACGACCTTCGCCGCGCCCACGTCCTGGAAGTTCTTCAGGTCGGTCCAGAACGTCCCCTGGCCGGCGAAGATCAGGCGGATGTCCCTGGGCTCGAAGTTCTTGGCGAAGATGTAGGCGTTGTAGGCCTGCGGCGTCCCCAGCGCCTTGACCATCATCTGCGCGCCCTTGGCCTCGGCCTCGTTCTTCATGCGCTCCACCTCGGCCTTGGCCTTGCCCAGGATCTGGGTGGTCTGGGCCTCCAGGGTGGCGACCTGCAGGCTGATGTTGGCCACGTCGAGCTGGCGCTGGGCGTCGATCTCGGCGGCGCGCTTCTGACCTTCGGCGAGGATGTTGGCGACCTTCACGTTGCCCTCGCTGCTCACGGTCTCCTTGGCGACGTCCACGAGTTTGGTCTCGGCCTCGAGCTTGGCCTTGGTCGTGGCGGTCTGGGCCTTCTGCTTGAACGTGAGCTGGTTCTCCACCTCGATGTTGGCTCGCTGGATCGTCGCGAGCAGGCCGTTGGTCGCGTCCTGCCCGGTCTTGTCCTTCACCGACACGTTGCGCACGAGCGCCAGCAGGATGTGGACGTTTCGCGACTGCACCTGCTGCTCGAGCGACGCCGACAGCTCGTCCTGGAACTTGCTGCGCGTCAGGCCCTGGATCAGCTCCTTGGCCGTGTAGTTGGCGCCGACGTTCTGGCAGGCAGCCTTCATCGCGGGCTCGATCACGTTCTGCTCGACCTGCTCGACGTTGCCGACCGTGGCCACGATCTTGGGCGCGTCCGCCGGCCGGCGGCCCCAGACGACGGTGAAGTCGGCTTCGACCTGGTAACCGTCGTAACTGTAGAACTTGATCCCGCCGGTGTCGGCGTTGCCGCCGGCGCGCCGCGTCGTGCTCGTCCCGTCGGAGGCGTGGATGTCGATCGCGTCGTAACCGACCGGGACGATGTCCACCTTCTCGACGCGCGGGTTCTTGTAGTACACGCCGGGCTGGAGCACGTCCTTGAGGATGCCGCGCTGGTCGGCCGAACCGAGCACGCGGCTCAGATCCGCCTGCGCGCCGACGGCCGGAACGCTGGCCGGACCGCTGCGACCGGCGAGGTGCGTCACGACGCCGACGCTGCCCGGCGGGACGACGACCGCCGGCAGGATCGTGACCTCGTATACGTGCGGGTTGAGCTTGTAGATGCCGGGCGTCAGAACCGCCTTCTGGATGCCCTTGTAGCCCACGTCCACGACCTCCTGGCCGGCGGGCGCGGTCTTGCCCTGCTTCACCGCGACCAGGCCGATCATGGGGGCGCTGGCTGGGTCCTTCAGGTGTCCCTGGGCATCCCATTCCCACCTCGAGGGATCCCCCGCGGGCACCTGCACCAGGTCCACGAGCTCCCAGTCGAAGCGGATCGGGTCGAGGAAGTAGCGGCCGGGCCCCAGCAGCTCCTCCTGCACCCCCTTGTATTCCGGATGGTCCCGGGGCACGGCGATCAGGTCAGCCGGAAGCGCCTGGCCGAACTTGTGCGTCACCTTCAGGGCTTTGTCGGGCGGGACGTAGACGCGCATGATCGTCCACTTGAAGGCAACCCAGGTGCCCCAGGAGATGACCAGGAGAACGACGACGGACTTGATGAGAGTTTTCATGTTTGGGCCTCACGATTGCGAGGTCTGCACGGTCAGTTCCCGCCGTTCGCGGTCGCCTTGGTTTCCCCGTGCGGCTTGGCCGGGGCGGTTGACGGCTTCACGAACTGCTTGAACATCTCCCCGAACGGGCCGTCGGTGTTGGTCAGCACGCTTTTCACCGAGCCGGCCATCTTCTGATAGAAGAAGTACTGGGCGTACGCCGAGCCGTCCCCGAACGCCTGCACCTGCTGCGCGAGCGGCAACGCCTCGGCCTCCTTGTTCAATAGGACCACGGCGGCATCCGCCTGCCCGCGCTGAATGAGCGCATCCGCCTCTTTCTGCGCCGCCTCGAGTCGCAACTTGGCGACGGCCAGCTCCTGGTTGGCCTTGGTGACCGCGACGTCGCGGGCCTGCTCGGCCTTTTTCACGATTGTCACCACCTGGCGGTTGGCCTCGCCGATCGCCTTGTTCTGCTCGGCCATCTGCTCCTGCGTGACAAAGTCCGCCTGGCTGTGGGCGACCAGGATCTGCTGCTCGTACTGCTTGATCTGTTCCTTGGCGATCTCGCGGTCGTTGATCGGGTCCTTGATGGCCTGCGGCGGCTCGATGTCGCGCACCAGCGCCTGGCGGATCTCGATCCCCTGCTCGCGGCATTTCTCGCGAAGCAGCCGCTCGAATTCCTGCTGGAACTTGAGCTTGGTGTCGCCGGTGATGAAATCGCGCGCGGCGTACTGGCTGCCGACCAGCCGGCAATAGCTGCGGGCATAAGGCAGGATCACCTT
>DATBFY010000394.1:0-10892 GCA_036558265.1 Tepidisphaeraceae bacterium | reverse complement strand
GGGATGATCGTGCTCAACGCGCAGGACCCGCGGCGGTGGAACGCGATGGCGCCCAAGGAGGGGGAGAAGTATTTCAACCCGTCGCTGGCGCGCACGGCCAGCGGGAATTTCATCCCCGCCAGGACGCTGATGATGGATCGGTACTGCGAGGAGTGCCACCGGGACAATTTCAAGGGGTGGTTCCACTCGGCGCACCATTTCAGCTCGTTCAACAACAAGCCGTACCTGTTCAGCGTACGGGAGACGCGGCAGGTGGCGCTCAAGCGCGACGGGAACGTGAAGGCGGCGCGGTGGTGCGCGGGGTGTCACGACGTGGTGCCGTTCTTCAGCGGGGCGTTCGATGATCCGAATTTCGACGACGTCAATCATCCGACGGCGCAGGCGGGGATCACGTGCACATCCTGCCACGCGATCACGCGGGTGAACAGCACGCGCGGGAACGCGGATTACACAATCGAGGAGCCGATCCACTATCCGTTCGCGTTCAGCTCGAACCCGCTGCTCAAGTGGGTGAATCGGCAGCTCATCAAGGCGAATCCGGATTTTCACAAGCGGACGTTTTTGAAGCCCGAAGTGCATCGCACGTCGGAGTTCTGCTCGACGTGCCACAAGGTGAGCATTCCGCAGGATCTGAATCACTACAAGGAGTTCCTGCGCGGGCAGAACCATTACGACACGTTCCTGCTCAGCGGCGTGTCGGGGCATGGGGCGCGGAGTTTTTATTATCCGGAGGTGGCGAAGGAGAACTGCGCGGCTTGTCACATGCCGCTCAAGGCGTCGGATGATTTTGGGGCGAAGTTTTTCGATCCGGCGAATCCGTCGAGGCTGATGGTGCATAATCACCTGTTCCCGGCGGCGAATACCGGGATTGCGCACATCCTGGGGGATCCGGAGACGGTGAAGGCGCATCAGGCGTTTTTGAAGGATGTGATGCGGATCGATCTGTTCGGGGTCAAGGAGGGAGGGACGGTGGATTCGCCGCTGGTTGGGCCGCTGCGGCCGAGCGTGCCGGCGCTGAAGCCGGGGAAAACGTACCTGATCGAGACGGTGATCCGCACGGTGAAGATGGGGCATCCGTTTACCCAGGGCACGGTCGATTCGAATGAGGTCTGGGTAGACGTGGCAGCGACGAGCGGGGGCAGAGTCATCGGTCGAAGCGGGGCGATGGGCGCGAAGAACGAGGTGGACCCGTGGTCGCATTTCGTAAATGTCTACATGCTCGATCGGGATGGGAATCGGATCGATCGGCGGAACCCGCAGGACATCTTCACGCCGCTCTATAACCATCAGATCCCGCCGGGCGCGGCGCAGGTGGTGCATTACTCGCTGACGGTGCCGGCGGATCAGAAAGAGCCGCTGGCGGTGGAGGTGAAACTGCAGTATCGCAAGTTCGACACGAAGTATATGCAGTATGTCTTCGGGAAGGATTACACGAACGATCTGCCGGTGACGACGCTGGCGAGCGATCGGATCGTCTTTCCGATCGACGGCTCAGACGCGAAGGCGAGCAATGAGAAGTCGCCGATCGTCGAATGGCAGCGGTGGAACGATTATGGGATCGCGTTGCTGCTGGAGGGGGACAAGGGAAGCGAGAAGGGGGAGTTGATCCAGGCGGCGGGGGCGTTCGAGCGGGTCGAGAAGCTCGGGCGGGCGGATGGGCCGCTGAACCTGGCGCGGGTTTACTACAAGGAAGGGCGGCTTGAGGAGGCGGTGGCGGCGCTGGGTCGTGCCGCCAAGTTCGATCCGCCCGCGCCACGGTGGACGGTGGCGTGGCTGACGGGGCTGGTGAACAAGCAGAACGGGTTTTTGGATCAGGCGATCACGCAGCTTCGGGGGGTGCTGGAGGATCGGTATCCGGAGCTGGATAAGCGCGGGTTCGACTTCAGCAAGGATTACGAGGTGATCAACGAGCTGGGGTTGGCGCTGTTCGAGCGGTCGAAGATGGAGCGGGGGGCGGCGAACCGGGCCGCGCGCGAGCGGCTGCTGCGCGAGGCGGCCGGCACGTTCGAGAAGACGCTGGCGATCGATTCGGAGAACGTGACGGCGCACTACAACCTGGCGTTGATCTACGCGGAGCTTGGCGATGCGGCCAGGGCGGACGAGCACCGGCGGCTGCACGAGCGATATCGTCCGGACGACAACGCGCGGGATCGGGCGATCGCGGCGGCGCGGTTGCGCGATCCGGCGGGGGATCACGCGGCGCAGGCGATCGTGATTCATTCGTTGCAACGTGAAGGCGCCCCCGGTCTGGGGTCGACGGATAAGGTCGCCGAGGGTGGTTACCCGAAATAACGCGCATGGAACAGACACCGCCGCAAGCTCAGTCGACGCCGATCGGCGAATCCGACGAACTGGTTCAGCACGACGACGCGGTCATCGGTCGCGCCTTGCGCTGGTCGCTGGTTGCGCTGATGATTATCGTCGCGGTCGGCGCGGTTCTCTGGTACGCGTCGCGGCGGCCGGCCGCGCGACTGCCGACGAAGATCAGCCCATTCACGGCGCCCACGAACCCGCAGCGGGCGGAGACGTCGGTTCCTCAGGCGGGCTTTACGGACATCACGACCGCGGCCGGTGTTCACTTCGTGCACAACAACGGCGCGTACGGCGAGAAGCTGCTCCCCGAGACGATGGGATCCGGCGTCGCGTTTTTCGACTACGACGGCGACGGACGGCCGGACTTGTTCTTCGTCAACGCCACGTACTGGCCCGGCCACATTCCGACGGGGAAATCGCCCACGACGCCGGCGCTCTATCACAACGACGGCAGTGACCACTTCACGGATGTGACGGCGGGGTGCGGACTGGACGTGCCGCTCTACGGCCTGGGCGTGGCGGGGGGCGACTACGACAATGATGGTCGCGAGGATCTCTTCGTCACGACGGTCGGCGGGTATCGTCTCTTTCACAATGAGGGCGGCGGGAAGTTTCGCGACGTGACGGCTGCCGCGGGCGTGGGCGGCGACGCCGCCGACTGGGGCACCGGCGCCGCGTTCGTCGATTACGACAATGACGGGCGGTTGGACCTGTTCGTCTGCAATTACATCCGATGGTCGCCGGAGATCGACCGGCAGGTCGGTTACTCGCTGGTCGGCGTGGGGCGCGCCTACGGCCCGCCCACCAACTTCCAGGGCGCGTTCTGCCGCCTGTATCACAACGACGGCGGCGGACACTTCAGCGACGTTTCGGTGAAGGCCGGGGTGCAGGTGCGCAACACCGCTGCCCTGGGCGTGCCGGTGGGCAAGTCGCTGGGCGTGGTCCCGATCGATCTGGACGGCGATGGCTGGGTCGATTTCGTGGTCGCGAACGACACTGTGCAGAACTTCGTCTTCCACAACGAGAAGGATGGCACGTTCAAGGAGGTGGGTGCGCAGTCCGGGGTCGCGTTCGATCCCTACGGCAATGCCCGCGGCGCGATGGGGATCGACGCCGCCCGGTTCCGCAACGACGCCACGATCGGGATCGGCATCGGGAACTTCGCCAACGAGATGACGGCGCTCTACGTCTCGTCGACCGGCTCATCGATGCTGTTCACGGACGAGGCGATCGCCGAGGGGGTCGGCCCGGCGAGCCGTCTGCCCCTCAAGTTCGGGCTCTTCTTCTTCGATTACGACCTGGATGGCTGGCAGGACCTCTTGACCGCCAACGGCCATCTCGAGGAGGAGATCGGCAAGGTGCAGCAGAGCCAGTCCTACCGCCAAGCTGCGCAGCTCTTCTGGAATGCGGGGGCGACGGCGCGGGGCGGCTTCGTCCCGGTTTCGATCGAGAAGGCCGGACCCGATCTGCTCAAGCCGATCGTCGGGCGTGGGTCGGCGTTTGCGGACATCGATGGCGATGGCGATCTCGACGTGGTGCTTACGCAGGTCGCCGGGCCGCCGTTGCTGCTGCGTAATGACCAGCGCGGGGGGCATCACTGGGTGCGGCTGAAGCTCGTGGGGGACGGGAAGCGAACCAACCGCGATGCGATCGGGGCGTGGGTCAAGCTGACGGCTGGGGGATTGACTCAATACCGGCAGGTGATGGCGACGCGGAGCTACCTCTCGCAGTCGGAGCTGCCGGTCACGTTCGGCCTTGGCGGCGCGGCGAAGGTCGATTCGATCGAAGTCACATGGCCGGGGGGAGGCACGCAGAGGCTTGAGGGGATTGAGATTGATCGGACGAGCGTCGTCACCCAATCGGACCAGCCGCGTAGCGGCGACAAAAAGTAGCCACGGGCGCGAGCCCGTGGTGTGCGTCCGCCGGGGAGGGTCCAGCCCCTGCAGGGTTGGCAGAATCTGTCGCCCCTATGGGGCTTATGTATCGTGCCTCCATTAAACCCATGGCTGACGCCATGGGCTATTTTCTATCGCCGCTTCGCGGCTGACGTGTCATTCCGGTTGGTCTCTCCGTCTCAAAGCTCTAAACTGGCGCTCGTGACGCTCTCGCCAGCGAAACCGTCCCCTCGACTGATCGCCACTCTCATCGCCGCATTGTTGTTCGGCTGTAAACGCCCGACGCCCACGCCTGCGACCAGTCCCTCGCGGCCCGCCCCCGCGGGAATCGTTGCCGCCAACAACCGCGGCGTCGGCCTGATGGGGCGCTTCGAGTTCGACTCCGCGCGCCAGAAGTTTGCGGATCTGCTCGCCCGATATGACGACCCCGACGTCGCCGCGAATCTCGCGATCGCGACGCTGAACCGCCAGCAGCCCGGCGACTCCGAAGAGGCAATGAGGATCCTGGACCAGGTTCTGGCAACCCACCCAAACCACGTTCGTGCGCTTTACTGCAAGGCGTTGCTGCTCCTGAACGCCGGCCGCGCCGCCGACGCGCTGGGCGCGTTTCAGGCGGTCGCGGATGCCGATGCGGCGGACGCGTATCCCCGGTACTACGTGGGTCAGTGCCTGCTGGCGGCGGGTCGGCGCGACCAGGCGTTGGCCGCCTTCCGCAAGGCGATCGAGATCGACCCCAATTTGCGCAGCGCTCATTACGGCGCATTCTTGTGCCTGCAACAGATCAACCGGCAGGCCGACGCGAAGGCCGAACTCGACGAGTTCCAGCATCTGAAGGACAACCCGCAGGCGCGGCTGGTCGAGTTCAAGTACACGCGCATGGGGCCCAAGGCGGAGGTGAAGACGATCGACGATGGCGCGCCCGTTGGCCCGGCTGCGCCACCGGCGGGTCCGATTTTCGCCGATCCCGTGCCGTTACCGATCCTCAACGCAACGAACCTCCCGTGGCGGCGCGAAGCCGCAAGCGGAGATACGGTGCATCCGTCGATCACGGCGGCGGACATCGATGGCGATGGTCGCGTTGACCTGTTCATTGCCGGCGCGTTCGATCAGAGCGCACCGGCGAGGAACGCCGTCCTCCTGCGTCGCGACAACGGCTTTGAGATCGCGCTCGATCACCCGCTGGCGAAGATCGACAACGTCAACGCCGGCCTCTGGGGTGATTTTGATAACGACGGACTGACGGACGTTTATTTCTGCCGCCGCGGGCCCAACCAGCTCTGGAGGCAGACGGCAAGGGGCCAATGGCAGGACGTCACCGAGGCCACACATACGGCCGGCGGCGATTTCGACACGATCGACGGGGCGTTCGTGGACGCCGATCACGACGGGGACCTGGATCTGATCCTCGTCTGCCGCAACGGCCCGACCGAGTTGCTGAACAACAACCTGGACGGCACGTTCCGCCCGATCGGGCAGCAGGCCGGGATCGCGGGTGACGGCCGCGAGGCCACCGGGCTGGTCGTCGCAGACCTGGATCACGATGGCGACGCCGACCTCGTAATTCTCAAGAAGGCCCCCCCCAACGACATCTTCCTCAACGACCGGCTGTGGAAATATCGTAAACCCACCGGATTCGACCAACTGGCCGCCAGCCCCATCACCGCCGCCGTCGCCGCCGACACCGACGCCGACGGCCAGGTCGAGCTCCACACCGCGTTGCCGACCGGCCTGTCGCGCTGGACACCAGATCGTACCGGGCGTTGGCGCGCCCAATCGCTCGCGCCGGTGCCGGCGGTCGCATCCCTCGCCGTCGCGGACGTCACGGGCACCGGCGCGCTCGCGCTGATGCACACCTCTGACCGTACCACCGGCATCCTGCCCGTGAGTACTTCCCGACCCCTATTCACGACCAACGTTGCGACGCGGGCGATCGTCCTGGCCAACCTCGATCCGACCAGCGGCCCGTCGATCGTCGCCATTTCCGCCGACGGCCTGCCTCTCATCTGGCGCCCCGGCCCCGGCCGCTATCCCTTCGCGGCCCTGTCCCTTTCGGGGAAACGGAATCGGGCGGATCAGACCCGTTGTAACGCTTCGGGGATTGGGGTGACCCTTGCGGGGCGTGTCGGGGCCCGCTGGACGGCCCTCTCGACCTATCGCAACACGTCGGGGCCCGGGCAGACCCTTTCGCCGGTGTCGCTGGGCCTGGGGGGGGCGTCCAGGGCCGACTTCGTCTCGTTGACCTGGCCCGATGGCCTGCGGCAGACCGAGCTGGACGTGCCCGCCGACGCGCTCACGAAAATTTCGGAAACCCAGCGCCAGACCTCGAGCTGTCCGGTGCTGTTCGCCTGGGATGGCCATGCGTGGTCGTTCGTCACCGATTGCCTGGGTGTCGGCGGCATCGGGTTTGCGGTCGGGCCGAATCAATATGCGCCCGAGCGACCGTGGGAAAACCTGCTCCTGGACTCCAACCGCCTCAAGCCGCTCAATGGAGAGCTTCGACTGAAGCTCACCGAGCCGATGGAGGAAGCTTGCTACCTCGATGCCGTCTCGCTCACCGCCTACGCCCTGCCGCCCGGCTGGTCGATGGCGCTGGACGAGCGGATGGGCATAAACGACCCCCAGCCCACGGGCCAGCCCCGCTTCTATCGCCGGTTGATCGTCACAACCTCGGCCACCGATGATCGCGGCCGGGACGTGACCACCGAGCTTGCCCGAATCGATGGCCAGCCCGTCGACCCCGGCGAGCGCGACGCCCGCTTCGTCGGCTTCTGTCGCGAATATGCCATCACGATGAGATTCGACCATCCGATCGACGCCGCTCCCGGCGATCCGATGCTCCTCATCGACGGCTGGATCGAGTACCCGTATTCCCAGACCATGTTTGCCGCCTGGCAGGCGGGTGTGGCGTATCAGGCCCCGACGCTCGAGGCCCGCGCCGCGGACGGCAGATGGGTCAAAGTCCTCGACCAGTTCGGCTATCCCGCGGGCATGCCGCGGCAGATGTCGATCCCCATCCCGCGCGATCAGCTCCCCGCCGGCACTCGCGAGCTTCGCCTGCGCACCAATCAGGAGATCTACTGGGACCGCATCGCCATCGCCTGGGCCGAGCCCTGTCCCCAGGCGCGCCCGATCGCCGCTCCGCTCGCTCGCGCCACACTCGTCGAATCGGGATTCCCGCTCCGGCAGGCGCTGGGCCATCATCGTCCCGCGTACGATTACAGCCGCCGCGCCCCGCTTTGGGATGTCGCGCATCAGGACGGTTTCTACACCGCGTTCGGCCCGGTAGAGGCGTTGCTCCGCTCGACCGATGACGCCCTGGCGATCTTCGGCCCCGGTGAAGAGGTCGACCTCGCCTTTACTGTCCCTGAGGCGCCGGCGCCATCGGGATTCACCCGCCACTGGGTCCTTTCGCTTAGCGGCTGGTGCAAGGATCGTGATCTTTATACGAAGGATGGGGATACGCTTGAACCGCTTCCGCATCGCTCCGCGGCGACGGCCGACGATCTCCGCCGGCGCGACGAGCTTCATCGGCGGTTCAACACCCGTTATCGCTCGGGTGGGGGTTGGCGGTAGCTGGCGAGATTCGCCCGCCCGCGCTCGATCGCGCGCTCGTTGGATTCGATGGAAGGAGGCTCGGCGGCGCGGGGGTAGATCGATCGGCCATATGCCGACGCGTAGGCCTCGTTGCGCAAATGGGCCAGCATCTGGTGTCCGCGCCGGCGCTCGCGCTCGGCGCGCAGGGCAGCCAGGTCGATCGGCCCGACGACGATCCGCTCCCCCGGCCCCGCCTCGGCTTGGGCGAGGATCCGGCCGTCGTAATCCACGATCATGCTCCCGCCCGGCCAACTGAATGGCGGGTAGCTCGCCAGGCTCGCCCCCTGGTTGCTCGCGACCACGTACGCCAGGTTCTCGATCGCCCGCGTGCGGTTGATCAGCGTCCACCAGTCCATGGGCGGCGCGGTGCCCCACGGGTCCATGTACGCCGAGACTCGGATCAGCACCTCCGCCCCCGCCAGCGCCAGTTGGCGGATCGCTTCGGGAAAGAGCCAGTCGTAGCAGATCGCGGCGCCCAGCCTTCCGATCTCCGTTTCCACCACGGGGAAAAGGGGCTGGTCGTAATTCGGCAGGTCGTGCGGGCTGGTATGCACCTCCCAGGGGATCCAGGGGTGAACCTTGCGATATTTGGAAAGGATCCCGGTCGGCCCGATCAGGCAGGTCGTGTTGAAGACGTGTCCGGGCCAGCGCTCGTCCACCTCCAGGAACGTGCCGGTCTGGATGTAAACCCCAAGTTCCCTGGCCTTCCTGGCGTATCGATCCGTGTGCTCGTTGGGGATCGGGATCGCCAGGCGTTCGATCAGCTTCTCGACGGTCGTGTAAATCGGGGCGGCATGGGCAAACTCGGGGAAGACGATCAGCCGCACATCCGAAAACGGTGCGTAACCGCCCACGGCGAAATCGACCATCTCCAACATCCGATCGACGCGACGCTTCACATCCTCACGCGAGGATGGATTGGGCGAATCAATCTGGCAGGCGGCGGCGGAGTAGCGGGGGCAGTCATTGGCCATGTTGCGTTGCTCGCGTGCTATCTGAGATTCCCGGGGCGCATGAGTCGCGGGCATCGTACCGCCAGGGTGTTGCCAGCGCCGCACGTGCTGCGCCCCGACTTGCCGTGATCAATCAGGCGTCTAACCAACCGCTCAAATTCACGTATTTTAAATTGACGTGCGTGATAGATGATGGGTACGCTATCGGCGAATTACCGTCGCCAGGGTGGATTTGTGGGCGCACGCCGACGGGACGTCAACTCATTTCGTTCGCACGTCGTTGAAGCCAGGATTGAGGAGAGGAACATGTCCAGACGCTGGTCGAACGACCGGGTGTATTGGGTGCTTTCGGGGGCCGCGCTTGGGGCGCTGTCGGCCAACGCGTGGGCCGCCAGCATCGACTGGACGAATCAGTCGGGCGACGGCAACTACAACACCGCGCTGAACTGGAGCACCGCCGCCGTGCCGAGCGGTGCCGACGACGCGGCGTTCGTCAACGCCGCCGCGGGTCCGGCCAGCATCTCCGCCGACATCCCCGTCCTCCGCGATATCCGATTCGGCGACGACAATCGCACCGGCAGCGGTGTCGTGAACCACTCCGCCGGCGCCGCCAACCTCAACGGCTGGTTCCGGATGGGCATCAACACGGGCAGCGGCGGGACTTACAACCTCTCCGGTGGGACCGTTGACGCGGGGCGCTACAACATCGCCGAATCCGCCGGCGCGACCGGAACGATGACCATCACCGGCGGCACGCTTCACCAGCGCGACGTCAGCGACATCACCGACGGCAACCAGTGGAACCGCATCGGCCAGGACGGCGTCGCCACCTTCAACCTGAGCAACAACGGCACCGTCTCGTTCGACTCGCGGACGATCATGTCCGGCTCGCCTACCGCAGGCGCGACCGTGACCCAGACCGGCGGCGTATTCGAGGTTCGCCGCGGCGAGTTCGTCATCGGCGACCAGCAGACCGCCACCTACAACATCACCGGCGGCACGCTGCGTACGCTCAATCCGGACAACGGAAATGTTGACACGAGCGGCCACCTCACTGTCGGACAGTGGGACAACAGCAACGGCACGCTCAACGTCGGCGGCACGGCGTTGGTCCAGGTGGCGGCCAGCCTGCAACTCGCCGATGGCCAGATCTCGGCGCCCAACGCCGGCACGGTTACGCAAACCGGCGGCACCGTGCAGGTCGGCATCAACGGCGGCAATCTCGCGCTGGCACGACTCGCCTCCGGCACCGCCACCTACAACCTCAGTGGCGGCGTCCTGGACCTGTCCGGCGGCAACATCGTCAAGGGCGACGGCAACGCCACCTTCAACATGACCGGTGGCGAGCTGCGCAACGTCGGCTCGTTCAATTTCCCGTTCATCCAGGCGGGCGGCGTCTTCCACGCCGGGGCGCCCAACGCCACTTCCAACACGACGATCACCGCGCCCGCAGGCACCACGGTCGCCTATTCGCTCGGGCCCACCGCCTCGCTGCTGATCGACCTGGCCACCTCCGCGCAGCCGGGCACGGGGCTTTCCGACGTGCTGCGGGTGAACGGCGGCACCACGACGCTGTCGGGCAACCTGATCCTCCACGCCCTGGGCTCGATCGCGCCCAACACCGCCTATCTGATCCTCGACGCCGACGGCACGGACCCGGCCAACCTGGTCGGCGTCTTCGCCAACGCGCCGCAGACCATCATGGCGGACAACGGGCAGATGTTCTCGGTCAATTACCACGGCGGCGACGGCAACGCGGTGGTGGTGACCTCCCTGGTCCCCGAGCCGTCGATGTTCTTCGGTGCGGTGGGCGTCGCGCTCGCGGGCGGACTGGGCTTGCGGCGTCGGCGCGTGCGGTGAAACGCCCAGCGCCAATTGGCCGGCAGAGGGATGCAATGGGGTGAAACTGGCCGATAATGATCGGACCATGTCTGATCACGTAATGCTGTGGCAACGGGGGCGCGCCGCCGTCGGGTCGTGGGTCGTGCTTCTGCTTGCGGCAATCGCCGGGGCGACCGGGTGCGACCGACGGTCCTCCTCCACGACCGCGCCAACGCCGCCCGCGACCGCCGCCGCGACCGTTGCCTCGACAACACCCCGGTCGCGCCTGCCCGGGCCCCCGCCCTCGGCGCTGGCT
>DATBFY010000393.1:0-9258 GCA_036558265.1 Tepidisphaeraceae bacterium | reverse complement strand
CGCCGGTGACTCGCGGAGCGCCATCAAGGTGGCGGAAGGTGGGGTTTTGCTGGGTTTTCGCGCGCGAGTTTTTTTGTTTTTCGGGCGGAGGGGAGTTGCGCTGCGCGCGTCACCGGCGCGCACCGGAATTGCGGATCTTTGTCGCTCTGGCTCGTGTCGCGCGCCGATGGTCCGGCGCGGTACGATTGGACCCACACGCCGCTTCTCGACGTGGTTTGCGCAGATGAGTCAAGTGCCGTACAGGTTCGTGCGCCGCGCATTTCCCATTCTCACGGCGCTATCGCTTGTCGTGGGGTTCATTTACGCCGCCGGGCTTTGCGTACTCAAGGTGAAGACCCGTTCCGGCGCTCGCACGGCGTATCTGTGGGTCGATCACGCGAGTGGCGGGACGCGGAGCGTTCGCGTAATCGTGACGCCGTTTGGGATCCAGGTCCTCCGCCGCACCGCGCCGGGCTGGCCTGCGTCCTCGTTGCACCGGATTTCGGAACACTATGTCGGGTGGGCGTTCGTACTTCCGACCGCATGGCTGTTGGCCCACTTCAGACGACGAAATGGTTTGTCACGGTGGGCGCGGTGGCTCACGGTGGGTTGCGCCATCGGCCCGTTTGTTGGCGCGTTCTTCCTGCTGGAATTTGACCCGTGGCTCATGGTGTTGGTGGTGCTGGCATCCACGGTGGCGGCCGGGTTGCTGATGGCGACGGTTCCACCCCTATTGCGCCGGATGCATTACTTTGTGACGCGCCACACGCCCGCGCAGCGCATGCGGAGGCGGCGTTTACGGGATGGGCTGTGCGTCGCGTGTGGGTATGACTTGCGCGCGACGCCGGAGCAGTGTCCGGAGTGCGGGGCAGTTCCACCAACGCCTGCGTGCGAGGCGCTGGCCAAGCCCAGCCGCTAAAAGGTGGCGAGGGGGGATCAGGCAGACCTGAAACGCTGGAGGCCGAGGAACTGGATTGGCAGGTCGGTCTTGCCGGTGGTGGCCAGGTCGGCCAGGACTTCGCCGATGACGGTTGCGAACTTGAAGCCGTGGCCGGAGAAGCCGCAGGCGAGGCAGGCGTGGTCGGTGGCGGGGTGGTGGTCGAGGATGAAGTGGCTGTCGGGGGAGTTGGTGTAGAGGCAGATGCGGGTGGCGAGGGTGGCGCCGATGGCGGTGGGGAGGTAGGTCTGGGCGATCTTGATGATCTCGGCGTGATCGACGTCGGTGGGGTCGCGCGAGACGGTGTCGGCATCGGTCACGGCGCCGCGGCCGTGGCGGGCGAGCTTGAGGCCGGGGAGGTCGCTCATCATGGGGAAGCCGTAGGCGAGGCTGCCGTCGGGCTGCTCGATGCCCCAGACGGAGAAGCGGCCCAAGGCAAAGTCGGCGGGGTTGCGCGGCCAGAGCCAACCCAAGGGTTGGCGGGTGACGACCAGGGGCACGCCCAGGTCCGCCAGGAGCTTGCCGCTCCATGGTCCGCCGCAGAAGACGGCTTTGGCGGCGGAATAGGTGGCGGCGTCGGTGCTGACGGTGACGCCGCGGGGGGTGAAATCGACCTGGCGGACGCGCTCGTGGGCGTGGAGGGTGGCGCCGTGCTCGAGGGCGAGGCGCGCGAGGAGGCCGATCGATTTTTCGCAGAGGAGGAAGCCGGCCTCGGGCTCCCAGACGCCGACGAAGTTCTGGGGGAGCTGGAATTGCGGATGGCGCCTGGCGAGGTCGGCGTGGGAGAGCTGTTCGTGGGCGAGGTTGTGCTGGCGGGCGGCCAGGAGCGCACCGGCGACGATCTCGCCCTCGGGCGGGCCCATGTAGACACCGCCGGTGCGGTACAGGATGCGCTCGCCGGTCGCGCGTTCGAGGTCGTCCCAGAGCTCATACGCCCTCCGCAAGAGCGGGACATAGTCGGCGTGTTCGTAATAGGCCAGGCGGATCATCCGCGTGTGGCCGTGGGAGCTGCCCATCGCGTGGACGAGGGCGAACTGTTCGAGGCCCAGGACGCGGGCGCCGCGGCGGGCAAGGTGGTAGCAGGTGGCGGCGCCCATGGCGCCAACGCCGATGACGATCACGTCGTAGGAGGAAGCAGCGTTCACGATTCGCTCCTGAATGCCGAGCCCATCGGCCTCAACGCTGCGCCGGTTGCGTTGTCCTAATCATCGGTGCTTTCGGCGCGTGCGGCCGGAGTGTACCTTATGCCGCTCGTGGCGGATGGCAATTGAACTTTCAGATACCGATCCGGAGGAACGATCATGAAGGCCCTTTCATTGGTTTGCGCACTGCTCCTGGTGTCGTCATTGGCAGCGGTCGCGGCGGATGCCCCCAAGGAGCTGATCGGCGACCCGAAGATCCTCGGGGCGCTGGACCCGGTGAAGACGCGCGAGACGGGCGTGAAGGCGAGCGAGGCGGCGGAGAAGATCGGCTGGCGGATCGGCTCGCAGGCGTACACGCTGCGCGACCGCACGCTGACCGAGGCGCTGGACACGCTTTACATGCTGGGCATCAAGTACGTGGAGGCGTTCCCGGGGCAGGCGGTCGCGCCCGAGTACAAGAACGTGAAGTTCGGCCCGGACGCGACGCAGGAGTCGCTGGGCCTGGTGCGGCAGAAGCTCAACCAGACCGGGATCAAGATCCTGTCGATCGGGGTGATCGGGATCCCGGCGGACGAGCAGGGGGCGCGCAAGCTCTTCCAATTCGCCAAGGATTTCGGGATGGAGCGGATCGTCAGCGAAGCCACTGAGAAACAGTTCGACATGATCGAAAAGCTCGCGGATGAATACAACATCGACGTCGCGCTGCACAACCATCCCAAGCCCAGCTACTACTGGGACCCCAACCACGTGCTGAAGGCGGTGCAGAATTATCCGCGGATCGGCTCGTGTGCGGACGTGGGACACTGGCAGCGGTCGGGCGTCAAGCCGATCGATGCGCTCAAGCTGCTCGACGGGCACGTGTTCGAGTCGCACTTCAAGGACCTGAACGAGTTCGGCAACACCAAGGCCCACGACGTGCCGTGGGGCACGGGCACGGGGGATGCGAAGGGGATGCTGGAGGAGTGCTACCGCCAGACCAAGGAGGGGAAGATCGGCGGGACGTTCAAGAAGATGACGTACAACATCGAGTATGAGATCGGCAAGGGGCCGGAACTGGTGGGGAACATGGCCAAGTGCGTGGAGTGGTTCGGGAAGGAGTGCGAGGAGTTGGGGGGGAAGTGACCATTTGCGAGGGAGATCCCGGGCGGCGCGTCGGTCACTAAGACAACCGATGCGCCGCCCCGCGTGGGATTGCGATGTCAGGGTACGCGTAGGGTTGGATGATGGCGCAGGCGCTAACTTATGCGCAGCCGCCGAGGTCGTATCGACGGTGGTTCTGGTCTGCCCTCGTGATCGCGGCAGTGCTGGGCGTCTCGTACTGGCTTGCGGTGCCTCGATATCGCACGTTCCGTGCGCACCAGATTCGTCGTGGCGAGATCCGACAGCAGTTCACGACGCAATTGCAGATCGCCCGGCAATCTTTGGACTCAGGTCAGGTGGAGGATGCTGCGGTTGCGCTTCTGCGAGGCGAGTTTCCGGTTCGGATAGAAGCGAACCTGTTTCGGGGAGGTGAAATCGCCGACTTCTACAGACAGATCTCGGCGGTGCGCAATCGCGTCGAGCGCGACGGGACGAAGTTACAGGAAGCGCTAAATGCCGCGCAGCGAGCGCGCCGCGCTCGTGAGGACGAGGAAGACCGTAAGAGAGGCGTCCACGACGAAATCGACCACGTGATCATTGATACCGCGGATCGGGAACGGACTCTCGATGCGCTGTCAAATCGGGCCGCCGAGGCGCTTCGTGCTGGAAACAGCAAGGCGGCGCTTGGGATATGCGAGCAGATTCTCACTGTCGATCCGATGCATCAATTTGGGGATTCGTTCTGGACAAATGCGCCGTCAGCTCGATGAGAGCAATCTCCACCGGAGGAAGTGTCAACCGACCAGCACCGCGACGGGGAAGTCGGCGATTGTCTGCGCCAAGTGGAGCATGATGCGCCCGCTGACGTTGGTGGGGTGAACCTGCGCGCCGGTGAAGACGTTGTGATACGGGGCCGGCGTCGGTGAGAGTTCGAACTGCAAGGCCGTGCCTCGCCATGCTTGTTCGCCGTGCGGGGCGTCGGTTTCGTCACGTGTCAGGCTGTGGACTAGTCGAGGGACGATGACGATGGCTTGGCCGCCGGCGTGTTCGCGGGCGAAGGCGAAGACGTGGTCGGCGCGGGGGCCGGTGGGCTGGCCCGGGGTGTACCGGCCGTGCGAGAAGAGGCCGGGGTTTGCTCGCCGGTGGGTTAGGAGGGTTGACGTGACGTACATCTTGATCCGGCCATCGTTCTTCGATCGCAGCAGCTCGCGGGCGAGGGCGCGGCGGTCTTCGCCGGCTTTGGTGAAGCCCGATTGGAGCTCGGCCAGCATTCGCTGTCGGCGCGCGTAATCGACCGGACGGCGGTTGTCGGGATCAACGAGGCTGAAGTCCCACAGTTCGCTGCCCCGGTACGTGTCGGGGGCGCCGGGGGCAGTCAGGCGGAGAACGGTCTGAGCAAGGGAGTTGATCAGACCCAGGTCACTGATGCGGCGCTGGAAGGGGCGGAAGTCGGCGAGGAAGTCCCCGCCGCTGCGCGGGTCGAGGATGCGCGTGATGAAGGTCTGGACGGCCTGCTCGTAATCGGCGTTGGGATCGGTCCAATGGGTGAAGACCTTCGCTTCACGCAGGGCTTTTTCCATGTACGCCAGGATGCGGCTGAGCAACGGCTCGCCTTCATCGGCGGGATCGATCGGCCAGGCGCCGACCAGCGTCTGATAGAGTAGGTATTCCTCGTTGGGACCGGGGACGTTGAGTCCGGCCATCTCCGCGCGATGAGACTCGTTGATTCGGGACCACCGTTCGACGGCGGCGGCCCATTCCTCGGGAATTTCCGAGAGCACGTTGAGGCGGGCGCGCACGTCTTCGCTGCGCTTCGTGTCGTGCGTGGAAAGCGCGGAGAGGGCGTGGGGCCAGTTAGCCTGGCGATTGGCCAGGTACTGGTGGAGATCGTCCGGCGAGATGCCGAATAAACCTGGATCACCGCCAACCTCATTAAGGGAGGTGAAGCGGTTGTAGACGTAGAATGCGGTGTCCTCGACGCCTTTTGCGGTGACGGGTGCGGTCAATTGTTGAAACTTGGCCGCAAACTTGATGCGATCGCCCCGCTCGGCTTCAGTCATGTTCGGTGGGATGCGGAGGAGGATCGTGTCGCGGATAAAATGGAAGATGGAGGCGTCAACGTTGGGGTTGCGACGGATTGCCTCTTCGACCGCGGTTTCGACGTGGGCAATGTCGGACGCGTGGACTCCTTGTGTCGAGATGTAGGAGCGATAGACGGGGAAGCAGGCGACGATCTCGCGCAGGGCATGGCGCAGGCCCCGATCGGTGAAGTCACGGGAAGAGCGGTGCTCCGCGGCCAGGCGTGCCAGGCGATTGGCGAGCATCTGCAACTCGCTGGCGAAGGCGGTGTCGAGGATCAGGAGCTTCTTGCAGTAGACGATGTCGGGGAAGGGGCTAGGGTCGCCCGTGAAGCGGTCGTAGACGCGCGTGAGGGCGTCCTCGTTTTCGCGCTGAATGAACAGGCCGTTGATCTTGTTGAGGAAGTCGTATCCGCTGGTGCCGTGGACGGGCCAATCGGGCGGCAGCGGTTCATCGGCGGCGAGGATCTTCTCGACGACGACGTAGAGCGGCTTGCTGGCCGGGTCGGCGCTGACTGCGGCGGCGTAGTGTAATTGGAGGCGCTCGAGGTATTGCCTGGGATCATAGAGTCCGTCGGGGTGGTCGATGCGCAGGCCGGCGAGCTTGCCCTCGGCGAGCAGGCGGAGGACGAAGGCGTGGGTGGCCTCGAAGACTTCGGGCCGCTCCATGGCCAGTGCGGCGAGGTCGTTGATGTCGAAGAATCGGCGGTAATTGATCTCGTCGGAAGCCACGCGCCAATACGCCAGGCGATAGTGCTGGCAGTTCAGGAGGTCGTCGAGGGCGTCGAAGCTGGCGGGGTGGCCGACGTGACCGTTCAGCCGTTTGAGGCTGTGCTGCCGGATGATCGGGTAGGTCTGCGGGTCGATGGGGAAGCGGCGATCGTAGTAATGGACGGCGAAGTTGCCGTCATCATCGGATGCGAGGCGGAGCTCGCCGCTCTCCAGGGCCCGCGCATAGGGTTTGCCCAGGACGGGCAGGAGCAGCTTGTCGTGGAGCTCGGGGCGGGGCGAGCCGCGCCAGGCGATGTCGAAGTAGTCGGCGTACTTCGATGCGCGGCCGTGGGCGAGGACGTCGTTCCACCATTTGTTGTCATTTGTCGCGACGCCGACGTGGTTGGGGACCATGTCGAGGATGTGGGACATCCCGTGGAGCTTGAGCGCCTCGACCATTACATCGTAATCGGCCTGGCTGCCCAGTTCCGGGTTTAGTGCGCAGTGGTCGATCACGTCATAGCCGTGAGTGCTGCCGGGCTTGGCCTTGAGGTACGGAGAGGCGTAAAGGTGGGTGACGCCCAAATGTGCGAGATAGGGGATGATGGCGGTGGCGTCGCGGAACGTGAAGCCGGCGTGGAACTGCACGCGGTAGGTGGACTCGGGCAGGGGGGTGACGTCGTGCGTTCCCATGGCGGGCCTGGGTGTTCAGGGGTTGCCCTTGTCCGGCGTGACGGGCGCATCCACCGGACGCAGGACGACCGCGCAGCGTCCGGGCAGGCGCCAGTTTTCTCCGGGCAGGCGCCAGTCTTCGCCGCGCGTTTCCAGGGGCGGATTTCCCGAGCCGCCGTAGCGTGGGTGCTCGCTGGACCAGAGCATTTCCCAGCGTTTGCCGTCCGGGGGCGCGGTCAGCGGCTCGGGGATGACCGTGAGGTGCAGATCGACGCCGAGGTTCACGACCAGCAGCCGGTCGTCGCCGTTCTCTCCAAAGTAGCGGAGCACGAAGGCATCGGGGCCGACGATCGCCCCGTCGATGTCACCGCGACGCTGCACCCGGCGGAAGCAAGCTTCCTCGCGGCGGAGCTTGAGCAGGTCCTTGTGCAGCGCGTAGACCTCGGCATGCCCCGGCGTGGAGCGCTCCGCCAGGTCGATCCTGCTGCGCTCGAAGGTGCGGCAGTCCGCCGGGTCCAACAGGCAGGCCTGCACCTCGGGGCGCGCGACGCTGGGGAACTGGCTGAGATCCCTCGCCCGGCCGGCGTGGACCTGCCTGGCGAGCTCGGGCTCGTGGTCGGCGAAATAGTGGAACGTGCTGGACGCGGCGAACTCCTGGCCCTGAAAGAGCATCGGCGTCTGCGGCATGAGCAGGAGCAGGGCGGTCATGGCCTTCAACTGGCCCGGGCTGGCGAGCTGATGCGCGCGATACCCCCGCGCGCTGTTGGCGACCTGGTCGTGATTCTGGATGTAATTGACAAAGGCGGTCGGCGGCAGGTCGAGGCCCGGCGTCCCGCGGCGCTGGCGCTGCCAGTGATAACGCTGGCCCTGGTAGAGGTAGCCCCACTTGGCGGCTGAGATGAACTCCTGCGGTCGGCCCAGGTAATCGGTGTAGTACGCTTCATTGCGACCCGAGAGGGCGACCATGGCGGCGTGGTGGAAGTCGTCGTTCCAGAGCGCGTCCATGCCGAAGCCGCCCTGGTCCTGTGGTCGCACCAGGCGCGTGTGCTGGGGCTCGTTCTCGTTCACCAGGAAGATCCGCCTTTGGCCGGCGGCCCGTCGCGCGGTGCGGGTTATGGCGGCCAGGATATGGTCGGGCGAATCGTCGTAGATGTTCTGGGTGGCGTCAAAGCGGTAGCCGTCGAGGTGGAACTCCTCGATCCAGTAGCGCGCGTTCGCGAGGTAAAAGTCGCGCACGCCGCCGCAGCCGTCGCCGTCAAAGTTGATGGCGTTGCCCCAGTCGGTGTGATGTCGTTGACTGAAAAAGGTCTGGGCGAACTTACCCATGTAGTTGCCGTCGGGACCCAGGTGGTTGTAAACGACGTCGAGGATCACGCCCATCCCCAGCGCGTGCGCGCGATCCACGAATGCTTTGAAATCATCGGGCGATCCGTACAGTCGCGTCGGGGCGAAGAGGTTCACGCCGTCGTAGCCCCAACCGAATGTGCCGGCGAAGTCGGCGACGGGCATCACCTCGACGAGCGTGACGCCAAGCTCCTTGAGCGCCGCCAATTCGCGCATGGCGGCCTGCCACGTTCCCTGGTGCGTGAACGTGCCCACGTGCATCTCGTAGATCACCTGCCCCGCCGGGCCGACACCGGCCCACCGGGCATCGCTCCACTGGAACACGGCCGGATCGACGACCTGGGACGGACCGTGCGGCCCCTGGGGCTGAAATCGCGAGGCGGGATCGGGAAAGGCGTCTCCTCCGTCCAGGCGATACCGGTAGAGCGCGCCGGCGCGCGCCGCGGTCGCCGCACCGGAGAAGTAACCACCGGCCTCGGCCTTCAGCGGGACAGGGGAGGGCGCGTCGCGTCCTTCGAAGACGACGTCCAACGCACGTCGCCGCGGCGCCCACACGCGGAAGTGCACGCCGCCGCCCGGCAGCACTTCCGCGCCGACGGCCAGGCGCCTGCCCTGTGGCACGACTGATCCCTGTTGGTCCATCCGTTGACAACCCCGTGCGTTCGATGACCGGTCACACGCCGCCGCCGCCGCGCTGCCCGTCACCGGGGGCGGGCAAGTTGGGCCGCCTGGCCTTGCGTCGCAGCGTGTCCACCTGGCTGGGCGACAAGCGTGTCCCGGCCTGCTCGGGAACGTTGGTCCTCAACACCGCCAGCGAGCGCCCGTACAGTGGATATTCCTGGCCGCCCTTCCACACCAGCGGGATGTCCGGGCGCTCGGCGGTGTCCACCAGCATTTCCCAGACGTGCTCGGTGCGGGTTTTGGGCAGGACGAACGGCAACTGTTCCCAGTGGGCGTTCATCATGAGCAGGAGCGTGTCGCCCCTGATCGGCTCGCCGCGCTCGTCCTGTTCGTTGATCAGGTCTCCCGCCAGGCGCACGCCCAGGCACCGAACCCACCCCGTGTTCCACGCCTCGTCGGACATCTCGTTCCCGAAGTTGTCGAAGAACGTGATGTCCTTGATGTTGGCGCCGCGGATCGCGCGACCGTTGAAGAACTTGCGCCGCTGCAGCACCGGTTGCTCGCGGAAGATCCCGGTGCACCATCTGACGAAGTCGAGGAACTTCCGCCGCCGCTCGTCCAGGTCCCAATCCAGCCAGGTCAGGTCGTCGTCCTGGCAGTAGGTGTTGTTGTTGCCGTTCTGGGTGTGTCCGAG
>DATBFY010000392.1:0-16033 GCA_036558265.1 Tepidisphaeraceae bacterium | reverse complement strand
AATTCCACCGGCTCGGCAATCCACGTCCAACCCGGCTCGCCCCCATATCCGAAATATTCGTATCGAGTGAGCACCAGGCTCATACGGCCGCGCTGGACGATCAGGTCATAGTTCCGTGGATGTCCTTTGGCGCTGATGCTGGTATATGTCTGTAGTCCCAGGCGATCTTCGATCCAGTAACTTCGAATCCACAGCGCGACGACGCCCAGCGACAGCAGCAAGGACATCGCGCGGACCAGACGGCGCAAGCGATACATCATCGGTCCAACTCCCACGACTCCTCATCCGCGCGATCAACCAATCCAACCCCGCGTGCGATCAGCCGCCGATCCGACAAGTCCCAGTCGTCCGCAACCTGCAGCGTTGGCAGCAGGATTTCCGTCAACCGTTGCAGCCCGACCGCGATCTCGCGCTCCTCTCGCGCGACCACCAGCCCCTCGTAGATCACCGCCAGTTCATTGCCGCTGGGCGCCTCCAGGAACGACGCAGGCAACACGGTCACCGACCCAAGCCGATCCTTCGCCTGCCCGAGCGGATGCGGCACGGCCATGGGCAGGTCGATATGCCCGCAGCGCGTCCGCCGCAGTTCGGCCGGACCGAGTTTCACGCCGCACATGTCGCACAGGGCGGTGTCGTGTTCCCGCCCGACATACTTCCCGCACGCGCACTCGAACTCGCGCACGGGCCCGAAGATTCGCGGGTCTTCGAGCGTCTTTACCTGTTCCCGCCAGGTCGAACCCGCAGGTGCACGCCGTCGTTCGACGCGCCCGAACGAACTGGCGTGAACATCCCGATCGGTCGCGAGGCGATAGCGGTCACCAAAGGAGTCGGGAAGCATGTGCCAAAGTGTACCGCGGATGTTGGGCGAGCGGAGGCGGATCGATGGGTTCGTTTGGAAATTTGTCACAGTGGGGGCGGGGGGGAGGGGAGAAGGCAAAGAGCAAATGGTAAAAGGGACGTGGCTTCGCTTTGCGCCGGCGGGCGGGGGGTGCACCAGTCGCGGGGACGCAAAGGAACAAAGGAGGTGGAGTAGAGAACTGAACGGCGCGATTGCCGTTCAGTTCTCCCTCGTCGAACCGGACGGGCGGGTTTCCCGCATCCGGCTCTCACGGCAGCTTCGGCTCTGGCCTTCACGGGGCCTGGCTCCTTTTGGGCTACAACGGTTTGAGGCCCAGCTTCAGGAGTTGCGCGTACCAGGTCATTCCGCGCGTGCGGAAGGGACGCTGGCTGCGGCGTTTGAGGTGGCGTTCGAGTCGTTCCTGCGCAAAACGGTTGATCTGACGGAACGCCTGACGCGGATAGCCCAGCCTGAAGTAGTTGGCCCAGCCGCGCAGGTGCGTGTTGAGCTGCGCGATCAGCACCGGAATCGGCATGAAACAGCGTGCCGGTCCGGTCAGTTCCCGCAGCGCGCTGCGTTCCCGCTGCAGCGACTTGCCCGACGGGCACAGGTTCAGGTAACGGTGGTCGCGGCCTTGGAGGTCGCGGTCGTAGCGGAACATGTATCCCAGGAAGTCCAGACGTTCGCCCGGCCGGCTGAGCCTGACCGTGCGCGTCTTGTCGCGGTTGACCAGGAGGCCAAAGCGACCCTGCAGCGTCTGCTCCACGAACGTCTCGATCCGACCGCCCACGTACTTTGCCAGGATGACAAAGTCGTCGGCATAACGGATCAGTCGCGCGTCGGCCCAGTGGAACGGGCCGTCGTGCCGGTGGAACAGTTTGTCGAACCAGTGCAGGTACAGGTTGGCCAGCAGCGGCGAGATCACCCCGCCCTGCGGCGTTCCCTGCTTGCTCCGAGTGGCCTTGGGCGGCTTGCCGGGGCCATCGCCCGGCTCAACAACCACCGCCTTCAGCCACATCCGGATCAGCTTCAGCACGCTCGAATCCACGATCCGCTTCTGCACGCAGGCCATCAGCTTCTCGTGGGGAATCGTGTCGAAGTACGACTGTAGATCCGCGTCATAAATCTCCCGCCGCCCCCGCTGCAGGTTGTCCTTGATTTCCCGCAGCGCATCGTGTGCCGAGCGGCCGGGACGGAATCCGTGCGAACAGTCCAGGAAGTCCGCCTCGAAGATCGGCTCGATGGCCAGCAGCACCGCCATCTGCACCACGCGATCCTTGATCGTCGGGATGCCCAGTGGACGGAGTTTGCCGTTGGCTTTGGGGATATAGACGCGTTTGACCGCCTGGGGGCGATAGGTTCGGGCCTTGAGCGCTTGTTCGATCTCGCCCAGGAACCCGGCGACGCCGTGCTGGCTCTTTTGCACCTGTTCGATGCTGAGGCCATCGACGCCGGGGGCGCCGCCGTTGGCGGCCACCCGTTCCCACGCCCCAAGCAACACGTCGCTCCGGCAGATCCGGTCGTACAACGCGTAAAACCGGAAGGCCGGCTCCCGTTTGGCTTTGAGGTATAGCTTCTGTCTCAAAAGAAAGACTTTGGCCGGCAGGCCTTTGCCGTTCACCGACAGGTGGCGGGGCAGGTCTGACGGTTCTTCCGTACTGTTCCCGGTGTGGGACAAGCGGGCCTCTCTTTCTCTTACATCAGCGTGATGCCGTCAGGGCTCCTTGGCTCGGCGGACGTTACTCCGCTTCAACGCTACTACGAGCCCATCCGACTCCTCCTCCGCCACGCCCGGTGGTTATGTCTTTCCAGCCGGCGTTTGCGCCGTGGCGCGGGCGGGGGAGGTCTCTCAGTTCCCGGTTGTGACCTTCGGCACGCGCCGTCCCCTTCGACCCCGGGGAGTCGGGCGGCTGCATGCACCTGCTGCTTGACCGCCCGTGCGGGCTTGATCCTCTTTGACGGACTGGCCACTCCCGGAAGTTTCACGAGGCTGATGTGGGTTCGCTTGCGCTACGGCTCGCGCCTTCGCCCGGGCGGGGCTTCGCGGACCGGATCGCTCCGGGCCGCGCCCACCGGGCTACATGGCTAGCAGGTCATTCCATGGCACACTCCTTTCAGTCTGCAAGACACAGCCGGTTTCACTGACGCACCAAAGGAACAAAGAGTATTCGGGGTGTGAAGATGGGGGAGGGGAAAGGCGAATTGGTGTGGGGTTCTGTGGGGTTTTGATGGTTGTGGGGCGTTCCGCACTGCCCCTCACTCCCGCCCTCTCCCAGCGCGATGCGCTCGGGGCGCGAGGTGAGCCCAAGGTTGCGGCCGGGAGAGGGAGGAAGCGGGTTGCGCGCATCGCTGGCCTTTCGTATAAGGGCGTGGAGTTGCGCGCCGGTGACGCGCGCGGCGCCATCAAGGTTGCGGAAGGTGGGGATTTGCTGGGGTTTTCGGGCGAAAGTTTTTTTGTTTTTCAGGTGGAGGGGGTTGCGCTGCGCGCGTCATTGACGCGCAACAAAATGACGGAGTTTTGCCTTGTCCAATGCCGTCCTACAATTCGCCCCGATGGACCTCCCTTATCTCACCCCCGATTTCCCCGGCATCCCCGCCACGATCAAAGCGCGGCCCGAAGACTTCTTCGTCCAGGAGATCCCCCTCTACGAACCCTCCGGCCAGGGCGAGCACGTCTACGCCGAGATTCAGAAGGTCGGCCTGACCACCTTCGAGGCCATCAACCGCATCAGCCGCGCGCTCAACGTCTCGCCCAAGGGCATCGGCTACGCCGGCATGAAGGACGCGCAGGCCGTGACCCGGCAGGTGCTGTCGATCCAGGGCACCACACCCGAGCGCGTGATGGGCCTGAAGCTCGACAACATCACCATCAGTTGGGCCATCCCACACGGCAACAAGCTGCGCCTCGGGCACCTCAAGGCCAACCGCTTCGCCATCCGCCTGAGGGACGTGAACCCGACCGACGTCGTCAAGCTTCAGCCGGTGCTCAAGACGATCGAGGATCGCGGCCTGCCCAACTACTTCGGCGAGCAACGCTTCGGCCGGCGCGGCGACAACCGCCTGCTCGGCGCCGCCATCGTCCGCGCCGACCCCAAGGGTCTGCTCGACCAGCTCCTGGGCAAGCCCATGCCGTCGGTCGAGGATGCCCAGACCACCGGGGCGCGCAAGGCGTACGATCGGAACGACCTGAAGCTGGCGATGAAGCTCTGGCCCCGCAAGAGCGGCATGGAGCGGCGCGTGCTGGCGCGGGTGATCAAGACCGGCAAGCCGATCGCCGCCGTGAAGGCGATCGACGAACGGTTGCGGCGCCTGTGGGTCTCGGCCGTCCAGTCGCACATGTTCAACGAGGTCCTCGCCCAGCGCGTACGAAGCGGGAATTTCGACCGGCTACTGCCCGGTGACCTGGCGTACAAGCACGAGAATGGAGCCTGCTTTCTGGTCGAGGACGCCGCGATCGAACAACCCCGCGCCGCCGCGTGGGAGATCAGCCCCACCGGGCCATTGGTCGGCTATCGAATGACCCTCCCCGCGGGCGAGCCCCTCCAGATCGAGGAAGCGGTCCTGGCCGAAGCGCATCTCAAGCCCGAAGACTTCCGCAAGGAGGGCGGCGAGAAGGTCAAGGGCGCCCGACGCCCCCTGCGCGTCAGGCCTGAAGACGTCCAACTGTCCGGCGGCGTGGACGAGCATGGCGGGCACATCACCGTCGCCTTCACCCTGCCCGCCGGCTCCTTCGCAACTGTGCTGATCCGCGAGTTGACCAAGGACCGCGAGCCTGCCGTGACGACCCACGAATCCGAAGAGGCGTCCGCGTCCTAGGAATCCCGGTCTATTTCGCCGCCGGAACCTCGACCTGGGCCGCGAACACCCCCGCGGGGTCCCCTCGCTCGGCGAGCGTCTTCTCCAGCGTCGCCAGTGTCCGCGGCGCGATCCCCTCGAAGACCGTGCGGCCCGCCCGAATCACCTTGACTGGCTTGTCCAGGTCCATCATGTCGTCATTCATTCGCACGAGCAGTCGGCCGACGTCCTTGCTCGATTCGATCGTGACCGTCTGAGCGTCGTAGCCGGCCACCACCTCGGCGCCCGCCTTGGCCTCACCCGGCGGAACGGCCAGCCAGTAAAAGCGATCGTGCGTCGTGCTCGACTGTCGCCAGACGACGCGGTGCGGGATCGGGTTCCGCGTGTACTGCGCCATCCATGGCACGGCCTCGGCGTCCTCGCGGTCCATCCAGTGAGCCTTGCCCGCGTGAAGCTTGACGACGTGCAGGTAGCCCCCCGCATCGGCCTTCTGAAGCTCGTCAAGTTTCTGTCCCCATTCTTTGGCGACCTGGTTCCGCTTGAACCCGCCATCCAGCGCGCCCACATGAATTGCAAACGGCAGGTTGCGAAGCCCCAGCGGCGACGCGTCGTTCGGATGGCCGGCCATCATCGACGCCGCGGCGAAGCGGTCGGCCATCCGCGGGGCAAGCTGGTACACGCCGTCGCCACCCGCCGAATATCCCATCAGGTAGACGCGGTTCGGATCAACGTCCTCGAAGACGATCAGGTCCTCGATCAACCGGGCGAAAAAGGAATCGATGTGCGACTGGTGCCAGAGGTTCCAGGTGTCGGTTGGCGCGCGGGGGGCGAGGTAAACCCCCTCGGCCGGTTTGTAAAGCCGCTTCTGGTTCTCCCACTGCTGATCGTTGACGCGCTTGGGCGCGTTGCCGCCGCCGTGCATCGAGATGAAGAGGCTCCGCCCATTCTTCGGCTTGTCGCCGAACACCTTATAGGCGAACGGCATCTCGAGCTTGCCGTCGGTGAGCTTGCCGGCCTGCACCTCGGCCGCCCGGTCGCCGCGGATCTGCTTGACGTGTTCGTCCCACAGCCGTTTTCGCGCGGCATCGGCGTGGGCGCGGTCCAGCGCGGCGTCGGCGGCGCCCACAGCGCCCGCCGACGCCGCGCAGACCAGCAGCGTCAATAGCAGCGAGTAGATTCGGATCATTGTCGGGTCGCGCCGGTGCGCGGGTCAGGCTACTTCGCCAGTTCCGCCTCGACCGCCTTCACGACCTGCGCGGCGTCGGGCTTGGTCTTGGGCGTGAACCGAGCCACCACCTTCCCGTCGCGGCCGACCAGGAACTTCTCAAAATTCCAGGTGATCGGCCCGGCGAACTTCGGGTTGGTCTGCTTGTCGGTCAGGTACTTGTACAGGTCCGCCTGCCCGTCGCCCTTGACGACGATCTTCGAGAACATCGGGAAATCGACGTTGTACGTGCTCGTGCAGAACTCCTTGATCTGCTCGTTCGTGCCCGGCTCCTGGTGGCCGAACTCGTTGGCGGGGAAGCCCAGGATCACGAAGCCCTTGTCGGCGTACTTCTTGTATGCCTCCTCGAGCTGCTTGTACTGCGGGGTGTTGCCGCACTTGCTGGCGACGTTCACGATCAGCACGACCTTGCCCTTGTACTGCGACAGGTCCACGTCTTTCCCGTCGATGTCCTTGACCTTGAACTGAAGCGGCCCGGCGGCCT
Organism: Tepidisphaeraceae bacterium; assembly: GCA_036558265.1. Lineage (GTDB taxonomy): Bacteria > Planctomycetota > Phycisphaerae > Tepidisphaerales > Tepidisphaeraceae > RYN-433. The sequence goes on along the minus strand of DATBFY010000392.1, from coordinate 9,691 downwards.
TGTCGGCCTCCGCGAATGCCAACGGGGCAAGGGCAAACAACGCGACGACGGCGAGCAGCGGCTTGAGCATGCGATTCTCCCGATATCTGGAGTCCTGATATGGATCGGCCCTGAGACAGAAGATCATACCCGAGGCATACCGGGGTGTTGAGCGGTCATGACATCCATTATCGGCCCGCCAACCCCTACAACCGGCTCCATTTGACAACCCCACGGGCATATTGGAGATCCTCGGCGGAGGCGATGCGCGTCGTGAACAACGTGATCCGAGCCTGGATAACCATTGTGGCCATGGGCGCGGCGACGACCGCGGCGGCCGCGTACTCGACCAATCGGTGTGACCAGGCCGGCCGTCGTCCGGCGGTGCGGACGCACGCGGTGCGTCACGCGAAGGCCATCCAGCCCAGTGGCGTTGCGCCAGTCAGCGCGCCGGCACAGGACACCGTCTCCACGGCCGCCAAGCCGCCACCAATCAAGCCGGCGCCCCGGCCTGCGCAGGACACGCGACAGCTCAGCCGCCTGGCGCGGCGAAGCGCGTAGCGCGCAGGCACGCAACGCGTCCAACGAAAAACCACTTCGGTGGGAAAAAGGGACGGCCCGCGGCCGCACGACAGGCCGCGTGCCTTACTTGCCGTTGGACGACGAGGACGACGATTTGCTGCGCCGCCGACGCGCGCTCGTCGCGCCGGCCGATTTCGACTTGCGCTCCACCGTCTTACCTCGAGCGGCGCCGCCTGCCCGGCGCCTGCCCCGTCCGGCCTTGATGCGGGCGGCCTGCTCGATGATCTGCGTCAGCAACTTCCCCGTCGCGCCTCCCTGCGCCGGGCGGTGCGATTGCCAGACGTCCGGGTTGTCCTTCGCCAGGATCTGCGCGAAATCGCCGAAGCTCTTCACGCTGTCCGGGGCGACCCCGGTCACATCAACGTCGCCCGCCCATTGATCGCGGTGCTTGATCAGCAGCCAGGTGCGCCCCTCGGGATAGCCGTCCGCTCGCGTGCGCACGAGCACCCAGGACCCCTTGAGCTTCACGCCGTCCACGCGGAATTTCAGCTCGCCGTTGACCAGCGACGTCTCGACGTCCTCGAAGCCCGGTTCGGGCGTCCATGCCCCCTGGTCCCACACCATCACGATGCCGGCGCCGTAACCCTCCGGGATGACGCCCTCAAAGTCGGCGTAGTCCAGCGGGTGATCCTCGACGCGCATCGCCAGGCGCTTGTCCGCCGGGTTCAGCGACGGCCCCTTGGGCACCGCCCACGAGAGAAGCACGCCGTTATGTTCCAGGCGGAAATCGTAGTGCAGGTGCGACGCCAGGTGTTTCTGAACGACGAAGACCGGGCCTTTTTTCTTTTTGGTCGATCGTTTGGGGGCGGGTTGGCCCGCGGGCTCCGGAGAGGTCTTGAAATTCCGCTTGGCGTTGTAATCGGCCAGCACACCGCCCGCCAACTTCGGGTACTTACGGGGGGACATAATGCTCGCATTTTAGGTTGCGTCCACCCGCGCGCGTACCCGCGAAATCAAGGCGAAAATCTGCGCGCGGCACGTCGCCTGCCTATGATCCGATCGAGCACCAACGCAGGAGCAAGATCATGACGCGCCAGAGCATTTTCGATCCCGAAGGCGATCAAACCGAGCACAGCGGGACGAGGTTCATGGGTCCGCAGGCCGACAACATCTCCCACATGCCGCCCGATGTCGTCGACGGAAAGGTGGAGGAGGCAGAGGCGGAAGAACACACGGAGCCGGACCCGCAGATCCAGCCCGAAGAAAGAAACGAGCGGACTGGGCCGTAAAATTGCGGAATTGTGCGGTTTTTCATGAATGGATCGCCACATCAGACGCGGCTGCGGCTGGGGACGATGGGGTTCGGTTACTCGGACTGGGCCGGGGTTTTCTATCCCTCCGGGAGCAAGGCGGGAGATTACCTGTCGTGGTACGCACGACATTTCGACACGGTCGAGCTCGATACGACCTTTCATGCCACACCTCCAGCCGAGCGGGTTCGCCGGTGGGCCGACTTCACCCCGGACGGCTTTCGCTTCGCGGTCAAGACGCTCAAGGAAATTACCCACGCGGGGGCGCTGGGGCGTCGGAGCGGGGAGATGAAGCAATTCCTCGACGTGATGCGGGAGTTGGGACCCAAGTTCGCGGTCGTGCTGCTCCAATTGCCGCCCGGTTGCGGGATGGATCAGTTCGAGGAGCTGGAACGCCTGTTGAAGACGCTCCCGCAGGACCTGCGGTTCGCGGTGGAGTTTCGCAACTCGTCCTGGGGCCAGCAGCGGACGCTTGACCTCTTGCGCGAGCATCGCTGCGCTCTGGTCGCGGCGGAGTACCTGACCCGGCCCGGCCGGATCCATGTGACGAGCGATTTCCTCTATTTACGATGGGTCGGAGAGCACCAGCGGTATGCCGGGTTGAATCGCGAACAGGCAGATATGACCCCGAGCCTGGAATGGTGGAAGGCGCAGGTCGAGCAGGCCACGCGCGGCGGCGACGTCCGGGACGTCTTCGGGTTCTTCAACAACGATTACTCGGGATACGCCGTCGCGACCTGCCGCCGGTTCATGCGGATGATGGGCCTGGCGGTCGCGGAGGAAGAGGTGAACCAGGATGCGGCGGGTCAGGGGCGGCTGTTTGGTTGACCGCGTTCGCGCGGACCAGTCGTTGGCGCATGGCTTCGGCGAGGATGACGGCGGACGCGTGGGAGAGGGAGAGGCTGGTCGCCTCGCCCCCCACCGAGGGGATCGTGATGAAGCGATCGCAGAGCGACCGGACGGCGCCCGAGAGTCCGCGTTTCTCGCCGCCGATCGCCAGGATCGACGGGCCCGCCAGGTCAACGTCGTAGATCGTCCGCTTGGCGCCGGCGACGCAGCCGTGGAGCCTCAGGCCGCGACGCTGGAGCTGGATCAACGGGTCGGTCGAATCGATCTGCACGAGCGGCAATCGCTCGTACGCGCCGGAGGCGGGCCTGGCGACCTCGACCGGATCGAAGTCCCACAGGTGCTTCTTGATGAGCACGGCGTGCGCCCCCAGGGCCTCGGCGCTGCGGAGCGTGAAGCCCAGGTTTCGCGCATCCTCGACACCTTCGATCAGCAGGAGGAGCGGCGGCGACGTCCTCAGCCCGTCGACCAGGGCGAGCAGCTCGTCCACACTCGTCCGCGGCTTGGGACCGGCGAGCGCGACGATCCCGCCGTGGGTCTGCCCGTGCGCCATGGCATCGAGTTCCCGACGATCGACGGCTTTGACCGGGACGTTCAGCTCTCTTGCCAGGTCCAGCACGTCCTGGAACCTTTCGAGATGGGCGCCATGCCGGACCAGGATGACCTGAAACCGGCGTTGCCGCGCCCGCAGCGCAGCCAGGACGGATTGTCGACCTTCGAGGTGCTCCATCGGACTGACGCGACATCTTAAAGGGGGGAATTGGTGTCGCACAGGTCGTCCACGTCCTGGCGGTCCTACGATTCGTTCGCGCGGCCAAGGCCCTGAACAGGGCTATGCTCGCACGTTGAATCGCGATAGTGCCGCGATCATGCACTCAGGCTAAGATCATCTGTGAGCGACGGCGAGAAGCCCGCGCAATCATCTCAAACCTCCCGCCGATCTGACGTGTCGAAACCAGGGTCCAATCGACTTCTGGAGGTGAAGGTCATGGCAACCGCATCCCCGCCTTCTCGGAAACTGATGCTGGTCTTCGCCGGCATCGCGTCGTTGGCACTGCTGATCGCCGCTGTCGCGTTCCTCATCCGGGTGACCAACTCAAGGGACTGGTATGACCCGACACGGGGGTCGGACGGCGTCGTTGCGACCGCTTCGCCGTCGAGCGATGGTGGGACGGCCGTTCCCGCGGGCGGGATCATCAAGCCCGCCGCCGGCGTGAAACGTTTCACGCTGCGACTCGGGCAGGGGTTCCGGTTTAAGGACGGCGTGGTGGTCATCCGGCCTGATGATTTGCCGGACATCGTCTTCAAGTACCTGGCGCCACAGGCGGGCGGCATGACCTCGTGGTTCAACCCGACCTCCAAGCAGATCGAACTGCGTTTCGAGCCGACGCTCAGCTCGCCTGCTCCCCTTTTGCTCTCGGCGCACATCAACTCGTTCGAGCTCAAGCCGGACGTCGCGCGCATCACGTCGGGCGATATCGCCGGATACTCGAACCAGACGCCGATCGGCAACAAGCGCTACGTGCTCCTGATGAACCGCGAGGGCGCCCAGTACCTGCTGACGCTCGACCAGCTCGAGGCTCCGGCGGGGAAGTTTGACGACTGGCGCATCGGCTTCACCTACGAGGAGGTGCAACTCCCGGTGGGCGCCGCGGGCGGGAAGATCAACAAGCCGCTGCCGGGAAAGCTCATCTTCCGTGACTGGTCCCGCACGAAGATGATCCAGCGGGTGGATCTGACCAGCGGCAAGGAAGAGACGATCGCGGACGGAACCCTGCCTTCGATGGCCGGCAATCGCCTGTTCGCCTACGTCGATTCGACCGGCGCGTTTATCATGCGCGACGCGGCCGCAGCGCCGCCGGTCAAGACGCTCAACACGATGCGGTTCAACGAAGAGGCCGTGGGCCCCCTGCTCAGCCCCGACGGCAAGCGCGTGGTCGCGACCGTGCGTCGCGACGGCCCGCCAGACGCGATCGGCAGCGCAAAGCTTCCGCTCATGCCCACGCCGTCGGTCGGCGTGTTCGACCTGGCGGGCAAGGAGATCGTCAGCTTCGTCGGTTACGACGATGCCGCCTGGACGCCCGACGGCAAGCTGATCGCGACCGGCAAGTACAACGACCCCGGGCTGTTCGAGCTCGATCCGGCGACGAAAAAGGTCCGGCCGATCGATCCGAACATCGGCGTGACCAACCAACCCAGCGTCTCGCCGGACGGCAAGACGGTCGCCTTCGTCACCGGCAACAAGGTGTGGTTGATCGACCGCGACGGGAAGAACCTGCGGCAGTTGTTCCTGGACGGGCACAACCAGCAGCGGCCGGCGTTCTCGCCCGACGGCACCAAGGTCGCGTTCGTCCTGTGCAACCTGTTCGCGATGGATTCGACCGGCGAGCTGTTCGTCCTGGACCTCAAGTCGCAGGAGCTCACGCCGCTGCGCACGAACACGGGTTGGGCCCTCGTGCCGGACCCGTCTTCGAGGTTGAGCTGGATTCCGTGAGGCTTGGGACGGGGATACGCGTTGCCGTCCTGCAGCGGCATCACGCCAGCAGGTAGCTGCGGCGGAAGAAGTCGGGATTCCATTGCCAGGTTGGCGCGCGGACGAGTTGGAGCGCCTCGGGGATCGTGAAACCGGAGGCCGCCTGGCTGTTCAGATGGGCGCGGATCTCCTCCCAGAGCCTGGCCTCGCGCTCGGTCGGCTTGTAGCGGGCACGGTAGGGTACTTTCATCCCGACCAGCAGTTGCAGGTAGCCTTCGATCCCGAACTGGTTGCGCGGGTCGATCGTGTTCTGGCGGTAGAGGTAGCCGGGGCCGTTTTCGAGGAAGTGCTCGACGATGTCGGCGGCGCCGCACAATTCGACGCGATCGCGGCACTCGCGCCAGAACGGGGTTTCGAACCGCGTGTTGAAGCGGTAGTGGATGGAGAGGAAGTCGCGGATGTAGTCCCACTTGACGCCGCTGCGGCGGTTGTAGTGGTCGGCCAGGTTCGCGTTGGGATTGCGGTCGGACTCCGCGAGCGTCTCGCCCAGCATGTAAGACTCGTCGCAGATCGCGCCCAGGGAGGTGGCCTCGAGCGGCTCGACAAAGCCGGTGGCGTTGCCGATCGCGACGACGTTGCGGACCCAGCATCGCTCGTACCGTCCGCTGACGAAGTGGACGATGCGCGTATCGCCGACCTTCGGGTTCTTCTGGCGGAACTCGCGCCCGGCATCGTCGTCGCTGATGAAGGCCGATGAGTAGACGTAGCCGCGGTTGATCCGGCGCTCGTGGTCGATCCGCCAGCACCAGCCGGCATCCATCCCCTGGCAGGTGGTGTAGGGGCGTATGGGCTCGTCGGCCGGGGCGCGTTCCCAGCCGCCCACAATGGCGCGGTCGCAGTAGAGCGTGGGCTTGAAGCTGATGAACCGCTCGTTGAGCGTCTTGCCCAGGAGCAACGAGACGAATCCGGAACAATCGACGTAAAGGTCGGCCGAGGCCGTCGCGCCGGACTTGAGGCGAAGGTTCGTCACGCCGCGCTCACCCTGCTCGACGTGCTCGATCGTGTCCTCCTGGATGACCACGCCGACGCGCTGGGCGTGGGATTCGAGGAAGGTCACGAAATTGACGTTCTCGACGTGGTAACCGAAATCGCGATGGATCAGGGGCTCGCCCTGCTTGCCGCGGGCAAAGACGCGGTCGTGGGAGCACAGGGCCGAATTGAGGTTGGAATTCTCGTAGACGTCGTCGCAATAGAACCCGATCGGCTTGGCGAGGTCGTTCCAGCGGGCCTGGAGGTTGGGGGCGAAGGTGTAATCGAAGAAGGGCCGCGGGCCCCACTCGAAGAAGCGCAGGCCGAGCTTCCACGTTGGCTGGGCGACCCTGAGGAACTCGCCCATGTCGATGCGGAGGTGGCCGTGGAGGTAGGCGGGGAACGCCAGGGTCGAGCCTTCACCGACGCCGATAATCCCGATCTCCTTTGACCGGATGACGGTGACGCGGAGGTCGGGCAGGCGCGTCTTGAGGCTGATGGCCGCGAGGAACCCCGCGCTGCCGCCGCCGACGACGATGACGTGATTGATCATATCGAACGCCCGTTGCCATGCCTGGGAGAGGTGCGAAACCCATGATAGCCGTCGAGATATGGCGGGCAAGGCGGGTGATGACGTGCGGTTTGTAGCATCTAAAGGGGATGTGCGGTCCGATCGATAAGGCGGATATGGAACGCCCCTTGCCCGATCAATTCCCGTTTTCGAAACCGCGTCGGTCGTTCGACGACTTTGAAGCATTGCTGGGCCTGCCCGGACTGCCCGCGCCGGTCCTGCCGGAGGCCGCCGTGGTGGTGCCGGCGGTTGCGATGGCGGCGCCGACCGCGGCGGCCGAACCGCAGACGCAAGACGAGCCCTGGCAGATGAACGGCGTGCTGGAATTCCCGGGTGCGGAGCGGGCGTCGGAGCTGGCGCGGGCGGCGGCCATGACCCGCGCCGATGCCGCGGGCGACGTCGCGACGGCGAGGGGGGTCCGTGATCCCGAACGCCGCCGGACGTCTCGACAGGCGCTGCGCGCCCGGGCGACCTTCCGCAGCGACGCCGATCGGACGGTCTACGGGGCCGTGCAGATCGTGGACCTCTCGCTCCTGGGCGTGCGGATCCTCTCGCCGCGAGCGATGAAGTCCGGCGAGCGCGGACTCCTGCGCCTCGAGGCGGGCCCGATCAAGTGGTCCAGCCGCGTGCGCGTCATCGCGTGCGAGGCGCAGCAGGACGAAGAGGGCGGCGGCTACGCGGTCGGGTGCGAGTTCGCCGGCAAGGAGTTAATCCGGCGATCGCTCGAGGCGGCCTGATCAGGCGGACCATCCACCGTTGCCGAAGGACGATTCGTCGTCGAGCCGGCGCACGTATTCCCGCGCCTCATCGACCGTGCAGACCTGTACACCGGTCCGGCGGCCGATTCGGTCGAGTTCACCCAAGAGCCGCAGGTCATCGTAATCGGGGGATTCTGCCAGCCGCACCCTGGCCCGGTGGGCGATCGTCCCGTCGTGGATCGCGTGCGCGTCCATGTGATGCGCGATCAGGAACGCCGTTCGCGGGGTGATCGCACCTTCCAATGAAGCGAGCGGCGGCGACGTGTGCGTGTGGGGGCGGACGTGAATTCAAGTCTCGCGGTTGGCGAGGTCGGCGGTATCGGGGAAGCCCGCAGCAAAAACTTCGATGCCCCGATCGGGCTCCGCAAGCGCGCGACGCGCGTTCATCAAGCGTTCATCTCGCCCACGCTTCGCATTGCCCGATTTTTGACCTCGACCCATCTACGAAGGCAGTGTTAGCATTGGTCCGCGAAGGAATTGGACGTGTTCGTGAACGCGCGTTCGTGTCAGCAGCGGCGGCCTCATCCGGCGATTAGCGGCCACTCACCTCCGCGACCGGCGCGTGTCTTTCGAGAGCCAGGGACTTTTAGCGCAGAAGGAGACCCTCATGAAACGGAACTGGATCGTGACCGGCGCGTTGGCGTTTGGCGTCATGGGCGCGGTCGCGCCCTTCACGTTTGCGAAAGATCGACCGGTCCTGCTCGCCAAGGCAGAGAAGGAAATCGACGAGCAGGTCAAGTACGCGTCGCTGCCCAAGCCGGTCAAGGCGACGGTTGACAAGGAGCGCGGCAACCACGAGGTGACGGCGCTTTACCACGTGGAGCGCGACGGCAAGGAGTTCTACCGCGCCGTCATCGACACCAAGGGCAACGATACCGTGATCCGCATCAAGCCCGGTGGTGAGCTGATGACCGAGCAGGAGGCCCGCGACATCACCGACCGTGAGGTGATCGCCAAGCGCGGCACCGCGGCCGGTGAGGCCCGCACCGCCGCCGCCCGCCGCGAGGTTCGCCTGGCGCGCGACGAAACCGACGGCGAGATCGTCGATTTCGACCGCCTGCCGGGCTCGGTCAAGACCGAGATCGGCCGCCTCGCGAAGGCCGACAAGGTCGAGGAGGTCGTCCGCTACAAGCACAACGGGCAGACGATGTACCGGGCCGAGGTCGGCCAGGGCAAGTACACCCGCTACATCCGCGTGGGCGAGAACGGCCAGGTCGAGGGCGTCCGCGGTGACATCGATCCCGGTGAGGTCGTGAAGTTCGACCGCCTGCCCGGCGCCGCCAAGTCGAAGATCGGCGCGCTCGCCAAGGGCGGCAAAGTTGATGAGGTCATCGAGTACAAGCGCGCCGGCAAGACCTACTACCAGGCTGAGGTGCAGGACAAGGCCGGCAAGTCCTATTTCTACACGGTGGACGAGGACGGCCGAGAGGTCGAAAGCCTGCCGCGGGTGTGACGCGCGTCAACCCGCGGCTCGCGAATTGATTTCTGATGCAACAAGGACGCCCGCGCGGTCGCGCGCGGGCGTTCTCCCCTTGTGCGCCACCCGCGGTTTCACAATCCTTGACCTTCGGACCCCGTTTAGCCGCCCCGCTTGCGGGCCACGTCGCGGGCCACGGCGCAAGTCTCAAATGGAATCCGTGTGACCCTGTGCAACAGGCGCTTGCCGCGCCTCACCGCCGCAATTGCCGCGCGGTGCGCAGCCCCGCGAGCATGTTCGACGCCGCCGTGCGCACCGCCTCGTCCTGATCCTCAAGACACGAGGTGAGGAAGTCCGCATCCGCGCGGGCGGCTTCGATCTCCGGCACGTGCAGCCAGCCCTCCGCCGCATAGAACGCCGACAGGCGGTTCTTCTGCTCCGGAGAGAGCATCGCCGGATCCAGTCGCATGCACGCGAGGATCGCGGGCCGACCCATGGCCTTGAGGGCCGTCATCGCCGCGTCACGCGTGGTCGAATCGTCCGAGTCGAGTTTTGCGATCAGGGGCAGCACCGCTCGGACGACCTTCGGATCGGCCGGGATCTGGTCGAACACGCGGTAGACGTCCACCGCCGGCCGGCCAGGCCCCAGCCGCCGCAGCACGGGCATCACGTAACCCTGCAACAGCGTCGGCGAGCGGGTCGGCAGCTCGGCAAGGTTCGACAACTCAAGCCGGCGCGACTTCCACCCGTCCACCTCCAGCCGCCAGGTCAGGCGCACGCTCACGT
>DATBFY010000391.1:0-2901 GCA_036558265.1 Tepidisphaeraceae bacterium | reverse complement strand
ATGTGGTTGTGGCCCAAGCAGTGGGCACCACCAGGAGCGAGGAAAGGATCACTGCCAATGTCGGTTTTTTCATTGTGATGTTCCTCCTAGGTTCGGGTGGCTTCCCTAGTTCCACAACCCGGCGGGTGATACATGTGCAAGTCTTCGGGGTCAAGCGGTCCATAGGGCAGGCGAGCAGCGACGACTTCAATCTCCTCATCGTTCACCCCAGATCCGGGACTGACGACGTCACATTGCCGCCACACCGTCGTTACAGCAATTTCTTTGGGCGACCAGCCGCCTGGGTCGAGACGGAACAGTCCCTGGCGCGCGGCGGCCCAGGCCCCTCGCCGGCCGACAAGTCGGTCGCCGGTCTCCGCCGAACGAAGTTGAAGGGCCGCCGCAAGACCTGGGACGGCAGCTACCTGATCATGACCGCCTACAACTGCGTCCATCGGTGACGTGACCCGCGGCACCCTTACTCACGCTGAACCGACCCGAGACCAAAAGAAATCCAGCGGCAAAGACGCGTTCTTCAGCAGCCTGCTAGAGCCCGAAAGCGCCGAGCAAGTAGCCTTCCAGCGTTCCCACCTCGGTGGAGTCGAGAGCGCCGCGAATGACGACCACGGCGTGGAGGGTGTTGACGCTGAACGGATCTCCGCTACCGGACTCACCGATGAACACGTCACGGCCGTTCTCCGTCGACGCGCCGGGAGTGGCAAGCGGCGTCGTCTTCACGATGACGCCGTTGATCCTCAGCTCGACCTGATCGTTGACGCGCCGTAGGCCATAGAGGCGAACCGGGCCTGGGTCGGTTGCAACCGGCGAGACGGCCGTCGTCTCGTTCACCTCTCCCATGAGGCGCAACCCGTCGCTGCCGGAGACGAGCCATTCCAGCCCCACCTGCTTGGGAAACATGGTCGCACCGTCGGACTTCAGAAAGATGGTCCTGCCCTCACTGCCCTGCGTGATGCCGACGACGATGAGGACGAGAAAATCGCTCGCTCCGAAATCAATGGAAGGATCGTTGCCGATAGCTAGGCCGGCTCCGGTGGTGCCGTAGGCCAGCTCGATGCCGTCGGCGGTGACGGTCGGCAGCTCGAAGAGCGCATAGGCGTCGTTCACGTGCCCGGACTGGTCGCACCACGTGTCCACCTTGCTGCCCGGCGGGCCGAGGTTGGAGGGATCGAGCCACAGGGCCAGGTTATTGCGCACGGCCTGCGAGAGGTTCAGGCAGCGGCCGCCCCAGCAGACCGTCGTGGGCGGCGAGGTGCGGCCGCACGAACCGGTCGGACCGTCGCCGCCGTCGGGACGGTCACCGCCTTCGGGGGCGTCGCCACCGTCGGGGCCGCCGGGGACGTCGCCGAGGTCGGAAGCGTCGGCAAGGTCGGGAGCGTCACCCGTGTCCCTGGCATCGAAGGCGTCCTCAACGACGACTGCGTCTGTCCCCGCCTCGCCGTCGGGGGCGTCGCGGAGGTCTGCACCGAGGGGCCCGTCCATGACGTCCACCGGCGCATCGGCGTCGACGCCACGGTCGGCGCCGTCGCCCCCGTCGGCAACGTCGCGCCCGATCTCGATGCCGCCTTCCTGGGCCCCGCAGGTGTTGCCGTGGGAGGCGCAGACGCTGCCGTAGGGACCCGGGACGCAAGTCAGGCCGGCGGGACACAGGCTCGCGTCCCCGCAGCTGATCACGCAGTCCCGAGTGGGAGCGCTGAAGCAGGATGCCGCCCCGACTATGACCCACATCACCGAAACCAGGCGAATCGAACGCATCCCGATCTTAGGACGAGACCAGCGCGGCCACTTTGCACGAAAACGACACCTTTCTCGCCAGGACGCCCGCATGGTTCCCTAGAACGCGCCCGTCCAGCCCAGAAGGGCCACGGGCGGCCCGGAGACGCCCGAGGAACGGCTCACGAACAGCAGCGCACCGCCGCCGACCGCGAATAGACCCGCGCTCACGCCGGTCACCAGCGCCCACAGGGCGTCTCGCTGCCCATCCCCTTTCAAATTGTTGTAGGTGTCGCCGCTGACGGGATTGTTGGTGTCGCCCAGCTGACCCAGCCGACTCTCGATGTCCTTGGCCTTCAGCTCCAGCACTACGGCGGCCGTCCCGGCAACCACGGCTGCCCCGAGCAGGCTCCACCCGGCGATCCTGTAGGCGCGGCGCGGTTTCTGGTCGGGGGGCGGGGGTTGGGCCGTCACGCGGCCGACCTCCTCGCCCGGGCGCGCCGGTGCTGCCGGGAGCAGCGACGCCTGGGCCGATGCCGGGGCGCCGGCCGACGCCACCGTCGCCGCCGCGGGGACCAGCGGCCCTTTGGTGGCGTTCGCCCGATCGGAGGCCGCACGTCCATCGACGCACGCCTGCATCTCCGCCTGCCAGCGCAGCGCCCGCTGGTGGTGGGGGTCGGTGGGCGGCGTCTGCGCCGTGAAGCTCTTGTAGGCCGCGAGCGCGGCCGCGCAATCCTGCTTGGCGCGATGGATCTGCGCGATGTTGTAGATGATTCCGGGCTGCGGGGACAGGGCCCGCGCGCGCTCGAGCGTTTGCAGGGCCTCGTCGAGCAGGCCCTCGTCGTACTGCTGGGCGGCCTGCTTGATGAGGACGGTCGCGTCCGTCTCGCTGGCGGGGCCGCCCGCAGCCGCGGCGGGCGCCGCACCGCCGGCATCCGCCGCCCACGCAGGGGACGTCGCGCCCATCGCCAGCAGGCCCCCCAGGGCCAGCACGAGTCTCATGGAATGATGAAGCCGTCGTCGGGGTCGGTGGAGCGGCGGCGATCGGACGCCCGCGCAGGCGGCGGGGTCGCGGGCCGTTCGGAAGCGGGAACCGCCTGCGCGGGGGTTCGCGCGGCGGCGTCGCCGGCCGCGGCGGTGCGACGGGCCACACCCCGGCGGCCCGTCGCGGGGCGCGCCCGCGACGGCGCC
>DATBFY010000390.1:0-2187 GCA_036558265.1 Tepidisphaeraceae bacterium | reverse complement strand
GAGCTCGTCGAGCTCGAGCGACAGTGGAACCCCAACGGGCTCTCGTAGAGTGGGGCCGGCGCGCGATCCTCGCTGGCAGCATCTAATCCTTCTTACTAAGATCCCCGCCGCCCATGCCTTTCTGGCTCGAAGTCACCCTCTTCGTCCTCTATCTACTCCTGGGCCCGTGCACGTGGGGATTTATGATTCTTGCGATGTTTGAGGGCCGGCGGCGGATGTCGGTGCTCTTTAGCGCCCCGCCGCTGCCCCATCCCGCCCCGCCGCTCACCGTTATGATCCCCGCGCGGAACGAGGAGGGCAATGTCGAGCGGTGTGTGAGCAGCGTCCTCTCGCAGGACTACCCCAACCTCTCCCTCGTCGTCGCCGACGACCGCAGCACCGACCGCACCGGCGCGATCCTCGACGACCTGGCCGCCCGCCACCCGAACCTCCGTGTGGTCCACCTCACCGAGGCGGACCAGCTTCCCGGCTGGGCCGGCAAGAGCCTGGCCCTGCACAACGCCTACGAGAAGGGGGTTCGCGGGCGAGACGCTCTTCCCGAGTTTCTGTTCGGCTTGGACTGCGACGCCCGCTTCACCCAGCCGGATGCGCTTTCACGCTGCGTGCGGGCTGCCCTCAAGCACCGCGCGGCGATCTTCTCGCTCCTCCCGGCGCTCGAATCGCGGAGTTTTTTCGAGGCGTTGGTGATCCCGATCACGGGGATGCTCTCGTCCTCGATCAACGCGGTGGCGCTGACCAACGTCGATTCGTTCAAGCATATCGCTTATGCGAACGGCCAGTGCCTCTTGATCCGGCGTGACGTTTACGACTCGATCGGCGGGCATACGCAGGTGGGGACGATCGTCGCCGAGGACGTGGCGCTGGCGTACCTGGTGAAGGGTGGCGGGGGGCGGGTGCGGGTGGCCTGGGGCGCGGACCGCTGCGCCGTGCGGATGTACGACTCACTGGGCGCGGTTTATCGAGGATTGTCGCGCGTGCTGTCGGTGTCGCGGGACGGGCGGACGTGGCCGATGCTGGCCGGCATCGCGTTCTTGCTGTTCTCGTGGCTATCGCTCTACGCCGCGGGGGCGATCACGGTCTGGCGGATGATCCATCCCGTCACCAGCCTGGGCGGGTACGGGTGGCTGGCCGCGTGCGTGATCCACTGGGTCACGATGACGGTGCAACTGGGCCTGACGTACGCGTGGAGCGGGAACCGCTGGTGGCACGCGCTGCTGTTCCCGCTGGGCGGGGCGATCACGCTGGCGATCTACGTCCGCGCCCTTCGGCAGTGCCTGACGGGGAGGTTCGAGTGGCGCGGGATCCGGTACAGTCTGAAGGATCAGGCGCCCACGACCGCGTTGTAAGCCGGCACAGCTCGCACCAACGCCGCGCCAGTCGCCAGGGTACACAGGTTCATGACGACCTGTCTCCGTCATGCCGTCGGGCTCATTCTTGCCCTTTCCTGCTGCTGCGCCCATGCCGCCGACCAGGCGGCTGCCAAGGCGACGAAGGGCGCGGCGATGGACTACGGTCCGTTCCTCACGTCGAGCCTTTCGCTGCCGCCGGCCAGTCCTGCGGAGAAGATCCCGCCGGCGATTGCCTACAAGTCGATCAACATCAAGCTGGGCGATGGCGCCTTCGTGGCGTTCGACACCGACCTGCTGCGCTATGCCGCGGGGTGGACCGGGGACTGGCTGAACCTGGCGAAGACCCACATGACCACGAGCAAGGGGGATGTCTGTCCGGCGGTCGGCGGGAAGGTCGTATTCCGGACGAAGATGGGCCCGGGCGTCTCGCATGATGGCAATCTAGACGACCCGCGCGCGGCGACGATGCACATGGGCCCCTTGCCTAAAGAGCACGCCCATTACAAGGGGCTGTACGTCAGCGGCGAGCGCGTCGTGCTGGCCTACACCGCCGGCGGGGGCGAGATCCTCGAACTGCCCGGCGCGAAGGTCACCGGTGGCACGACGATCTTCACCCGCACGTTCCGCGTCGAGCACACGACCGAGCCGCTGACGTTTGTGCTGGCGGACGATGCGGCCGGTCTTTCGGCCGACCTGGTCGCCGCCCCGCCGGGCGCGAAGATCGAGAAGACGCCGACGAGTCTGCGCCTGTCACTGCCGGCGATCGCCCAATCGGTTGTCTTCGCGGTCGCGATCGGCGGTCAGGATGTCTCCAGCCTGATTCCTTCGCTCCCGCCGC
>DATBFY010000389.1:0-2374 GCA_036558265.1 Tepidisphaeraceae bacterium | reverse complement strand
AACTCCGCGGCGAGAAGATCGACATCGTCGAGTGGTCTCCAGATCCGGTGACTTTCGTCGCTCGCGCGCTGTCGCCGGCAAAGGTCTCCTCAGTCACCATCGGGGCACCGGATCCCGACGCGGGCCAGCGGGGCACCCTGGTGATCGTCCCGGACAGTCAACTGTCGCTGGCGATCGGCAAGCGAGGTCAGAACGCCCGCCTGGCCGCCAAGCTCACGGGTCTCCGCGTCGACATCAAGAGCGAGGGCGAGGTCGAGGAGGAGCGGCTCCGTGAAGAGGAGGAGATGATTCAAGGCCGGCAGGTGCTGGCGCAGTTCCCCGGCGTCGGTCCTCAACTCGTCGAGAAGCTCGTCGAGATGGGATTCTATTCGCCGGCGCGCGTCGTCGATGCGGGGCTGGAGACGCTCGAGGGGATTCCAGGGGTCGGCGAGCGAAAGGCGCTGAGCCTCTACGAAGCCGCTCGCGCCTGGGTCGAGGAGCACGCCGCAGCCGCGGCCGCCGAGGTGAGCGCCGCCGACGTCGGCGTGAGCGCCGACGAGAGCATTCCTGGCGATGAGGCGGGCGGTGGCGAGGCATTCGGCGATCCACGGGGCAGCTCGGGGCAGGCACCTGGGGAGTGAGCCGCGAACCCCAGCGAACGTGTATCGCCTGTCGGCAGGTAAGATCAAAGATGGATCTGGTGCGATTGACTCGGGAAGGTGACGGGGCAAAAGTCGATTGGCGTGGGGTGGCGGCGGGGCGCGGCGCGTATGCGTGCCCTACGATCGAGTGTCTCGACCGGGCGTTCGGTCCCGGTCGACTGGGGCGATCGCTGAAGGGGGTCGTGAAGCCCCCGCGAGAGACGGCAGCCGAGATCGTGGAACACTGGCGGAGGAGGTAAGGGCGACGTGGCGGGACGTGTAAAGGTCATGGATCTGGCGAAGGAGTTGGGCGTCACCAGCAAAGACCTGGTCGTGGCGCTCGAGGGCATGGGGCACAAGAGCATGCGGGCGACGAGCCCGTTGACTGCTCCGGTTGCCAACGAGCTGCGAATCAAGCTGGGCCGCGGGCGCGACCTGCCAGTCGAGAGCAAGCCGAAGCGGATTGCAAAGTCCAGGGAAGTGCCGGTGGGCGCCGAGGACGGCTCCGATCTGGCAGCCGCCGCGAAGAAGCAGCCAGAGGGTCTGGTGAAGCGCGCTTCAAAGCCCGCCGCCAAGAGCGGCCCGATCGAAGAGTCGGCGCCGGCGGCCGAGAGCATCAAACCAGCCGCGACGATCTTTCGGCCCGTGCCCACTCCTATCGAAGTGGTGCCATCGCCGCCGCTCCCTGCGGCGCCACCCGTACCCGCGCCTTCTTCGGTTCCCGCTCCGCCATCGGTTCCCGCACCGCCACCGGTCATCGTTCCAGCTGCGGCCGTGGTGGCTTCTCCGCCGGGGCCCGCCGCGCCCACGCCTGCCGCCCCGACGCCTGCGGCCCCGCCGATCGTCACGCCGAAGCCGCCGATGCCAGCGCCAGCCCCTCCGGCGCCCGTGCCGGTTGTTCCAATCCGACCAGCGGTGGCGGCGCCCACCGTCAAGCCCGCGCCGGCTCCCACCGCTCCTCCGCCGAAGAGGATCGTGGTGCCGGCCGCCTCAGCGCCCGTGCGGACCGCCGTCCCGCCCGCTGCGGTAGTCGTTCCGCCGCGGTCGGTGCCGCCGCCGGCAGCGGCGGTGAGGCCTCCGGCCGCTGTCGCGTCTCCCGCCACATCGCCGAGAATCGAACCCAGGTCGCCCGCCGCCGAAATTGCGGCGGCGCCCCAGGAGATCAAGCGCGAGCTCGTGAAGGTACCGGAATCGGTGACGGTGGGAGAGCTGGCCTCCGCGATGCGGCGGAAGTCGGGGGAAGTCATCAAGGCGTTGGTGGAGCTCGGCGTAATGGCGACGCTGAACGAGGTGTTGGACCCCACGGCCGCCCGGCTCGTCGCGGACAAGTTTCACGTCGACCTCGAGGTGCGGTCCCTCGAAGGCGAGGTCTTGGAGGAAGAGGAGGCGGATCCCGCTCAGCGCCGCCCGCGACCGCCCGTCGTGACCGTGATGGGTCACGTGGACCACGGCAAGACGTCGCTCCTGGACCGGGTCCGCCAGAGCAACGTGGCGGCGACCGAGACTGGCGGCATCACCCAGGTGCTCCGCGCCTGGCGCGTCGAGAAGGACGGCAAGCCCGTCACCTTCCTCGACACTCCGGGCCACGAGGCCTTCACCAAGATGCGGGCCCGCGGCGCCAACGTCACCGACATCGCGGTCATCGTGGTGGCGGCCGACGACAGCGTCATGCCCCAGACCGAGGAGGCCATCAACCATGCCAGGGCGGCCGGCGTGTCGCTGGTCGTCGCCATCAACAAGTTGGACCTGCCCAA
>DATBFY010000388.1:0-18143 GCA_036558265.1 Tepidisphaeraceae bacterium | reverse complement strand
GGCGGTGGTGTAGGCGGTGGTGGTGGTGCTGGGCATGAACGGGGCTCCTCGTATTCGGTTGTCAGGCGATGCGCTGAATGCATGCGCACCGGCCACCCCGCGGAAGACGTGCCCGGCGGCACGCCGCGACGGGACAGACGCCGCGTAGTCTATAAAGGGAGGGAGCGTGCGGCAAAGGCGAGCGCGCACGGCGGGGCGTGCTGGGCGCGTCTGTCCGGGCGAATTCCACTTGACAACGGTTCGGGCCGGTGACCGGTGGAGGACGATCAGGCGAGGGGTGCGATTGGACAGGAGGGCAGATCGGGCTCGCTCAAGGCAGGTCATCACCTTCAAGATCCAGATCGTCCATGGCGTCGCGTAGGCCGGCAATTGCTTCGACCTGCTCGACCAAGCCCGGAGAGGGGACCCCGTCGCGGATCTCGCCGAGCGGGCCGAAGTCGTGCATGAGCTGCCAATCGATCGCGTGTTCGCGCGAGATGCGACTGAGGATTTCGATCACGTCCCGCGGACGGCCGTCCGGCAGCCCTGAGCGGTGAGCGTCGCGTTCATCGTTAGGATCGGGCTGGAAGTTTGGCTTGCTCCCGCCGAGCAACATTCCCTTGCTGAGTCCCGGGAAGAAGTGCACCGCCTCGGAACTGAGCCAGGAGTGGCCGCGGTTCGCCAGATTCGCCGCCGCCCGCACAGCGTCAGCTTCTTCCGAGGTGACCGATCTCATCGACGTGTAATAGATTGTGAGGCCCATTTTGACGGTTCCCTTTCACTCGAACTTTGCTGTGCCGAAATCCATCCGATACACCATCCCCTCATATCCCACCAGATACAACTCGCCCTTGGCCCCCTGCTCGAACGACACGATCCGCTGCGGCGACTTGCCGATCTGGCGGACTTTCTCGAGCACGCCGTCGCGCTGGGTCAGGGCGAAGATGCGTTTGCTCTCGTAGTCGCCGCAGATGTAGACGCCGTAGAAGCTGGATTTGGAGTCGGCGCGGTAGACGTAGCCGCCGGTGATCGAGACGCCGTACTTGCGCGAGTAGGCGAAGATGGGCGGCGCGTAGCGCTCGCCGTCCTTTCGATATTGGTTGGAGAAGGGCGCGAAGGCCTCGATCACGTTCCAGCCGTGGTTGGCGCCGCGGCGGACAATGTCCACCTCCTCGTACAGGTCCTGCCCGACGTCGCCGGCCCAGAGGTCGCCGGTCAGCGGGTCGAAGCTGTAGCGCCACGGGTTTCGCAGCCCCGTCGCCCAGATCTCCGGCCGCACGCCCGATCGCCCGACGAACGGGTTGTCCGCCGGCACCGCGTACGCGCGATCGGCGTCGTGATGATCCACGTCGATCCGCAGCATCTTGCCGCGCAGCACGCTCATGTTCTGGCCGTTGCCGTGCGGGTCCTGCTGCGGGCCCGTGTCGCCCATGCCGATGTACAGGTATCCGTCCGGACCGAACGCCAGCCCCCCGCCGCAGTGGTTGCTCGTGCTCCCCTCGATCCGCAGCACTTCGCGCCGCGGCCTGCCCGAATCGTGCATCAGGTCCGGCGCTGCCTCGCCCTCAAGCACGCGGTTGACGAACGTCCCGCGCTCGACGATCTGATCAACCATGAAATAGCGCCGGTTCGACGCGTAATGCGGGTGGAAGACAATGCACATCACCCCGTGCGAGCCCGGCATCAGCCGCCCGGCGTCGAGGAACAGCCGCTTGGTCTCGCCGGCCGCGTGCTTCTCGATCAGCCACACCCTCCCCGTCTCGTGCTCCACGACGGCGAACGCGTCCGCCCCCGGCACCGGCGTGAAACAGACCGGGTGCGTGAACTTGTGCTCGGGGGCGATGAACGGCACCAGCGTGACCGGCTTGGCAAGCTCCGCGATCGTCGCCGGCATACCGCGCTGGCCGGCGTTGGCGGTCTCGGGGAGGCGCAGGCTCGCGAGGTAATCGACGAGGTCCGCGAACTCCTGGAACGTCAGGGCATTCTGCAACCCCTGCGGCATCATCGACAGCGCCGACGTCCGCCGTTCCTCAATGTCCGCTGTGGGAATGCGCACGAGCTGACCGTCCGCGCCGATCAGCCCCACCCCCGCCTCGGTCGCCTCCTTGATGACGCCGTCGTACACCTCGCCCGCGCGCGTCCGCACGATCGTCGTCTCGTATCCCACCGCGATCGACGCCGACGGCGACAGCACCGCCTCGATCAACTCCCGCCGCCCGAACTTGTCGCCGATCGCGAACAAATCCGGCCCCACTTTCCCGCCGCGGCCGTCCACCGAATGACACTGCCCGCACGCCAGCTTCGCCGTGTCGAAAAACAGCGCCTTCCCCCGCGCCGCGTCGCCTTGGTGGGTCATCGCGAAGGTCTCGTACTTGGCGGGCGGGTTCGCCGCGCCGGCGCGGATTGAAAGAGTGACGAGCACGAGCCCACAATAAATCACAATTCGATCAAGCATCGCTCCCCATTCTTTCACGCATCCACCGGTTTGAACAGTTTCGGCTGGCTCTCGAACGAAAACCGCCGGCTCCCCTTCTTCGCCTTGCGCACGCGCAAGCGCTCGAACAGTCCCGGACTGATCCCGTCGATCGTCCGCTTGATCCACGTCCGCAGCGGGTCCGGCTTCTGAAGGAACAGGCTCCGCACGTCCGCCGAGCCGTCCACCCACGCCGCCTGGTAGTCGCTCTGCTGCGGCGTCTTCTCGAAGATCGGCACGGCCGCGACGCGCTTGGCGCGGACCATCATCATCACCGGCAGCCCGTCGTTCACCAGCTCGATCCGCGAGCGCACCGCGCGCGGGTCGGGCACCTCGTACCATTGGCTGGCGTCGTACGCCTCGTGCACGATCAAGCGCTCCATCTCAAACCCGTTCTCGGGCGACAGCACGCGATAGAAGAGGTCCGGGCTGAACTGGTAGAACCCATGCCCGAAGTAATTGTTCGCCGGCGTCACCAGTTGCAAACGCCCGCCCACCTTGACCATCTCCATGCAGTTGCGGATCGCGGTCGGAAAGTTGAAGACGTGCTCGAGCGTGCCGCCATCGTCCACGAAGTCGTATTGCTGCTTCAACCCATCGGGGATCGGCTGGTTCAGGTCATGGACGTGCGTGGCGTTCTCGTACCCGGAGGCATCGATCGACTCGACCTCCGTCGCCCCCAGCAGTTTGTAAAGCGGCTCGGCGTACGCGGGATGCTCGGCGAGGAACTGATCGTACCGCGCGATCAGCTCAGCATCCGACTTGAGCAGTTCCTTCAGCTCGTGCGGCGAGATGAAGAGGTTCAGTCTTCCGACGGTCAGCACGCGCCCGAACGGGATTCCCGCCCGCCGAACGCCCATCAGCGCTTTGACGTGATGCCAGTTGACGCCCATGTGTCCGCGAAACATACCCCGCGGGGGGAACGCTTCAAGCGAGGAGTCGGACCCGCGCGCTCGAAAGCGCCTGCACGACCACGCGTCCCCGCGGCGCCGCGGTGAACGACTCGCCCTCCGCGATGACGTGATCGCGCTCGTCGCCCGACTGGGTGATCCAAAGCTCGCCGCGGTCGCAGGCGATGGCGATGATCCGGGCGGCCTGGGTGGACCAGAGGGCGCCTTGCGGAAGCTCGAACTCGCGCGGCGCGTGGTCGGTGGCCGGGATCGTCCGGTGGACGACGGGTGGGGTCAGACCTCTACTCAAACGCTCGTCACAGCAGGGTCGCATGGCACCGTAATTCTTGGCGTGATGCCTCTTGCAGAACAGACGCAGAAAGGGAGAATTGTTACCGATACAGTTCCGACCGAGAAAACTGTACCGCTTTGACAGGAGTGAAACTGTGCCCTCAGTCCTCACTGAGAAATCCTCCACTCTCTACCAGGATGTGGCAGACAAAGTCACCCACCTGATCGAAGCCGGTACGCTCGGGCCGGGGCAGAAGATCCCCTCGGTTCGAAAGCTCAGCCGCCAGCTTAAAGTCAGTATTTCCACGGTGTTACAAGCGTATCGGCTCTTGGAAGACGGCGGACGGATCGAAGCCAAGCCTCAGTCCGGCTATTACGTGCGGGCGCGGTTCTGGCGACGGTCGGCCGAGCCGGAAATGTCCCGGCCCGCCCTGCAGACGACCGACGTCGCCATCGGCGAGATGGCGGCGCGGGTGCTCCAGGAGGGCCGCCAGCCCGGCGTCATCGGGTTGGGCGCCGCCCTCCAGGGCCCCGACGTTTTGCCCATCCGGCAACTCAATCGGATCGCCGCCGCCATCGGCCGCCGATCGCCCAACGCCGGCGCCAGTTACGACGTGCCGCCGGGGAATGAGATGCTCCGCGTCCAGATCGCCCGCCGCGCCCTGGACGCCGGGTGCGCGATCTCGCCGGATGACATTGTGACGACCTGCGGCACGCAGGAGGCGCTGGGGCTGTGCCTTCGCGCGATCTGCAAGCCGGGCGATGCGGTGGCCATCGAGTCGCCGACGTTTTATGGGCTTTTGCAGCTCATCGAGGTGTTGGGGCTCAAGGCCGTCGAGATCCCGACGGACCCGCGGACGGGGGTCTGTCTGGACGCGCTGGCGCACGCGTTGGACACGACGCGGATCGCGGCGTGTCTGTTCGTGAACAACTTCAACAACCCGCTGGGCAGTTGCGTGCCCGATGAGGCCAAGCGAAAGCTGGTGCAGATGCTGGCCGCGCGGGATATCCCGCTGATCGAGGACGAGATCTACGGCGACCTGGGGTTTGGTCCCGCCCGGCCCAAGTCGGCCAAGGCGTTCGACGAGCACGGGCTGGTGCTGGTCTGCGCCTCGTTCAGCAAGACCCTGGCGCCCGGATACCGGGTCGGGTGGTGCGTGCCGGGGCGGTACAAGAGCCAGGTCGAGCGGATCAAGTTGTTCACCAATATCGCAACCGGAACCCTTCCGCAGATGGCCATTGCCGAGTTTCTGGCGACCGGGGGGTACGATCACCATCTGCGGCGGATGCGCAAAGTCTTCCAGGAGCAGATCGCGCGGATGTCGGACGCGATCTGCGAGTATTTTCCAGCGGGCACCAAGCTGACCCGGCCGGCAGGGGGGTTCGTCCTGTGGGTGGAACTGGACGAGCGGATCGATACGCTGCGGCTTCACGAGTTGGCGCTGGAGGAGCGGATCAGCATCGCGCCGGGGCCGATCTTCTCGGCCACCGGAAAGTATCGGAATTTCATGCGTCTCAATTGCGAACACGCGTGGTCGGACACGATCCAGCGCGCCGTCGAGACGCTGGGACGGATCATCAAGCGGATGGGATGAGGCATGCAACAGGATGACGGTGTGATTGCGCGTCAGGCGACACTCGAGGAGATTTTCCAGGTGAGGTGGGACGTGCTGCGTCCTGGCCGGCCGATCGAGGCGGCGCGGTTTGCGGGGGATGATGCGCCGGACACGGTCCACGTCGGCGCATTCGTGGAGGGGCAGAACATCGCGTGCGCGACCGCGACCCGCATGCCCTGGCAGGGCCAGCCGGCGTGGCAACTGCGGGGGATGGGGGTCGTCGCCGACTGGCAGGGGCGCGGCGTCGGCCAGGTGGTGCTGCTGAGGATCGAAGACCTCGTGCGGTCTTCCGACATCCACCAGATGTGGTGCAACGCACGCGAGGAGGCGGTCAAGTTTTACGAGAAACAGGGGTGGGCGGTGGCGTCGGAGCGGTTTCATATCGAGGACGTCGGCCCGCATTACAAGATGACCAAGCGGGTGTGAACGCGACTCTGCGGCGCGGAGGACTTCAAGGGCTGAAGGGCGGTCGTCCGATAAGGGGAGCATGGCGTTTGATACACTCATTGCGAATCCAGGGCGGTTGCGGATCCTGACGGCGCTGGCGGTGGAGAACCGGCAGGAATTCGTGCGGCTGAGAATGATGACCCGGCTGACGGACGGGAACCTGTCGGCGCACGCGCGGCGATTGGCGGCGGGTGGGTTGATCGGAATCGAGAAGAGCTTCCGCGAGGGCAAGCCGGTGACGACGTTCCGGTTGACGGACGATGGCCGGCGGCGATTGACGGAGCATGCCGAGGCGCTGCTGGCGGCGGTGGGGCAAGCGCCGGCGCGGGAGAGGGTCGCCGATCCGACGCCGGTCGATGGGCCGGTGGAAGAGGAGTGGGTGGATTGAATGTGAATTGGTGTGATTGTAGCAAATTGTAGCATTTTGTAGCAGCGGCGGAGCCGGGGGGTGTTAAGCTGGGCGGGTTGCGCGCGATTTTTTTCCAGGATGGGGAGTTTTGGGGAGATTTGGGGAGTCGGATGCGGAAGGCGTCGTTGCGCGACGCGGCTGGGGATTCCGCTCGCTGAAGCGAGCCCTACCTGAAGCTGGCTGTGGTTCATGGGCGCGTCCTCTACCCAGGGGCGCGGGGTTGCGCGCCGGTGACGCGCGCGGCGCCATCAACATGGCAGCAGGTGGGGTTTTGCTGGGATTTTCGGCGGAAATCTTTTTCGTTTTTCGCTCGATGGGGGTGGCGCTGGGAGCGCTACGGACGCGCATCAAAATGATGGATTTCTGCGAAGCGTGGGGTGGATCTGCCCTTAGGCGCCCGGGTTCGCGGACCCGTCGTCGTCGTCGTCATCGTCCGGGAGGGGAATGCCCAGGTAAGCGCGGCCGTCGCAGACGTGTTCCTCAGGGAATGGCAACGTGGACGGGGTACGGACGAGGGCGCCCGATTTGTCGTAGGTCCAAAGGTCGGCGGGTTTTCCGTATTCCCAGAGAACGGCTTTCTGGAGGATGCCGGTCAACAGTGTTCCGCCGGGTCCGGTGACGGCGGCGTGCCAGCGATCGGCGATTTCGCGGAAGAGCCAGGATCGCAAATCTTGTTCATCGGTGGGTGATAGCGCGGGTTCTTTGGGGTGGAACACCGTGTAGGTTGCCTGCGCCGCATAGACCCGGCGGTTCGTCGGGTCCGCCCGATTCTCCGCCAGCAGGTACAAGGGGTACATGACGTACTTGTGCGACCTCGGAGGTGTTTCGAATTTCCGCAGGCAGCACCATACGTTCCAATCCTGTGCGTTTGGGCTCTCGGCGGCATCGAAGATGGCGTACATCTCGCGCATGTGGTCATCCACATAAACCCCAAGCCTCTGGCGGTCGGGGGCGGAGTGCACCGCGATGTAGATGCGCAAGGTGGCGGCGGGCGCCGGGATGCGTTCGATCAATTTAGGCATGGTGCCTGGATGGAATGTTAACGGAACGTTTCGTACAGCGGAACCGCTTCGCCAATCGACTTGGCGCGGGCGCGTGGGGAACAGGAAACTCAGATCAGGGCAGACAAGAATCAACTTTCTGCGTTAATGCGCCGGCGTCATCCTGAGGGAGTTTCAAACGACCGAAGGATCTTGCCGGGAATGGACGATCACTTCCCCTCGTGGCTAGATCCTTCGCTGCGCTCAGGATGACGGCTAAGGGCCGGCGGTGAGACGCACTTGCGCCGCTTACGCATAAAGCTGAGGAATGTCCGCCCAAACATTTCGTGAGATGATGTGGTGCGGACGCAAGTTCGCGCGATTTTGTTGCGCGCCGGTGACGCGCGCGGCGCAATGGGGGGCGGGGGAAAATAAAAAAATCTTCGCGTGAGTTCCCGTGGAAATGCGCGGGGTTTGGAGAGGCGGTGGCGCTGCGCGCGTCACCGGCGCGCATCGACGCCGGGTCTTCTGAGAGAGGCCTGACACGAGCGCGAACGCGGGAGGCGATGACGATGGCGACCACGCGAGACATGAACGGCGATGCCTGGATCGATGACCAGCGGCTGGCGGCGGGGGTGGAGCGGCTGGTGGCGGTGCAGCGGCCGCGGTATCGGCGGCTGTGGACGTATTTCAAGAACCCGATGCGGGTGTGCGGGGTGTCGTCGTCGGCGGGCGGGGCGGCGGGGTCGGAGCGGCCGTACCGGCAGGGGCAGGAGTGGGGATTGCCGCCGCGGATCACGGGGGTTTGCGTTGGGGGCGAGCCGTTCGTCGATGCGGGGCGGATCGGCGTGGCGCGCAAGGAGGTGGTGATCGAGAACGACATCGGCTGGCGGGTGGAGACGATGGTGGATTACCTGTTCGGGCGGCCGGTGGTGGTGTCGTCGGCCGCGGCGGATCCGGCGCGGCGGGAGGTGATCGGGCGACTGCTGCGGACGATCCTGGCGAATCACGGGGGAGTGCAGTTCCTGCAGGAGATGGCGACGATCGGGTCGGTGTACGGGTTCGTGGACGTGCTGGTGAAGGCGTGTGGCGTGGCGGGGGATCCGTTGCCGGTTGCCAGTGAAAGTCGGGCGGGCGGTTGTGGGATGGGCGCTTTGGGCGAGGCGCCCGTCGGGGCGGAGGCGAAGTCGTCCTCGGACGCCGGTGGGACGTCGGGGACGCAGGCAGCGGGCGGTCAGGGTTCCGCGCCGGCATCGAGGCCGGGCGGGCGGGAGGCGGCTTCGAGCGATGAGAACTCCGGCAGGGTCGCGGGCGCCGTCGAAGGGGACGGCCAGGATGCGCTGATCGAGCGCGCCGCCCGGATGATCCGGCTGGAGATCGTCGAGCCGGCGCGGGCCCTGCCGCTGCTGTCGTGCGAGGATTATCGCGTCGTCGAGGGATACGGGCAGGTGTGGGAGGTGGAGAAGGCAAAAGGCAAAGGGCAAAAGGCAAAAGTGGGGAGCTGGTGGGAGCGGCTGTTCGGCAGGCTTGGAACGCAGGGGTGTGTGCCGTTGCAAGTTGCCGGATCGTCGGATGTTTGCCAGGTGGTGGAGGTGATCACGGCGGATTCTTGGGCGCGGTACGAGGACGGGGTGGTGGTGGCGCGCGGGGGGAACTCGCTGGGCGAGGTGCCGCTGGTTCACGTGCAGAACTCGGCGGCGGCGTTCGAGTATTGCGGGGCGAGCGACGTGGAGCCCTTGATCCCGCTGCAGGACGAGCTGAACACGCGGCTGTCGGACCGGGCGCACCGGATCTCGCTGCAGAGCTTCAAGATGTACCTGGGGAAGGGGATCGACGGGTTCAACGATCACCCGGTGGCGCCGGGCCGGATGTGGATGACCGACAACGAGCAGGCGCAGGTGCAGGAGTTCGGCGGGGACTCCAGCTGCCCGTCGGAGGAGGCGCACATCGCCGATCTGCGCGAGGCGCTGGACAAGAGCAGCGGGGTGACGCCGATCGCGGCGGGGGCGCTCAAGAACCGGATCGGTCGGCTGACCAGCGCGGCGGCGCTGCGGGTGACGCTCTTGGCGCTGTTATCCAAGACCGACAAGAAGCGGACGCTGTACGGGGCGGGGATCGAGCGGATCTGCGAGCTGGCGCTGCGATGGCTTGACGTGGCGGGGGTGTTCAAGACGACGCCGGCGGAGCGGCGGGTGGAGCTGAGCTGGCCCAGCCCGTTGCCGGAAAACGAACAGGAGAAGCTGGACGAGGCGGAGGCGAAGGTTCGGCTGGGAGTGGACCGCGCGGTGGTGCTGCGCGAGCTGGGGTACTAGGGAAGGCAAAGGGCAAAGGGCAAAAGGCAAAGGGCAAAAGGCAAAAGGAAAGCGAATCCAAGAAAGGAGGCGGGTATGCCTGAGGACAGTGGTGCGGGTGGCGGGGTTGGTGAGTCGCACGGGGGGGCGGGGTTCGAGTCGCCGCCGGGGGCGGCGATGCCGGAAAGGAGGGAGGTGGATCCGCGGGCGCGGCTGCACGAGTTGGCGCTGGAGCTGACGCGGACGCGGAACCGGCGGTTGCTGGTGGAGTACCTGCGGTTGCGGCGGGCGGTTCGGTAGGGCGCGGGGGAAGTTCCGAGTTCAAGGTTCCGAGT
This sequence comes from Tepidisphaeraceae bacterium, assembly GCA_036558265.1. Taxonomy (GTDB): domain Bacteria; phylum Planctomycetota; class Phycisphaerae; order Tepidisphaerales; family Tepidisphaeraceae; genus RYN-433. The sequence goes on along the minus strand of DATBFY010000388.1, from coordinate 8,432 downwards.
TGTGACATCTTTTGGGAGGAATGAATCATGGCATTTACGGGAAAGGCGACGTATACGGCTGGGACGGGGTTGCCGGAGGTGGCGGAGGACGTGGCGGACCTGGTGGCGATCGCGTCGCCGCACGAGACGCCGCTGCTGGATGCGCTGGGGGATGCGGCGCGGCCGGCGCGGTCGACGGTGCACGAGTGGCTGGAGGATGCGCTGCTGCCCAACACCGACACGATCAACGATTCGACGTACGGGGACGCGCTGACGGACACGCAGTTCGTGGTGGCGCACGGCGACCGGTTCCGGGCCGGGGACCAGATCCAGGTGGAAGGATCGAGCGAGGTGATGCTGGTGACGGCGGTGAACACGGGCACGAACACGCTGACGGTCGTGCGCGGGTACGGCGCCAGCACGGCGTCGGCGCTGGCGAACAACCAGGTGCTGCACATCCTGGGGAACGCGGCGCTGGAAGGCGACGCGGCCGACGCGGCGCGGTTCACGGCGCGGACGCGCAAGACCAACTACACGCAGATCTTCGCCTCGACGGTGGAGGTGAGCGGGTCGGAGCTGGCGGTGCGGCAGCTCGCGGTGGCGGATGAGCTGGACTACCAGAAGCAGCAGCGGCTGCGCGAGCTGCTGCGGGACCTGGAGAACTGCGTGATCAACGGGCGCAGCGCGGCGGCGAACCCGGAGGGCTCGGCGAGCGTGCGGCGGACGATGAAGGGGATCGTCCCGTTCATCACGACCAACGTGTTCACACCGGGCGCGGGCGGCTTCCCCTCCGACATCACGCTGACCGAGGAGCAGCTCAACCAGGCGCTGCGGGAGATCTGGAAATCCGGCAGCGGGCACGTGGACCTGATCGTGGTGAACGGCCAGGAGAAGCGGTGGATCAACGCGTTCGTCGGGACCAACCGGCGGTACGCGGCCGAGAGCACGACGTTCACCAACCTGGTGAGCGCGTACGAGAGCGACTTCGGCGTGTGCCGGGTGGCGCTGAGTCGCTGGGTGCCGACGGGGACGGTGCTGCTGCTGGACAGCGGGCGGATCGACGTGCCGCCGCTTGCCGGGCGGAGCTTCCAGTACAAGCCGCTGGGGGCGACGGGGGACAAGAGCAGCGGCCAGGTAATCGGGGAGTACACGCTGGAGCTGAGGAATGAGAATGCGCATGGGATGATCGGGGGGTTGGGTAGTTAGTTGTTAGTTGTCAGTTGTCAGTTGTCAGTTGTCAGTTGTCAGTGGTCAGTGGTCAGTTGTCAGTTGTCAGTTGTCAGTTGTCAGTTGTCAGTTGTCAGTTGTCAGTGGTCAGTGGTCAGTGGTCAGTGGTCAGTTGTCAGTTGTTGGTGGGTGGTGCGGCGGCGGGCCGAGGGGGGGCGGCCCGCCGCCGATCGAGGATGGGCGCTCGCCCGGCGGCGCCGGCGTGGGCAAGACGTCGTCATCCTGAGCGAAGCGAAGGATCTGGCCGGGAGGGGCCGTAATCGTCGATCGGGCAAGATCCTTCGGTCGTTTGAAACTCCCTCAGGATGACGGTCCCGCGCGTGCGACGTGATCGATCACGATTGAAAGGGTTCAAGGTGACGGTGATGACGTTCTGCAACGATGTGGACCTGTTGTACTGGGAGCCGGACGTGATGCGGGATGCGGCGTTCGCGTCGCAGACGCTCAACAGCGGCACGGGGGACCTGGCGGGGACGGCCTTCACCAAGACCGCTGGCGCGGCGTTCGACACGCAGGCGGTCGCGGCCGGGCAGGTGCTGGTGCTGTCCGGGACGGCCGAGGGATGTTACGTGATCACGGGCGTGACTAGCGCATCGGCGTTGGCGGTCAGCGTGCTTTATGACGAGCTGTTCCCGGAGTCGGGCTCGCCGCCGGCGTCGATCGGGGCGCCGGCGTCGGCGATGGGGGCGACGTTCGCCGTTCGCACGTTCTGGGCGCAGCGGCGCGTCGTCAGCGACCTCTTAAGCCAGGCGGTGGGGATCATCCCGGGGACCGAGGAGGCGGTGACGATGTCGATCCTCAACCCCGAGGCGCTCAAGCGCGCCTGCGTGCTGGGGACGCTGCAGATGATCTACAGCGCGGTGGCCGCCGCGGCGGACGACCCGGCCAAGTTCTCGACGCGGGCGGACCTGTACGAGCGGCTTTACCGCCGCGCCCTGGTGCGGGCGCTGGTGGATGTGGATCTGGACGGGGATGGGCGGGCGGATGTGAGGCGGTCGCCGGGGTTGGTGAGGATGTTTAGGGAATGAATACGAGGATGGAAGATGGAGGATGAAAGATGGCGAAGACGTCGCATCGGGCAATCCATCCTCCATTCTCTATCCTCCATCCTCGTTTTTGATCGACTGGAGGGGTGCCATGTTCTTGATCGCGGAAGCAACCGATGCGCTGGGCCAGCTCACGAGCCTCGGGGCGGCGGGGATCATGGGGGCGATGTGGCTGTGGGAGCGGCGCACCAGCCAGCAGCGGGATCAGCAGCTCGACGAGGCGCACACGCGGATCCTGGGCGACCGCGTGCAGCTCGATCAGCTCATCGAGGTCGTCAAGACCAACGCCGAGGCGATGGCGCGGCTGACATCCGTGCAGGATCAGTTGATCCGGACGTTGCAAAAAGGTTCGTAGCACGGGCGCCTCGCCCGTGAGAGCAAGTGGCACGGGCGGCTCGCCCGTGAAGACTCCCGTATCACGGCCATCCTGGCCGTGCGGGTTAGCAAAGGAGGATCGGCAATGAAATGGTTGTGTCTTGTGTTCATGACACTTATCGCCTGCGGCTGCTCGTCTTACACGGCGGCGGAGATCGGCCTGGTCGGGCAGGCGCGTAAGGGCGTGGCGGTCTGGGCCGGGCGCGAGTCGGCCCGCGACGGCGAGGTGAAGCAATCGTTCGAGGTTCGCCGCAAGGCGCTTGACGAGGCGTTCGACGCGGACGTGAAGCGGCAGGCCGCGTCGGGGCTTGATGCCGATTGGGTGATCGAGGCGCGAAAGGCGTATGCGGTCGGGCTGGCGGCGCTGGCGGAATCGGAATCGGCCGCGCTGGCGTCGAACGACGCGGCCCGGCGGGATGCGGCGGCGACGGATGATGCGCTGGCGAAGCTGGCGTTGCTGTTGTCGATCCAGTCGGAGGCTGAGTCGATGGTGGATGGCATTTTCAAGGGGTTTGGATTGAAGGGAGGTTCGCGATGAGCGATTCGACGATCAACGTGCGCGAGCAGGTGCAGGAGGCGGTAGGGATGGAGTGGCCGGCGTTCGAGGCGCGGCACCCGAACCTGGCGGGGCTGCTGGATCAGTCGGCCGTGATCGAGCGGGCCACGGCGCACCTGGCGGACAACCCGGAGTACCGGCGTGCGATGGACGAGGCGACGGCCGCCGGGATGACCGGGCAGGCGGCGGTGGAGATGGTGAGGTCGTTCGTGCAGGATTGGATGGCGCGGCTGGTGTTCTAGATGAACACGGACGAGAAGACAAAGACGGGGTGCCATGCTCTCACGAGCCGATGCGTGCGTCGTTCGCCGACCGGCGCGGTCGGCTCGGGTGAGCATGGTTGTTGTGCGGCCATTCGTGCGCACACCTGGCATGCCCACGCCCGCATCGCCGCACACGGGTGATCCCCGGTGGACGCGCGCGGGCGAGGGCATGGCACCCGTCACCGGTCATCAAGACAGTTCGAATCTGTGTTCATCGGTGTGCATCTGTGGCCAATTCACTCTTCCGCCGGCGCGGCTACAATCGGCGGCATGAGTGATCAACCGCAGCAAAAGTCCTGGCAGTCGCGGATCGGGGAGGCGACCGATGCGCTGGCGGCGTCGTTCGTGGAGTCGATCTCGTATGACCGGCGGATCTACAAGCAGGACATCGCCGGGAGCATCGCCCACGCGACGATGCTGGCGAAGGTGGGGCTGATCACGGACGGTGAGCGGGATCAGATCATCGAGGGGCTGCGGTCGATCGAGAAAGATATCGGCGCGGGCAATTTTGCGTTCGACGAGTCGCTGGAAGACATCCACATGGTGGTGGAGGCGGAGCTGATCAAGCGGGTGGGGGAAGCGGGGCGGAAGCTGCATACGGGGCGGAGCCGAAATGATCAGGTGGCGACGGATCTGAAGCTTTGGCTTGAGGTCTCATATAGGGATCTGAAGACCAAGGTTCGTGATCTGACGCGGTGCTTTGTCTCGCTTGCCGAGCGCAGCCGTGATGTGGTCATGCCATCCTTCACCCATTTGCAGCGCGCACAGCCTATCGCCGCGGGAGCCGAAGCGCTTGCCTGGGCGGACATGTTCGATCGCGATTTTGGTCTGCTCGATGATTTTCAGTCCTACGTCACGACCTTTATGCCACTGGGCAGCGGAGCGATCGCGGGAAGCTCACTGCCCATCGACGCTGCTGAAACCTCCTGGCAACTGACGAACGCCGTCGGTTGGCCAAACAAATCGATCTCACCTGCCCGAGCAGAAGAGCTGAGCCGGCATTGGGTGCCCAGGAACTCGATCGAGCATACGGCTACGCGTGATCATGCTTGCGATCTCTTGTATGCCGGTGCGCGCATCTCCCAGCACCTCTCCCGCTGGGCCGAACAGTGGATCATTTACATGTCCACCGAGTTCTCCTTCCTTAAGATCGCCGACCGGTACACCACCAGCTCGTCGATGATGCCCCAGAAGCGGAACCCGGACATGCTGGAGCTGATCCGCGGCCGCTGCGGGAACGTGTACGGCGATCTCTTCGCGCTGATGACGATCCTCAAGGGGCTGCCGATCGGCTACAACCGCGATCTGCAGGAGGACAAGCGGATCGTCTTCCGCGCGTATGACACGGTCAGCTCGTGCCTGACGATGGCGGCGGCGATCGTTAACTCGGCCAGTTTCGTCAAAGAGAACATCGAGCCGACGCTGGAGCGCGGGTTTCTCGATGCGACGAGCCTGGCGGAGTACCTGGTGACCAAGGGCGTGCCGTTTCGAACGGCGCATCACATGGTGGGCAGTCTGGTGCTCAAGTGCGAAAAGGAAGAGAAGCAGGCGCTGGCGCAACTGTCGCTGGCGGATTTTCAGCAGGCGGCGGGGGAGCACGGGGCGAAGGTCGGGCAGGATGTATACGAGGCGCTGGGGGCGCACAACGTGGTCAGGCGTTACCAGAGCGCCGGGGCGGCGGGGGGCAGGCCGTTCGAGGAGCAACTCGCCGCGTGGAAGAAACGGCTGGGGATGTAGGGAAAAATCCTTCCGCGCGGCGCGGTATACTGGACGGCGGATGGCCCGCGCACGTCTCCCGTGGGAGTTGGAGCCGATGTCCGATCTGGTAGATCAGCAGCAGGCGGCGACGACCGTCGCCTATCTCGACGTCCGCGGCGCCGACGGCTCGCGCGGGCGGGTGCCGCTGTCGGCTGCGGGCGGCGTGATCGGCCGGCGCGGGGACGCGCAGATCCTCCTGGAGAGCACCACCGTCTCGCGCCAGCACGCACAGCTCTCGTTGGATCCCGCGACGCTCCGGTGGCGGATCCGGGATTTGGGCAGCCGCAATGGCACGCTGGTCAACGGGGAACCGGTCACCGAGCGGGCGCTGTCGCCCGGCGATCAGATCCAGGTGGGCAACTTTCAACTGATGCTGGTGGTCACGTCCACGGGGCGGTTTGCCGTGGCGAGCACGGCGACCGCGGACGAGGCGAATCACTCGGTGCTCCTGACGCACGGGCCGGTGAAGCTGTCCGACGATGACGGCGGCGGGCGGCTGACCAGCCTGGGCGATATCGAGCCGCCGCGCGTCGCCACCGCGCAGCTCCAGCCGCTGACCGAGCTGAGCCACAAGCTGCTCGAGACCGCCGACCCGGCCGACCGCGCGCGGGCGCTGTGCCGGATGATGGTCAGCCCGCAGTTTCACGGCGAGTCGTCGCTCCTGCTTCGGGTCCAGGCCTATGCGCCCGACGACCCCCCGCAGACCCTGTGCGAGGCGCAGTGCCGCGACGGGCCGTGCGGCGACGGGCCGCCCTACGTCTCGCGCACGCTCCTGCGCGCGGTGCTCGACCGCGGCGAGCCGGCGCTGGCCAGCAACGTGCGCGGGCCGTACGCGCCGCCCAGCGGGTCGGATTCGACCAGCAACATCGAGATGTCGATCGGGCCCAGTGTCGCGGCGCTGACCGCGGTGGCGTGCCCGCTGCGGCGGGATTCTGCCAGCGGCGCCCTCGACGTCCTCTACGTCACCCTGCCGCCCCAGTACGGCACGGGAGAGTGGCTGGCCCTGGCGGCGCTGGCGGGCAAGCAATACGAGCAGGCGGAGGACGCCTGGCGGGCGCGCGACCGCGCCGCCGAGCACGCGGCGCTGGAGCGCGAGCTCGAACGCGCCCGACAGATCCAGTTGCGCCTGGTGCCCAAGACGGCGGAGCTCGAAGCACTCCGCGCGCGGGGGGTGGACCTGGCGATCGGCTTTGCGCCCAGCCGCTGGGTGGGTGGCGACTACGTCGACGCCGTGGCCATGAACGACGGGCGCCGCGTGCTGCTGGTGATCGCGGACGTGTGCGGGCACGGACTCGGGGCGGCGCTGGTCACCTCGGTCGTGCACACCTTCGTCCGCGCCGCGGTCCGCGCCGGGGTGGACCTGCCGGCGCTGGCGGGGGGCCTGTCGCGGCACCTGAGCGACACGCTCACCACCGATTCTTACGTGACCATGGTCGCGATCGCGCTCGACGTGGCGGAGGGCGCGGTCGAGTGCGTGAACGCCGGCCATCCCCCGCCGCTGGTGGTCGCGCCCGACTGCACGGTGCGCCGCATGGCGCACGGTCTGAATCTCCCGCTGGGCCTGGAGACCGCCGATTTCGACGTGCAGACCGAACGCCTGGGCCCGGGCGAGTTCCTGGCGCTTTACAGCGACGGCCTGAGCGAGCAGGCGGACGCGGGCGGCGCGATGCTGGGCATCGCAGGCCTGATGGCGACGCTCGGCCAGATCTGCGGCGGCGGGTCGGACGGATCGGCCAAGGGGGCGGCGCGGCAGCTTGACCAGTTCCTGGCCCGCCGGCAGGGGGATCGACCGCCCGACGACGATCATTCGTTCATCCTGGCGCGACGGCTGTAGAAGCCTATCCATGCGCACGATCGCGCCGGCGACCGGCGCCCGGCCCGCCAATAAAAGAAGGCACGGGCGCGACCGTCTCTGGGTCGGCCCGTGCCTTCTCGCTTTAGTCCACCACGGTGGCGAAGTCGGTCTGGGGGTTACTTCCAGACCTTCTCCACGTGGGTGAAGGTATCGTTACCCTGCTTCAGGGCGCGGTCGGTACCGGCGCCGCCATCGACCTTGTCGCTCCCGGCCGCGCCAAACAGCAGGTCATTGCCGGCGTCGCCGAAGAGCTGGTCGTCCCCGTCGGCGCCGCTGATGACGTCGTTGCCGGCGCCGCCGTGGAGGGTGTCGTTGCCCTTGCCGCCGATGATCACGTCATTACCGTCGCCGCCGGTCACCGAATCGTTCCCACCGCCGGCGAAAATATAGTCGTGGCCCTTTCCACCGCTGATCGTGTCGGCGTTGGCGGTGCCGAGGATCACGTCGTTGCCGTCATCGCCGTCAACCGTGGCGCCGATTTGCGTGGAACCGAAAGAAATGTTGTCATTTCCGGACAGACCGTTCACCTTGAGGCTTTTCACGTCAGACTCCTTAAAGGTTTGATGGGTCTTGTTGACCTGCGCGAGCAGGCTGCCGTTCTTCGGGGCAATGTGGATGAAATCATTGCGGTTCGTGCCGTTCACGGTCAGGACACCGTTGGCAAGGGTGGCGGACAGGAAACGGCGATCTTCGAGGATCTCGATCACGCGGGACCTCCTAGATGGTTTGTGGAAAATGGTTTACGGCGACACTTGAGCGTCTGACAAGAACGCTCGGCAAAGGCCCAAGACAAGGGAGGGAGGAACTCGGGCTTCGCGCGCGATCCAGCGCCGCGTTATCTCGGGAAGAATCGAGCGGCGCGGATAACACGATTACGGGAAGGCCCGAGGAGGATCAACCCCAATTCGAGTGATTCGCAAATAAAGGGAGCCATGAATGGGGTCGGTGGACCGACCACGGCCGGCTTCGTGCCTTGCAATATTCACCGGGTCCGGATACGATAGCAATATTGTGTGTGGTCGATACTTAGGGCAATTTCCCTGAGCGTTGACCCCGGCGACTGGCTGGAGCGGATGGCCAGGAGCCGGACAGGCCTTTAGACGCAACTCCCGCGGCCTGCGGCAGATCGATTGCACCCGTCTGGGCGCGTTCGACCGGTCACTTCCGCGGGATTGGGAAACGAACGTGGCTCTCCTCGGAGTTCATCTCGCGCAAATCCTGACCATGCTGCTGGCGGCAGCCTGTGTGCTGCTGGTCCTGCTGGCGCTGGTGGCCCATTTCCGCCCCCAGTTGCCCCGGCGGGTTCTGCAGCCGGTCTACGCACGACCTCTCGTGCCTCGCGCGACCGGCCGAACGGCTTTGGCCGACGCAAC
>DATBFY010000387.1:0-5649 GCA_036558265.1 Tepidisphaeraceae bacterium | reverse complement strand
TCGCCTTCGACGAGATCGACAAGGCGGTTGGGCGATAAGACGGCCGTTCACAACCGCCATGCCCATCCTCCTCGAAGTCGCCCTCGCCACGCTCGACGACGCGCGCACGGCTTCCGAGTCAGGCGCCGACCGGATCGAGCTCAACGCCGCCTTGGAATTGGGCGGCCTGACACCCTCCCTCGCAACGCTGATCACGATTAAGCAGTTCGTGCCGCTGCCGGTCATCGTCATGATCCGTCCCCGTCCCGGCGGGTTCGTCTATACCGACGCCGAATTTCTCACCATGAGGCGAGACGCCGACCTTGCCCTCGAGCACGGCGCCGACGGCCTCGCCTTCGGCATCCTGCGCCCCGATCGGACGATCGATCGGCCCCGTTGCGAAATACTGCTCTGCCAGATGGGAGGTCGTCCTGCCGTCTTTCACCGCGCCTTCGACCTCACGCCCGACCCCTTTGACGCCCTCTCATGCCTGAGCGACCTGGGGCTCACGCGGATCCTGACCGCCGGCCAGCAACCCGACGCAATGGCCGGGGTCGCGATGCTCCGCCAACTCGTCGAACGCGCCGCCGGACGCATCCAGATCCTGCCCGGCGGCGGCGTCACGCCGGACAACGCTCCGGCTTTGATTGCCCTGACCGGGGTCAACCAGCTTCACGGCAGCTTTTCAACCCCCGATCGCGATCCGGCCGAGCCGGTCTGCCAGGGCGCCTACCGCCGCACGTCGGCCGAAAAAATTCGAAAAACACGCGCGGCGCTCTCCCGACTGTAACTCCGCCAACCCCTTCCGGTTGTTATTCTCAAGACGGACGAACGGTCCGACGGCTCGGGCGTAGTTCAAGTCCGCGGAACTTTGACGAATCTAAGGCTGTCTAAGACCAAACTTGATTTGTTCTGTAGGATGAAGCACTATACGCGAATCAAATCGCTCAGTGGGGAACGTACCCGGGCGGAAAGCTGTACAAAGGGCGCGCGAGACCGATGAATACGATCTCAATCCAATGCGTTCACTGCCACAAGAGGTATAACGCGCCCGCCTCCATGGCGGGAAAGCGGGTCAAGTGCAAGCATTGCGGTAAGGTCTTCGCCATCCCGGCCGAAACCGGCCCGCAAGATGAGGGCGACGCGGGACTTTCGGCGATCGAGGCCGACGCCCACGATACCGGCACGCCCGTCGGGTCGGTGGCCAAATCCGGTTCCCGGACGGGCGCGGCTGTGACCGGTGGCGGCGGCGCCGGCAAGCTCGGCGCCGCCAGCGCGGGTTACGCCTCGCGAATGGCCCGCAATGAAAATGCCGCCGAGATCGATTTCGCCTCGGATTCCGCGCCGTCCCAGAACTTCCGCCCCGCCATCCCCTACGCCTTCCCCGGCGCGTCCGCTATCGATCAGCTCGCCCCGCCGATTCTCATCATCCTCGGTCTCGGATGGTTGGCGCTGGCGGCGTACCAGTCGGCCAGTCAGCCGGCCGGCCTGCCCGGCTGGGTGGGAATCTTGCGCGTCGTGCTCTACGTCGGTCTGTGCGTCGGCCTGGCGTTTCCGCTGGGTCTCTGGTCGATCAAGAACGCCTCCAGGAATTGCCGCTTCATGCTGCCCCGTTCGCCCGCCAAGCGGGCGCTTGCCTCCTTCGCACTACCGTTCACCCTGGCATTCGCGCTTTGGCTGAGCGGCCAGAGCATCGGCATGCTCATCACCGGCACCATCCTCGGACTCCTCGTCGCGCTGGGCGCCGTGTGGTTCCTCTTTCGCGTTCAGCCGCAGGAGATGCCCGTCGCTTTCGGCGGCGCGACCGCCGCCGTCGTCGGGTCGGTCGTCATCGCCTACTTCGTCCTCTTCGGCATCCACTGGGTCTTCGCAGCCGCCGCCGCAAAATCCGGGGCAAACACGCTGGCCTTCAGTCCGGTCGCCCCGACCTTCGAGTGGAACGTGCCCGTCGCCGGCCAGGAAGACAAGCTCAAGCCCAAAAAGCACCTGGTCATCAACGATACGCAGCCCAGCACCCAGCCCGACACCGAAAGCATCACCTTCCCGTCGAACAATGCCACGCGCCCCTCCGCGACGACCCAGGCCGGCACGCAGCCCTACAACCCCGACGCCACCACCACCGCGCAGCCGCCGGTCGATCCGAGCAAGACGATCGCGATGAATGCCCGCCCGGGCACCCAGGCCAATCCCCAGACCCTGCCCCCTGGCACGTCAACAGGTCCCGCCAACACCGCCACGACCAACACCAAGCCGAAGACGGCGACCCCCACCGAACCCGCGTCGCCCCTGGTCGCCAAAGTCGCGCCCGTCGCCGATCTTGACGAGGGCACGAGCCTCTTCTTCCCCAGCGGTCCCGGCAACGTCGTCGGCACCCTCAAGGTGACCCCGCTGGACGAAACCGTCGAGTTCTACAGCGGCAACGCGCTGGCGAAGGTCAAGACGCCACCCGATCCCTTCCCGGTGGAGAAGAACGTCCAGCAGCATTACGTGCTGTCGTCCAACGGCGACACGATGGCGCGGATGGTCGCCTTCCCGCAACTGGGCGTCCAACTCGTCAACGCACAGACGGGCAAGGAGCTCAAGCAGGTCCCCCTTGACACGCGCAACGGCACACCCCAGTTGCTCGGTTTCGGTCCCGCCGAAAACCTGGTCCTCGTCTGGACCAACGGCCCGATCGCCAAACCCGTCATCGAGGTCCTGAACTGGCGCCTGCCCACGCCCCAGCGCACCACCTGGTTCAAGGTGGACCCGTTCGAGCGCTTCGCCTCCAACCCGCTGATCAGTTTCGACGCCTGCCAGATCGCCGTCGCCACTCTGGTCAACGGCGAAGGTGGAATCGACCTGTACGACCTGGGACAAGGCAGTCCCGAACGCAAGCCGCGCACCCTCGCCATCGCCCTGCCCCGGTGGAATAAGCCCGTCGGCCTGGCTTACGGCCCGGGAAACACCGTCGCGGTCTACTTCGAGATCGAGGGCAATGGCGTCATGTACGCGTTTGGCGCGGGAGGCAACCAGCCCGTCCACACCCACACCTACCGCTCCAACCGCCTGCCCTATCCCGCCGGCTCGACCGAAGGCTTTGCCGGCAGGCCCCTCGAATACCTCGACGCCAACGAGTGGGTCATGTTCGGACGCAGCATCATCGACACCGAGACCGGAAAGGTCCTCGGTGAGCTGGGCGTGGAGAACCCCAAGGCCCAGCGGGTCATCGACAAGGACACCCTCCTGATCCAGCAGGCCGACCCCGCCACCCCGGGGAAAAGCCAGCTCGTCCAGGTCAAGCTCAAGCCCGACATGGTCACCGCCAAGCGCAACGAGGTCCGCGGCATCAAGCCCGGCGCCGCCGGCGCCAGCGCCACTCACCCCTAGGGCGCTCACTGGCCGATAATGCCGGCATGCCCGGCGCCACCGACCCCCTGCCCATCGTCTTCCTCCACTACCGCAATAGCACCTACCTTCCCTTCACCCTCGGCCAGGCAAAACTCTGGAGCATGGCCTCCCCGATCTTCCTCATCGGCGACCAGACCAACAACCTCTTCCCCTACGTCACGCACGTGAACATGCGCGACTACAGCCGCCAGGCCGACGAGTTCCGCAAGGTCTACCGGCACATGAGCCCCAATGGCCTGCCCTATGAGCTGTTCTGCTTCCTGCGCTGGTTCATGCTCCGCGACTTCATGCGCGCCCACGGCCTCGAGCGCCTCGTCCACCTCGACTCCGACGTCCTGATCTACGTGGACGTCAACCAGGAACAGGCCAACTGGCGCGACTACGAGCTCTCCCTCGTGCGCGGCGTCTGCGCCGGCAACATGTTCGTCAACGGCCGCCGCGGCATCGACGGCCTCTGCGACGTCATCTGGGACCTCTTCGCCGGCCCCGGCTCCAACCAGCGCCTCGAAGCCCTCTACGCCGAGCGGCAGAAGACCCAGGAAGGCATCAGCGACATGGTGCCGCTCAAGCTTTATTACGACGCCCACCGCGACCGCGTCGCCGAGATGACCGGCCTCCGCCCCGACGGCTCCTACTGGGACGCCAACATCCACCTCAGCGAAGGCTTCGAGATGTCCGACGGCCGCAAGCTCGCGCGCTTCGTCGATCACATCCCCTACTGCCGCCACATCGAGACCGCCCGCGACGTCCGCTTCAACTGCCTGCATTTCCAGGGCGTCGCCAAAAAACAAATCGAACCCACCTTCTACGCCGGTGCCCCGCAATCCGCCCAGGCGGCATGACGACGAAGTCGCTGGCGCACTTCACCTCAGTGACCCTGCTCGACCCGCACGCAGGCACGCGCTCCTGAATCCCAGCCGCGGAGCGGCGACAGAACATAGCCCATGGCGTAAGCCATGGGTCCTCTACGAACGCAATGCACCAGCCCCGTAGGGGCGGCAGAAGCCTCCCCCTGCAGCAATTCAAAAGCGGACAGTAAAATGCCTGCGCAATGAGGGTGTCCCGATCACCGCTTTCCCTTGCGTCACTGTTCTCCCTGACCTGCTGCGTCGCGCTTTCCGCCGGGGCGATCCTTGCGCACTTCCTCGCCACGCCGGGCAATCCCAGCGTGACCATGGGGACAGATCGTTGGCAGTTATCAGCGCGGGGCCTTTGGCACGTGCACACCGACCCGTGGCCACAGCCGGATCGGCCGCCCGTTGACGTCGGCTACAACCGTCAATCCAGCGCCGCATCCGGCACCTGGGTCGTCACGTGGGGTGAAGTGCGAAGCTACAGGCCTGCCACACCGTCACGGCAAGCGGGGCAGACGATCCGCATCGAGACCCGATGGTTATTGATCCCCTTCTCACCCTGGATCTGGACGACCGCCATCCTTCCCGGCTTGTGGGGCTTTCGAGCGCTTCTCCGCTGGCGGGATTCAATGCTTCTCGAACAAACCGGGAAATGTCCCTCGTGCGGCTACGACCTCCGCGCCACCCCCGACCGCTGTCCGGAGTGCGGCCGCGCCGTCACGTGATTACGCCCCCTGCCAGCCGACGCGTTCTTCTTACGTCGTACTCATTTCGTCTTACGCATCGGGCACCGGACCACCTCGACGACTTCGCGATGGGGCCCTCGTGACCCCCGGCGTTGGAGCATTTTGCCAGACCGATGTCTTGGTGCATCAACCCGCACCCCGGCAAAATGCGCAAACGCCGCCCGTGGCAGGAGCGTCAGCACATCTCCCCAAATCCTCTTGAGCGCCTCCCGCGTGCCCAGCGGCGCGCTCAATCCGCCTCGGCTCAGAAACTCCTGACCCCGAATCCCGGCCCGCCACCCGCTCGGCCCCTTGGCATTCTGCCTCAATCCATGGGCACACCCCGGATATTTCGTGCAGCCGGACGTGGGCGACCAAGCCAATGGGACTCGCAAACCGGTCGCATTAGAATGCCCAGAGGAAATGTTTTCTCCACGCGTGAGACTCAAGCGTGCCATCCTGCTCGTGAGCTGGGGCGTCAAGGGCGTGCTGCTGGCGGTGTGCGTCGCAGCACTGGCGGCTTGGCCGATGATGTACTCGCAGGGGCGGACGATCACCTACTACCGACTGCGGTCCGATGGGAGCCCCGCCCGGTACAGGGGTTTCCAGGTCGGATGCTTCCGTGGCGTCACCGGCGTTTGGTTCGCCACGGGCCAGGTCATCACGAATGAAAACGCCGGACGGACACTTTGGCAAAGGCT
>DATBFY010000386.1:0-5506 GCA_036558265.1 Tepidisphaeraceae bacterium | reverse complement strand
GCAGAGAGTTGGGAGTGTGAAGATGGGCAAGCGGAAACGCGAATTGGTGTCGGATTCTGTCGGGTTCTGATGGGTGGTCGGCTGGCGGGGGTTGGGACTTGTCCTCACCCCGTGCGCTCTCCCAGACGCATTGAGTCGGTCGCCGGACTGGGCCCAGGGTCGCGGCCGGGAAAGGGAGCAAGGTTTCTGCGCGCATGCCTCCGTATAAAGGGCCGGCGGTGCGCGCCGGTGACGCGCGGGGCGCGGTCGAGATGGCGGGAGGTGGGGATGTGCTGGGGTTTTCGGGTGAAGATTGTTTAATTTTTCCGGGGGAGGGGGTGGCGCTTGGCGCGTCACGGACGCGCAACAAAATTGCGGGTTGTTGGCGCGGGAATCTGAGCACCAATTGGAGCAAACTGCCACGCCACGGGGCGCCAAGGGGATACGGGCCCTGATTTGAGTTGACTGCTCTGACGTGGGGCGGAGCCGCTTTAGGAGAATTTGGGAAGATGCGCTGACGCACCTGGGACGGGCGGCGCATTTTGTTTGCCCATGCTATCCGAAGGGGGCGGAAAGCTGGCGCGGCGTCAATCGCGCACGGAGGCCGTCGTGTGCATCCGGTAGAGCTTTTCCTGGTAGTCGTGGAGGACGCTGGCGACCTGGGGCGGGGGCAGGGGCAGGTCGGGGGAGGCGGGGACCTGGAGGTAGGCGAGGGTGCGCTCGATCAGGCGCGAGGCGCCGGGGGCGGCGACGGTGCCGCCGTAGTGGGCGAGGGACTTGTCGGGCTCGTGGATGATCATGGTGACGACGACGCGGGGGTTCTCGAACGGGGCGCCGGACATGAAGCTGCTGGTGAACTTTGAGTCGCTGTAGCCGCCCTTGCCGGTGCTGACGTGGGCGGTGCCGGTCTTCCCGAAGATGTTCCAGGTCTTGCTGCGGGCCCTGGTGGCGGTGCCGCGGACGACGACGTCGCACAGGACGCGGCGGACCTCCATGGCGGTTTGCGGGTCGATCACGGCGGGGGTGAGTTGCAGGCTTGAGGCCTCGGAGCGCGAGGCGAGGTGGCCGTCGGCGGTGAGCGTGCCCTTGACGACGCGGGGGGTGACCAGGTGGCCGCCGTTGCCGTAGGCGCAGAAGGCGCGGCAGAGCTGGAGCGGCGTGACCATCACCTCGTAGCCCTGGGAGACGGACTCGGTGCTGTACTTGGTCCACTTCGCGAGCGGGTTGACGCGGCCGGGGTCTTCGCCCGGCAGCTCGATGCCGGTCGTGTGGCCGAACGCGAAGGACTTCATCGCGTGATAGAGCTTCTCGTTGCCCATGCGCTCGCCGAGCATCGACATGCCGATGTTGCTGGACTTGACCAGGACGTCCCAGAAGGCGAGCTGGTCGTAGCCGTGGACGTCGGTGATGCGGCGGCCGTAGTCGGTGCGGTAGGTGGCGCCGTGGAGGGGGAAGACCTCGTCCACGCGGGTGATGCCGGCGCGGAGCGCGGGGCCGGCGATGAACGGCTTGAAGGTCGAGCCCGGCTCGTAGGGGTCGGTCAGACAGCGGTCGCGTCGGACCTGTGGGGTCGAGTCTTCGAGGTTCTGGGGATTGAAGGTGGGCCAGTTGGCCAGCGCGAGCAGATCGCCGGTCTTCGGGTCCATGACGACGACTTCGCCGCGGTTGGCCTTGAACTGCTCGCAGGTGTGGGCGAGCTCCTGCTCGGCGATCATCTGGATGTTGGCGTCGATGGTGAGGATCAGGTGCTGGCCGTGCTGGGGGGGGAAGTAGTCTTCGGCGGCGACGGCGATGGCGCGGCGGCGGGCGTCCTTGAGGACGCGCTGGCTGCCGTCCTTGCCGGCGAGCTCCTTGTTGAACTTAAGTTCCAATCCTTCGAGGCCCTTCTCGGCCTGTCCCTGGTCGTCCTTGCCGACACCGCCCAGCAGGTGGGCGGCGAGCTCGCCCATGGGGTAGTAGCGTTGGTTCTGCGGGACGGCGCCGACGCCGGGGATGTTGAGCTTGAGGATCTCCTCGATCGCGCGGTCACTGAGGTTGTCGGCGATCTTCAAAAAGCGCGTCTCGAACTTGTCGGAGAGCAGTTGCGAGAGGGCGAAGGGGTCCTTGTCGAGCAGCCGCGCCAGCTTGCGGACGTCCTCGTCCATCTGGACCAGGCTTTTCCCGTCGGCCTGGTAGCAATCGAGCATGAACTTGGGATCGACGTAGAGGCTCTGGGTCTGGATGGTGCCGGCCATCAGGCAGCCGTTGACGTCGTAGATGGAGCCGCGGCGGGAGACGAGCCGCTCGGTGATGTGCTGCTGGCGTTCGGCGGAGTTGATCGTGCGCTCGCGGCCGTAGGTCTGGAGGTAGGCGACGCGGCCGATCATCCCGCAGAGGGCGAGGCACAGCCCGACCATGATCAACGCGGCGCGGCGCGGCGAGAAGGTGACCATATCCGTGTGGCGACTCCGGTGGGGACGCGAGACAAGGGTCCGATAAATCCATCGGCCGGATCGCGCGGATGCGCTCACAAATCGTTGAAGAAGGCGCGATCTCGGGGACGCGGCCCTGCGGGCCGCCGCTAAACGGGGAGTGGGATGCTCGAGTTGGTCCGCGCGGGTCATCTGCGTGAGGGTGCTCACGCGGGGAAATGCGCCTCGACTTTCCAATTCGTGTCAATTCCGCGCGGGACGAACTCGCCGCGTCCGGGCGGCGTTATAACACCGCCAGATCTTTCACCTCAGGAGACACATCGATGGCTCGCGTTTCTTGCTCTGCGCCCTGTGGCCGACGTGACGGCTTCACGCTGGTCGAATTGCTGGTGGTCATCGGGATCATCGCGCTGTTGATCTCGATCCTGCTGCCGGCGCTCAGCCGGGCCCGTGAACAGGCGAACAGCGTGAAGTGCGCGTCGAACCTGCGTCAGATTGCACAGTCGACGATCATGTACATCAACGCGAACCGGGGCTTCATGCCCGCCGACAGCACGCGGGGGGACTCGGGGGACTGGATCGCCTGGCAGAGCGGGCGGAAACTCGAGGAGTCGGCGATCGCTCCCTACATCGGCACGACGCTCAACCCGGACCTGTTCCGCTGTCCGTCGGACGACTACCAGTCCCGCGTGCGCAACGCCGGTTACCAGTACAGCTATTCGATTAACTTCCTGATCGCCAGCCCACCCAACTGGGACGATACCTGGGCGATGGACGGCTGCCAGCGGGCAGCGAGGCTGACGCAGGTGCGGAACTCGGCGGAGAAGATCATGTACTTCGAGGAGGACGAGCGGACGCTGGACGACGGCCGCGGCGACCTGACCAAGACCGACCACATCAACCTGCTGGCGATCCGGCACGACCGCAAGCGCGTGAACCCCGACAACGTGGTGGGCGGGCCGACCTATTATCCCCCGCTGAACGCCGACCGGCGCGGCAACGCCGCCTTCTGCGACGGGCACGTGGACATGATCAGCCGCAAGGACGCGCACGACAAGAAGTCTTACGACCCGGCGCGGTAGCGCCCCGGCGAGACCGCTTTAGCGGCCGGGATCACTCTGCGTCGGGATTCGCATCCCACGCGCCCGAGGCGACCGCGCCCTGCGCCAGCGGGGCGCGCGGCACGAGCTTGAGGTCGTGATTGCTGACCGTGTGCTGGATCGCGTTGGGCGCGGTGTAGACGGCGATCTGCAACTGCTGGTTCCACAGCCTGGCCTGGTGCGACTCGATCTGCCGGTGCAACTGGCTGATCTTGTAATTCAGCTCGAGGCGCTGCTGGCGGAGCTGGAGCGTCATGACGGCCAGGGCCATCGCGGACAGCAGGCAGATGAGCATTTTGACCATGGTGAGCTCTCGTGAAGCGAGACGCGCCAGCGAACGTGCCGGTCAAGCGTGAGCGACGTCATCCTGAGCGAAGCGAAGGATCTGGGCCGGAGCGGTGAACCGGGGCCGTTTGCCGCTCGGTGCAAGATCCTTCGGTCGTTGAAACTCCCTCAGGATGACGAGTCGGCAAACTTGCTGTGAAGCGACGTGAAACCTACTGCGCCGATGCGATGGGGCGCGCGGGCATGCGCAGCCGGGTGCCGGCGGGCAGGACGTCCCAGTTCTTGACGATGTCCTTGTTCAACTCCTTGATGGCCGGAACGGTGCCGGCGTCGCCGAGCTGCTGCTTGGCGATCTTCCAGAGGCTGTCGCCAGGCCGGACCTCGTACCAGAACTCCGCGCCCGCCGCCTTGACGGGTGCGGGCGTGCGCTCGGTTCGCTCGGCGGTGGGCGCAGCGCCGCGCTGCGCGGCCGGCGGCGTCTGGGCCTGTGCCCCCTGACCACCGGGCGCGGGGATGTTGTAGGTCTGACCGACGATGATCTTGTTGGGGTCGGCCTCGAGCTGCGGGTTGGCGCGGACGATGGCGTCGCGATTGGCCTTGGTGTTGGCGCCCATCAGCCGGGCGGCAATCCGTGAGAGGCTGTCGCCCGGTTCGGCGACATACTGCCTGGCGCTGCCCGCGGCGGCCTGCCTGGGCCTGGCGGTGGACGTACCGGGGGTCTGCGGCTGCTGCGAGATCGGTTGGAGCGGCTGCGATGCCCGGAGCGGTTGGCCGTCGGGCCCGACGAGCGTTTCGCCGATCGCCGCGGCGACGTCAGCGATCGATCGGCCGGCCGTGCCGTCGCCGCGCTGGCCGCGTATCGGCGCGGCGGTGTTGTTCGGCGAGTCGGTGCCGATCAGGCCGATCGCCCGTCCGGCCTGGCCTGCCGGCGCGGTCGGCGCCTGCGCCTGACCGGGGTTGGCATTTCCCGCCTGCGCGCTGGCACCCGTGCCGGGCCCGACCTGCACGCTCGTGCCCGCGCCAGCGCCGGGCAGGAACGTGACCGGCGGCGGTCGCCGCGTGATCTCGTCCCTGGTGGGCACGGTGTTGTCGGGCGTCACGTCCTGCTGGGGTTGAACCTGCGCGACCGGCGCGCGGGTTGGCGCGGGCGTGGCCGTTCCCTTGCGCAGGGTATCCGCAACGCTCGCCAGGGGCGCCGGTGGCGGCTCGGTCGAACGCATCAACTGGTCCGACAGCAGGATCCCGATCACGATGATGAACGCCAGTCCGACCAGCAGCCCGATCTTCGTCTCACGCGTCATGACGCACCGACCCCGTAGGGTGGGCTATGCCCACCGGTTGCACTAGGACCTTTCCAACACTCTGAGCTTGGCCGACCGGCTCCGCGGATTGCGGGCGATCTCGTCTTCGGCGGGACCCACGGGTTTGGTCGTCAGGATTCTGACGGCCCCGGTCTGCTCCGCCGACCGAAACGCCTGCTTCACCAGCCGATCTTCCATCGACTGAAAACTGATCACCGCCAGGCGCCCACCGCCCTTCTTGAGGAACCGCGGCGCCTCACGCAACAAGGCGGCGAGGTTCTCCAGCTCCTGGTTGACGGCCATCCGTAGCGCCAGGAACGTGCGCGTGGCGGGATCGATTTTCTCCTTGGTGCGGCCAA
Source organism: Tepidisphaeraceae bacterium (assembly GCA_036558265.1). Taxonomy (GTDB): domain Bacteria; phylum Planctomycetota; class Phycisphaerae; order Tepidisphaerales; family Tepidisphaeraceae; genus RYN-433. Next base: position 71 of record DATBFY010000386.1, on the reverse strand, counting down.
TGGCAGATCGGACGACCGACGCCAGCCGCTCCGTTGTGGTAATCGGCGAAACCCGGCGCTCCTCGCCAATC
>DATBFY010000385.1:0-3997 GCA_036558265.1 Tepidisphaeraceae bacterium | reverse complement strand
CGGCAACGACGCCCAGAAGACCATGGGCGTCATCGTCATGCTCCTGACCGCCGCCGGTCACAAGGCCTGGACCCAGCCGGCGGCGCACAGTTGGTTCGACGCGTTCAACTTCTTCGGACATCACCACACCGTCGCGCCCTGGGTCATCCTCACCTGTAACTTCGCGATCGCCTTCGGCACGATGGCGGGCGGCTGGCGCATCGTGCGCACGCTGGGCATGGGCATCACGCGGCTTCAGCCGGTAGGGGGGTTCTGCGCCGAGACCGCCGCGGCGACGACGATCATCGGCGCCACCAACTTCGGCATCCCCATCTCCACCACCCACGCGATCACCGGCGCCATCCTGGGCGTCGGCACCACCAAGGGCGTGCGGGCCGTGCGCTGGATCTGGGGCGAGCGCATCGTCATGGCCTGGGTGCTGACCATCCCCTGCTCGGCGTTCGTCGGCGCGATCACCTACTTCGCGATCCACAAGGGCATCGAACCGCTTTTCAAATAAGGCGACTTAACGGGAGGGCGAGGCTCTGCCCGAGCCGTCTTTTGGGTTCCCCTGCGGGGAACCCGCGGCTCGCACGCCAGGCTCGTCGATCCCCCTGAGATAAGACCGGCTCTCCGCCCTTATCTCGGTGCCGTCCGTGTTCTCTGCGGTGAATTTTTTCGCCCCCGGCGATCGTCAGCTTTCGGAGGGTGATCCAGGCGGGATAGGGGGGTGAGACATGCCCGAGCCCGACGGCCCCTGCGGCGGCTGCTGGCGGGCGGCCTCGCTGATGCGCTTCTTGTAGCGGCTCAGCGACATCGAGAGGCTCTCGAGGAGCTTGGGCACCTGCGGCGCCGCCAGGAACACGCGCGAGGCAACGGTCGCGGTGGGGAAGAAGCGGGTGATGAAGTCGAACGTGAACTCCGAGACACCGTGAGACATCAGCACGGCGTTGGCGTACGCGCCGGCGTGGGTCTCGTCGTTCATCTTGAGGTCGTCGTAGATCTCCTGGATGGTTGGTTGGCGGGGCGGGGTGGGAGGCTTTGGGATCTCCGGGATCTTGCCGAAGCGCGACTCGTACTTGGCCACGTTATCGCGGATTGCGTTGACGAACTGTTCGACGACCACCGGGGACATCACGACGCGCGCGACGACCTGGCGCGGCTGGACCAGGCCCATCACGAAGTCGAGCACGAATTCGTAAGGTCCGTCGATGACGATGACGCCGGTGCTGAAGGCGCCGCGGGCTATTTTCTCGGGGACGCGGGCGGTCACCGGGGCGTGCTGGATCCGCTGGTTGAACTGCCCGGAATTCCCGCCTTCCGGCTGAGGCTGCCCGGCGGAACCGGAGTCGCCGGGTCCGGAACCTCCCGGGGGCGTCGGTGGCTTTGGCGCATCACTCTCGTTCATGCTATCATCATCGGTTCGTCGCCGCGCAGGTCAACACGCCGCGCCGGCTTTTCAAGACCCGACGATTGAACCTTGACCCCTGACGCTTATGGAACGCCGCAAATTTGGTGACACCGGCCTGGAGGTTTCCGCAGTCGCGCTCGGCTGCTGGATCTTCGGGGTGGACTGGTGGGGACATTACACACAGGAGGACTGCGACCGGCTCTGCTCGTTTTCGCTCGATCAGGGGGTGACGTTTTTCGACAACGGCGACGCCTACGGCAACGGCCGCGCCGAGACGCTCTTCGGCATCTGGATGAAGAGCGCGAAGGTCGATCGCTCGCGGATCGAGGTCGGCGGGAAATTCGGCTACGACTTCTACGCCGACCCCGGTGTACCCGGCGGCCACTCCGAGCGCAAGCAGGACTTCTCGCCGAAGTTCATGCGCTACGCCCTGGAGCAGTCGCTCAAGCGCCTGGGCACGGACTACCTCGACCTCTACATGGCGCACAACATCAAGCTGCCGCAGTTCCGCGACGACATGTTCGCCGAGCTGGAGAAGCTCAAGGCCGAGGGCAAGATCAAGGCCTGGGGCGTGAGCCTGGGCCCGGCGATCGGCTGGCGCGAGGAGGGGATCGAAGCGATCATGAAGCACGACGCCAAGGCCGTGCAGACGGTCTACAACCTCTTCGAGCAGTCGCCCGGGCGCGAGTTCTGCGAGACGGCGCGGGCGTACAAGGCGGGGGTGTTGGCGCGGGTGCACGACAACAGCTCGATCCTGAAGGACGTGGTCAAGATCGACACCAACATCGATAAGAACGATCACCGCAAGTTCCGCGACCAGTCGTGGAAGATCTACGGCCTGAAGAAACTGGAGCTGGTCCGGCCGCTGGCGGTGGCGCACGGGATGACCGTGCACCAGCTCGCCTGCAAGTGGCTGCTGATGGACCCGGCGCTCACGAGCATCACCGGCACGCTCCTGAACGAGCACGAGATTAAGGAGGCGGCCGAATCGACCGACAAGCCGAACCTGACGAAACAGGAGATGGAGCAACTGGCAAAGGACTACGCGGCGGACTGGAACCTGGGGCCCGACGCCCACCCGTGCAACCTCAAGAGCAGCAAGGACCCGAGCGGTCAGGTGCGGAGCAAGTACATTCCACCGCCGGTCTTCGTAGCGTAACTCCGATGCGCTTTGTGGTCCTGCATCACACCGGCGTTGAGCCGCCGCATTTCGACCTGATGTTTGAGACCGCGCCCGGTTCGAAGCTCGTGACCTGGCGGAGTCCCGTCTGGCCGCTCATCGGGCCGACAGCGGTGGAGCGCCTCGCCGACCACCGTCGCGCATACCTTGAGTACGAAGGCGCGGTAAGCGGGGGGCGAGGGGAAGTTAAACGGGTGCTGGCTGGATCGTTTCGCTTCTCACATTTCACCACCGAGCGGTGGGAGCTGCTGACAGACGACGGGCTCCGCTTCGCCCTCGTCCAATCGAACCAGGGCGGGTGGGTCGCGGACGTTGGACAAACCGCCTGATCTGCCCGATCATTCCGCGCCGCGCCATTTCTCTCCAGAGGAGGAACCTGCGTTTATGCCCACCATCGTCGCGATCGATATCGGCGGCACGACGGTCAAGCTCGCGCTGGTGCGCGCCGACGCCGACCCGACCACCCCTCACGAGATCCTGATCCGCGACAAGATCGATACCTTGGCCCAGGAACCGGGCCAGCGCATTGTCGCGCGCATTGCAGAGGGCGTAAATCGGATGATTCGCCAGACCGGTGAGCGGCCGGTCGGCGCGGGGGCGGGATGCCCCGGGTTGATCGACAATCGTCGGGGCGTAGTGGTCGTGTCGGCGAACCTGCCGACGTTCCGCGAATTCCCTCTCGCGGCCGAACTGGAAAAGCAGCTTGGGCTGCCCACCGCGATCCACAACGACGCCAAGGCGGCGATGCTGGGAGAGTACGAGTTTGGCGCCAACCGCGGCTGTGCGAACATGGTGCTTCTTACGCTCGGCACCGGCGTCGGCGGCGGCGTGATCACCGGCGGCCGGCTGGTCACCGGCGCCGAAAACGCCGCCACCGAACTGGGGCACGTCAAGGTCGAGTACACCGACCCCGCCCCCTGCGGCTGCGGTACGCACGGCTGCCTGGAGGCGTACGTAGGAATGGGCGGCATCCGCCGCATCGCCTTGGCCATCCTGGCGAAGAACCCCAGCCCGATGATCGATCAGGCAAACCTGTCCACCAAGACCTTCTCGGACGCGGCGCGCGCCGGCGACCCCACGGCGCGACAGGTATTGATCACGGTCGGCGAGTACCTGGGTCGGGGCATCGCCCACTTCATCGACATCTTCAACCCCGACCGCGTGATCCTCGCCGGCGGCGTCTCCCGCGCCACCGACCTCCTCATGCCCGGCATCCGTCCCGCCCTCGAACAATATTGCTCGTTCCCCTCCACGCGCGACCGCGCTCAGGTCGTCGCCACGAGTTTCCCCGACGACATCAACGTCCTCGGTGCCGCCGCGGTCTTCCTCAACTCGCAAAAGTGATGCGCCGATAGCGCCGTCGATGAGAGGAAAATGAGAACGCTTCGGCCGGAAATGCGCTGCCACTCGCGAACGTGTGACCTGTT
>DATBFY010000384.1:0-11460 GCA_036558265.1 Tepidisphaeraceae bacterium | reverse complement strand
TGCTTCTTTGGTCCTTTGGGTCCCCTTGTCACCCACGCCCCGACCTACGCGACCGCCGCGGCATGATCAACGGTCGCAGGACGGCCAGCCGTGGCCGATGCTCTGCGCGCGGCGAGCAACGCCACGGCGTAGCAGGCGACGCCGGTCCACCAGCTCGCGGAGATGCCGTAGCTCATCGCGATCACGACGGCCAGGACGCTGGCGACCACGCTCATCGCGCCGTTGATGCCCCAGAGCCAGGCCGTCAATCCCCCCTCGCCGCCGCGATCCCCGCCGCGGCCCGCCGCGCGCGCCGCGGCCAGCTTCATCCCCAGCGGGAAGCACATCCCCATGAAGAACCCGGCGGGCATTAACAGCAACAGCGCCACGCCGATGCGCACGGTCGTCGCCGAGGCCACCCAGGTGCGCACCGCCCAGGGGGTGAGCAAACCCGTCAGCACCAGGATCAGGAGCAACAGCGCCAGGCGCCGGCCGATCGACGCCGACAGGTTCGCCCCATCCACCGATCGCGTGGAAAAACTGCCGATGCCGCTGGACACCAGGAGCGCGAATAGGACCACCGAGAGCGAATAGCTCGGGTGGCCCAGCAGGATGATCAGCCGCTGCATCTGGCTGATCTCCACCAGGATGAACGCGAGGCCGATCGCGACGAAATACAGTGACAACCCGCCGCTCTCGGCCAGCAACGCCCGGTCGGCCTTGGCGAGCACCGGGACGATCACGGTCAGGCCGGTCAGCACGATCACGAACACGAGCAACCCCGCCACCACCTGCACGGCCCGCAGGTTCACATCGTGCCCCTGCCCCTGCCAGCGCGCGGGGTTGAAGGCATCCCGCATGCGGGTCATGTTGAAGAAGAACGGCTTGTCATCGGACGGCGGGGCGACGTTGATCGGGAAGGCGGCGGCGGTCGCGAACGGGTCCTTCGAATCCGCCACCGCGGCGAGCTGATCATCCGCGGCGAAGCGGGGCGTGAGGATCAGGTCGAAGGCCATCTCCCTGGCCCGCTGGGCCGCCAAGGTTAGATCGGCCTCCGAGAACGGCGTGCGGCTGACGATCGTCGTCGCGACGACGCTGGGGATGTCCGTGCTCTGCTGCGGCTGGAAGCGCTTGACCACCAGGAGGTGCTTTCTCGGGTCGGTCACGCCCAAATCCCGCAGCGCCTGGTTGGCCAGCGAGATCATCCGCAGCGTCTCGCCGGGGCTTTTCGGATGGTACCAGCGGGAAACGGTCACCACGCCGCGGTCGGTCAGATGGGTCAGGAACGCGTGCCAGGCATCGGTGGTGTAGAGCGAGTTCTCCGACAGCACGAACGCCCCGGCGGCGGTGGCGGCCCAGGTGTCGATCAGCGAGATCTGGATCACGTCCACCTTGTCCGACGGCTTCATCCGCGTGATGTACGAGCGGGCCTCATCGTGCACGATCTCGACGTTGGGCAGCCGGTCGAGATGCCCGGTGAACGCCCCGAAGGTGACCTTCATCGCCCGGATGATCGCGTCGTTGATCTCCACGCCGATGACCTGTTTCTGGTTGAACACCAGCGCCGAGAGCAAATCCCGCCCCCCGCCCGAGCCGATGACCAGCACCCGCGAATCGGGGCGCAGGAAATGGGCGAAGTTGGTCACGTCGTACTTGAGGAACCCCGCCTGGGCCGTGGCGGCGGCGACGGCCGTGCGCACGGCCTGGTGGCGCAATCGCGCGACCTCCTGCCGCTCCTCGTCCGCCAGCGCGCGGTTGGCATCGACTTCGTCGTTCTTCCCGGCCTTGGTCGCGTTGAAGGCCTCGTCCTCGTAGTACAGTTCCTGCGCCGCGTGATCCTCGGCCTGGTCGAGCAGGTTCAAGGCCTCGTGGTTGTCGAAGTGGGTCATGTAGGTGCCGGCCCCCGAGTCGATGTTGATGAACAACTCGCGGGCGGTGTGCGGCACGTTGGGGTCATCCAGGTATTTCGGGCTCATGCCCCAGCCCGACGGCTCACCCTCCGCCAGCCACGGGGATTCCTTGCGCACGCGGATGCGGGAGAAGGAGTTCCACCGCTCGAAGAGGGCCGGCTGCTCGGCGTAGCCCTTGGCGTGCTCGATCCGCACCGGCGGCGGTGGGCTGACCCATCGCCCCCGCAGCGCCAGGTCCGCCGCGTGCGGCACGTTGACCAGCCGCGCCTCATCCAGCCGCTCCACCCGCACGGCGTTGAGCACGGTTAAACCAATCGACGCGAGGAAGAAGACGCCCGTCAGCGCGATCCACCCGGGGGCTCGCGCGTCCACCGCGGCGCAGACGCCCGCCAAGACGGCCAGCGTCGCCACGATCAGGACGGCGGTCGGGCCGTCCGACAGCCGCAGCGCGATCACGAAGACCACGCACCCGATCGCCGCTCCGGCCAGGTCCGCCGCGTAGAGCCGGCTGACCTGCCGCGGGAAGCGCGTCAGCGCGAGACACACCGCGATCCCGCTGAAGATGAAGGGAATCGAGATCAGCGCGTAGGTGCCGGCGAACGACAATGGGCTCGCGGTCCGCGGATTGGCGAGGCTCGCGTACTCCTGCTTGAGATGCGCGATGAACGTGAGGACGGTCGTGATGCCGAACAAAAGCGCGGCGACCGCCATCCGGCGCTTGGCCACCTCGGGAGCAAAGAGCCCCGGCAACAGGTAGACCCCCACCGCCCCCAGCGTCATGCCGAAGAGCGCCACCGACACCGCGACGAACGCGAAGTGGTAGTACATCGTCACGCTGAAGATGCGCGTGAGCAGCACCTCGTACGCCAGCGTCGCCAGCGCGACGAGGAACAAACTGGCATAGCTGAGGCGACCTGCACGGGGTTCGGTGAGCATGGACGATTGAAAAGCCTTCGGCGTGGTATCCTTCAAAACCCCCGTAGCACGGGCGCCCCGCCCGTGTGAATCACAATCACGGGCGAGGCGCCCGTGCTACGGGCACTTCTGCTAACCATTCTTCGTAATCCGTTCCATGCCGTTCATATAAGGCCGCAGGATCTCCGGCACCGTCACCGTGCCGTCTGCGTTCTGGTACTGCTCCAGGATCGAGATCAGCACCCGCGGGCAGGCGATGGCCGTATTGTTCAGCGTGTAACAGAACCTGGTCTCCGCCTTGTTTCCCTCGCCCCGCTCGCGGTAGCGCAGGTTCAGCCGCCGGGCCTGGAAGTCGCGCAGGGCGCTGCCGCTGTGCGTCTCCCCGTACGCCCCGCCGCTCCCCCTGCTGGGCATCCAGGTCTCGATGTCGTACATCCGCCACTTCCCCTGGCCCATGTCGCCGGTGCAGTTCTTCGAGACGCGATACGGCAACTTGAGCGCCTGCAGGATCGCCTCGGCGTTGGCGATGATCTCCTCGTGCAGGGCGATGTGCTCGGCGTCATCCGCCCGGTGGACGATCACCTGCTCCACCTTGTCGAACTGGTGCACGCGATAGAGGCCCGCGGTGTCCTTCCCCGCCGCCCCCGCCTCGCGACGAAAACAGGTCGAGAGCGCGCAGAGCCTGATCGGTTTCTCGATGTCGAGGATCTCCCCGCCGTGGAAGCTGGCCAGCGGCACCTCGCTGGTGCCGACGAGCACCGTGTTGTCCTGCGTGACGTACGCCTGATCCCGTCCGGTCGGGAAGTAACCCGTGCCGACCATGCACTGCTCGGTCACCAGCACGGGCACGACCATCGGCTCGTAGCCGCGGCGAACCAGCGTCTCCTGGGCGAAGCGAAGCACCGCATTGTAGAGCAGCGCCCCCGCCCCCCGGACGACGTACGAGCGGCTGCCCGCGATCTTCACCCCCCGCTCGAAGTCGATGAGGTTCAGCTCCCGCCCGAGCGTGATGTGGTCTTTCCGCCCCCCTTCCAGCTTGACCGGCGGATGGGCCGGGTCGGCCCAGGTCCGCGCGACCACGTTGTCCGCATCATCCTTGCCGATCGGCCAGGATGGATCCGGGATCGCCGGAAGCTGGAGCATGATCGATTGCGCATCCGCCTCCGCCGCCGACTGCTCATCCACGAGTTGCTGCGCCTTGGCCTTGAGCTCGTTCGCCCGCTGCAGGACCTGCTCCAGCTCCGGGCTGCTGCCGCCCTTCAACGTTCGCTTAAGCTGCCCGACCTGGTCGCCGACCTTCTTCTGATCGGCGCGGAGCTGGTCGGCCTGGTTCTGGCTGGCACGGCGACGGGCGTCGGCGGCGAGCCACTGGTCCACCAGCTCCGGCGAACCGACGCGCTTCACCCGCGTCGCTGCTTTCACCGCCTCGGGGTTCTCTCTGAGCAGTTTCGGATCGAGCATTCCTTGCCTTACGTCGGTCGAGTGGGGTTTTGTATCGGGAAGCGGACGGTCAAACAAGTTCCGCCATGTGATTACAGGCCCGTCCGGCACCAATCCGGTCAACGTGACCTCGCCTGTGGATTAGAAGATGACGGCAGGCCGGTGTCATCTCGCGGGCGGTGGATACCGGTCCGGTTCGTCATTCGCTAAAGTACCGACGAGAGCGGTCCTAACGGAGTCCTCGAACATGACCCGACCCATGACCCGCAGGCGGTTTCTCAAGCGCTCGGCCGGCACCGGCGCCGCAGTGGCGGTTGCCGCCGTCGCCGGCCCGACGATCGTCCCCATCTCCGCCCTGGGCGCCCCCGACAAACCCGCACCCAGCAATCGCATCGTGATGGGCTTCATCGGCCTGGGCGGACAGGGCACTTACGACATGGGCAACCTCCTGGGCCAAAAGGAGGTCCAGGGCGTCGCCGTCTGCGACTGCGACCAGTCGGCCACCAGCAAGGCCAGGCAAACGGTCGAGAAGAAATACGCCCAGGAAACCAGGAACGGCACCTACAAGGGATGCCGGACCTACGAGCACTTCTGGGAACTCCTCGACCGCACCGACATCGACGCGGTGCTGATCGCCACGCCCGATCACTGGCACGCGCTGATCGCGATCGCCGCCGCCAAGGCCGGCAAGGACATGTACTGCGAGAAGCCCATGACCCTCACGCTCCGCGAGGCGCGCGAGGTCGTCAACACGATGCGCCGCTACGACCGCGTCTTCCAGACCGGTAGCCAGCAGCGCTCCCATGGCCCCTTCCGCCAGGCCTGCGAGTTGATCCGCAACGGGTACATCGGGAACGTGCACGACGTTTACGTGCGGGTCTGGGGCCCGTCGCACGAGTGCGACCTGCCCGCCCAGAGCGTGCCCGAGGGACTCGACTGGGACCTGTGGCTCGGCCCCGCGCCCTGGCGGCCCTTCAACAAGGACATCATCCACGGCGGATTCCGGCCGTATCGCGATTACTCGGGCGGCGGCGTCACCGACTGGGGCGCGCACCACTTCGACATCTGCCAGTGGGCGCTGGACATGGACAACTCCGGCCCGGTCGCGTTCTTCCCGCCGTCGGGCCCGGATCACCCGTGCCTGCACTTCGAGTACGCCAACGGCACGCGCGTCTGGCACCTCGACGGCCCTGGCGAAGAGGCTCTGATCAAGCAGCGGATGCCCGAGAAACCCAAGGAAGGAAACATCATCTTCTTCCACGGCGACAAGGGGTGGATCGAGGTCAGCCGCGATCACATCCGCTCGAATCCCCAGCCGATCGCCAACCACTTCGTCGGCCCGAATGAAATCCATCTCTACCGCTCGCCCGGCCACACGCAGGACTTCGTCAACTGCGTGAAGGAGCGGCGGCGCCCGATCTGCGACGTCGAGATCGGCGCCCGCTCGGTCTCGGTCTGTCACCTGGTGAACATCGCCTATTGGCTGGGCCGGCCGATCCGCTGGGACCCGTCCGCGGAGGAAATCATCGGCGATCCCGAGGCCGCCCGTTGGGTGGACCGGCCCAAGCGCGCGCCGTGGTATTTGTAAGCGTTGGAAGAGTCGAGGGGACGAGATTCAGTGGCACGACAGAGGTCACTCCCATGATGCCGATTCGACATACGGTAATGGCGGCAGTGGTTGCGATGGGGCTGGCGGCCGCGCGCAGCGCGCCCGCCGCCGACCCGCCAAAGAACGACGATCTGATCAAGCAGCTCGGCGGCGAAGGCACGCCAGCGGCGAAGAGCGCAACCGAGTTCGAGGCCGCCTACGCACAGGTGCTGCCGCAGCTTCTGGAAAAACCCCAGGGCGACGATTCGGCCCTGCAGCGCATCGCCTTCCGCGCCAGCCGGCCCGGCGCTGAAACGGAGCGCGCGGCGCTCTCGAAGGCCCTGGTCGCCAAACTCACCGTTGACGCTTCAACCCCGGTAAAAGTCCTGCTCCTCCGCCACCTCCAGCGGATCGGCGGCGACGAGGCGGTTCCCGCGATCGCCGCCCTGCTCGCCGACAAGGACGCGCAGGTGCGCGAGTGCGCCCGTCGCGCCCTCTCGAACATCCCCACCAAATCCGCCGCCGATGCCATCCGCGGCGCGATCGACAAGGCCGACGACCCCGCCTGGCATGGCGCATTGATCGGCGCGCTCGCCTACCGCCGCGATCCCGCTGACGCCCCGCTCTTCGCCAGGGCCGCCGCCCGGACGGACGATGCCGTCCGCATCCCCGCCATGATCGCGCTGGCCCGCACCGGTGATGCCTCCGCGCTTTCCGTCTTGACGGCCAACCGTGAAACGGGCTCCGATGCCGCCAAGGCCGTCGCCAACGAGGCCTGCCTCATGCTCGCCGATCGCCTGGTCACGCTCGACCACCGCCCCGATGCCGCGAAGATTTACCGCGAGTACCTCGACGCTCCCCAGCAGCAGCCGCGCTACCGCTGTGCCGCCATCATCGGACTGGGCACCGCCGGCAGCGAAGAGGACATCGCCCGCATCCTCGGCCTGATCACCGACCCCGATGTCCAGGCCCGCGGCGCCGCCCTGAGCGTCCTGGTCCACCGCCGCGACCCGGGCACCGCCGACCACGTCCTTGCCAAGCTCGCGAAGGCCGACACGGCCGCAAAGCCTTGGCTCCTTCGCGCCCTGGTCGACTTGGGCGACAAGCGCGCCGGCGCGGCGCTGCTCAAGGCTGTCGAGGACGAAGACCAGACCGTCCGCATCGCCGCCCTGACGGGTCTGGCCAGGGCCGGCGACGCCTCCGCCGTCCCCGCGCTGCTCAAGTCCGCCGCCGCCAAGGGCGAGGAACAGGTCGCCGCGCGCAACACGCTCGAGGTCCTCGCCGGCAAGGGCGTGGACGACGCCCTGGTTCAGCACATCGCCGACGCGCCCGCGGTTCCCCAGCGCGTCGAGGCGATCCGGGCTTTGGGCACGCGCCGCACGCCCGAGGCCGTCGGCCCGCTCTTCGCCGCCACCACCGATGCCGAAGGATCCGTGCGCTCCGAAGCCTTCCGATCCCTGGGCCTGATCGCGCCGTTCAATGAACTCCCGCGCGCACTGGCATTGCTCGTCAACGCGAAAGAGGACGCCGACCGCGACAACGCCGCCAAGGCCGCCGTCGCCATCGCCCGCAAGAACGACGACATCGACGCCCGCTCCGCCCCGGTCCTCGCTCAGCTCGCTAAAACCGAAGGACCCGCCAGATACACGCTCCTGGCCGTCGCCGGGCAACTCGGTGGCGAGCGCGCCCTCGCAGCCATCCGCGACGCCGTCAAGAGCGACGACGCCAAAACCCACGAGGCCGGTGTCCGCGCCCTGACCAACTGGCCCGACGCCGCCCCGATGCAGGATCTCCTGACACTCGCCAAAACAGAGCCCAATAACACGCTGGCGATCCTCTCGCTGCGCGCTTACGTGCGGCTCATCGGCATGCCCAGCAAACGCAAGCCCGAGGAAACCGTCAAGCTTTACCAGGGCGCCATGGAGATCGCCAAACGACCCGACGAGAAGAAAATGGTGCTCGGCGGCCTCGGCGAGGTGAAGCACCGCACATCGCTCGAGGCTGTCGCCCCGTTCCTCTCCGAGGACGGCCTGCAGGGCGAAGCCTGCGCCGCCGCCATCAGGATCGCCCGCGACGTCTGGGAGAGGAACAAGGATCTCGCCAAGTTCACCATGACCAAGGTGCTGGAGGTCAGCAAGAGCGACAGCCAGAAGCGCGGCGCCAAGGAAATCCTGGACAAGATCGACCCGCCCGGCCATGTCGGCGCGGAATAGGAGGACGCCGCCGCGCGCGGCCCGCAAGACGATAATCCTTGACGCCTCGACAAGCCGGGGCAGAGCGTCGGTCGCGTTGCGACCCAAGCGCCGCCCCGCGGATCCGCTCGGCCCTAGGCCACGATCTGGCGAATCACGTTCCCGCGCACGTCCGTCAGCCGGAAATCCCGCCCCGCATACCGATACGTCAGGTGCGTGTGGTCGAACCCCAGCAGATACAGGATCGTCGCGTGGAGGTCGTGGACTTCGCAGACGTCCTCCACTGCCTTGAACCCGAAGTCATCCGTCGCCCCGTACGCCATCCCCCCCTTGACCCCGCCGCCCGCCATCCACACCGAAAAGCCGTACGGGTTATGGTCGCGACCCGCCGTAGCCTTTCCGCCCCCGCCCAGCTCCACCGTCGGCGTGCGGCCGAACTCGCCGCCCCAGATGACCAGCGTGTCGTCCAGCATCCCCAGGCGCTTCAGGTCGGTCAGCAATGCCGCGATGGGCTGGTCGAGCTGCCGCGCCAGCTTCTGGTGGTTGTTCTTGAGGTCCGCGTGGTTGTCCCACGGCTGGCCGGCTCCGTGCCAGAGCTGGACGAACCGCACGCCCCGCTCGAGCAGCCGCCGTGCGATCAGCGTCTGCCGCGCGTGGACGCTGCCCATGTCGCCGTACAGGTCCCGCACCGCCTGCGGCTCGCGCGAGACGTCGAACGCGTCGGCCGCCTCCGACTGCATCCGGTACGCCAGCTCGAACGACTGGATCCGCGCCTCCACCGCCGCCTCGTGCGCGTGCCGACGCTGGTGCTCGGCGTTGAGCTGCCGCAACAGGTCCAACTGCCCGCGCTGCGCCGGCGGCGTCTCGTAATCGTTGCGGATGTTCTCGATCAGCCGCTCGAGCTGCGTGTGCTGCGAATCGACGTACGTCCCCTGGTACACGCCCGGCAGGAAGCCGGATCGCCAGTTCTCCGCCTCCTTGATCGGATACCCGCCCGGACACATCGCCACAAAACCCGGCAGGTTCTGGTTCTGGGTCCCCAGGCCGTACGTCACCCACGACCCGACGCTCGGCCTGGCCATCTGCGCATCCCCGCAGTTCATCAGCATCAGGGACGGCTCGTGGTTGGGGACCTGCGCCTTCATCGAGCGGATCACGCACAAGTCATCCGCGTGCGCAGCGGTCTTCTCAAACAGATCGCTGATCTCCAGCCCGCTCTGCCCGTAGCGCTTGAACGCGAACGCCGACGGCATCGCCGAGCCGGTCTTCCGCTCGGTCGGCAGGTGCGTCGGGATCGGTTTGCCGTCGTATTTCGATAAAGCCGGCTTAGGGTCGAACGTATCGACGTGGCTCGGCCCGCCGTTGAGGAAGAAGTGGATCACGCGCTTGGCGCGCGGGGCAAAGTGAGGGACCTTGGGCGCGAGTGGATTGAGCGCCGACGGCGCCGACGCCAACGCCTCGCGCGGCAATTGCCCGAGCAGGGCCGCGAGGCCAACGCTCCCCATCCCCATCCCGCAACGGCTCAAGAGCTGCCGGCGGGTCAGAAAACGGTCTGCAATGTTGAATGCCGGATGGGACATGACTGATTACCTCAATGCGCCCAATTCCTCGCAAAGACCGTCATCCTGAGGGAGTTTCAAACGACCGAAGGATCTGGCATCGAGCGGCAAACCTGGCGGATTCGCCAGTCCCGGCTAGATCCTTCGCTTCGCTCAGGATGACGAGAACGTCAGCGCGCCAACGTCACCTCGCTAATCCACGAACACGAACTCATCACTCATCAACAACACCTGCGCATACCGCTCCCACGCCGTCAACGGCGCCGCCAATGGCATCGGCGGCCCGGCGAAATCCTTCTTCGCGTTCCACTCCGCCTTGGCCTGCGCCGACTTGATCACGGGCGCCCACGTGAAATCATTGTTGTTCAACGACCGGTTGATGCTGACCACGAAATCGATCGTCTCCCCCTTCTTCACTTCCACCGGCTCGAGCGTTGCCTGCGCCTTCTGGTTATGCAACCGCCAGCTCGCCAATTCGCCCGAGCGGCTCGACACGATCCGCGCGATAATCCCGTCTCCCTCCGGGTGAGCGTGCGCGATCGAGCCCGAGATCGTCACGGCCCCGTCGATCGGCGAGATCCACCGGCGCACCACCGCGTGCGCGAGGTCATTCCCCGCGTGCCCCCCCTCCTTGTTCAGCATCGCCCACCCCAGCTTTGCGTCCGGCCAGCTCGCACCCCCCTGCCACGCGCCGCCGGTAAAGTGCGGCAGCTTCGCAAAGCGCTTGACCTGTCCGCTCGCCGGATCGAACTCCCCGAACCCGTATTGCCAAACCGGCGACGGCGGCTTGGGTGGCGGCGGCATTGCCTCCGACGCCGCCCGCGCCAGATAAGTCGTCCCCGCCGCCAGCTCTTCCGCCGTCGGAGGGCGCTGGAACATAATCTCATAGAGCTTCGTGATCCGTTCCCCCTGCGCGGGTAGTTGCGTGACCCTGCCCGCAAGCCCCCGCGCCCGTTCCACCACGAACGGGCTGTTCATCATGAACAGCGCCTGCTGCGGCACGGTCGTCTGCGCCCGTTGCGGGCTGTGAAGATCCGGGTTGGCGAAATCGAACATCCGCAGCACGCCCGGCAGGAACTGCCGATCCACCCGCCCGTAAACCGTCCGCCGCTTTGCGTACGGCGCCTTGAACATTTCCACCGGCCGCCCACCCATCGTCAGATCGAGCTCGCCCGACGCCAGCAGCAGTGAATCCCGCATCGACTCGAAGTCCAGCCGCTGGGTTGGAACGTGCCAGAGCAGGCGGTTCTCCGGATCGACCATCGCCGCCTGGCTCGCCTCATCACCGTTCGACTGGCGATACGCGTTCGACAGCATGATCATCCGGTGCATCGCCTTGATCGACCAGCCGCTCTTCACGAACTGCCCGGCGAGGTAATCCAGCAACTCCGGATGGCTTGGCGGCTCGCAACGCATCCCGAAGTCGCTCGGCGTCTTCACCAGCCCCGCGCCAAAATGCCAAAGCCAGATCCGGTTGACCATCACCCGCGCCGTCAACGGATTGGTCGGGTTCGCGATCGCCTCCGCCATCTCCAGCCGACCACTTCCCCTGGTGAACGGCTGGCGATTGGGCCCGGCGACGATCTCCAGGTATCGCCGCGGCACCTCTTCCCCTCGCGCCTGCGGGTTGCCGCGGCGGAACACGTGCGGGTTGCCCTGCGTCGGGTGATCCGCCAGGATCACCGCCTGCGGCGTCGCCCCGGGCGCCTCGATGTGCCACTTGTCGATCTCCTGCTGCAGCTTGGCAAGCTGCACCCGCGTGCCCTCGTCAAAGTAGAACTCCAGGTCCACGATCGCCCCCTTTGGCACCCTCACCGGGGCGTCGTCGGCGTACAAAACCTGACGCAGCTCCTCCCAATCCCCCTCCGCCAACCCCT
>DATBFY010000383.1:0-10721 GCA_036558265.1 Tepidisphaeraceae bacterium | reverse complement strand
TCGACTTCATGAAGCGCAGCGCCGCGGCCGGTAAACCGTTTTACGCGTACGTGCCGTTCACACTCGTGCACTTCCCGACGCTGCCGAACCCGCGGTTCGCCGGCAAGACGGGGGCGGGCGACTTCCCGGACTGCCTG
The DNA here is from genome assembly GCA_036558265.1 of Tepidisphaeraceae bacterium. GTDB lineage: Bacteria > Planctomycetota > Phycisphaerae > Tepidisphaerales > Tepidisphaeraceae > RYN-433. The sequence continues at coordinate 10,584 of DATBFY010000383.1, read as the reverse complement.
GCGGAGATGGACGCGCACGTCGGCGAGATCCTCGACGCGATGGACGAGTTGAAGTTGCGGGACAGCACGATCGTCGTCTTCACGAGCGACAATGGCCCGGAGGCGACCTGGCCGTGGCAGGGCTCGAGCGGGCCGTGGCGCGGCTACTACTTCACGCACATGGAAGGCTCGCTGCGCGCGCCGTTCATCATCCGGTGGCCGAACAAGGTGCCGGCGGGTCGCGTGAGCAACGAGATCGTGCACGAGGTGGATACGTTCACGACGTTCGCGCACCTGGGCGGCGGCCGGGTGCCGGACGATCGCCCGATCGACGGGGTGGATCAGGCGGACTTCCTGCTGGGCAAATCCGACAAGTCGAATCGCGAAGGATTCCCGGTCCTGGTCGCGGATCGACTGGAAGCCGTGAAATGGCGGAACTGGAAGGTTTGTTTCTACGACGAGCAGCGCGACTGGTGGACGCCGCCGCTGAAGCTCGGCGTCCCCAAGGCGTTCGACCTGATTACCGACCCGAAGGAGGAATACCCGCAAACCGGGATGCGGAACTCGTGGAACGCCGGTCCGGCGATGAAGATCGTGGCGGATTTCGAGCAAAGCCTGAAGAAGTATCCGCCGATACCGCCGGGGACGCCCGATCCCTACACGCCGCCGAAATAATCGGGTTGCGCGGCGCGGGGGTATTCGCGATGACGTTGAGACACGAGGCACGCGGCCCTTTGGGCCGCCGCTAGACGTGGCGGTGCGCAGACGAGTGGAGTGGTCCCGTCGGACGACGGGAAGGGAAGATGGGTGGTGCGTTGGGCGATCTCGTCCCGGACGTGGTGGTGCTGCGTGCTTGCTGACTAATGCACCTGCGACATGAACTGCGGCTCAGGCAGGTCGACCTCGATCGCTTCCTGGATGCAGGAGTTGTCCAAGGCCTGTCGGGCCTCGTCGCGATGGGTTTCGAGCATGAGCTGCAGCGCCGCGCGGAGGCGTTCCCGGCACTCGTTGAGCGAACGGCCGTGGGTGAGCGCGCCGGGGATCTCCTCGACCCAACCCACGAAGCTTCCGTTCACGTCGGGTTTGATGATCGTGTGGTAGCGCTGCTTCATACGCCGTCATTTTGAACCTGTGCGCGGATTGTCGTCAACTAAATCTTTTAACCTTATCCCCGGGTTCGTGAAGTTTGGCACGCACAAACAGTTGTGCACGGTCTTTGGGCTGGCGATCTGGTAGCGCAGTCGCTAGCATTTTTGAGAGTCCGATCCAGTGATCCGCGTCGGTGCGTCGCGCCGCGTTCGCAGGCTATTGCGTAAGTTGTTCCCACCTCCCGCGCGGCGCGCACCGGCCACACGACGAAGGACGGTGACGTGATGAGCGCAGCAGCATCGGCGGCATTGGCGACGGCCAATTGTGGTGCGGGCGTCCCGCCAGCAATCGATGATCCGGGGGGTCGGGGCGGGCAAACGGCCAGAGACAAGCAGCGGCGCGTGCTGGACGAGGTGACGATCCGCTTCGCGGGGGACAGCGGCGACGGGATGCAACTGGCGGGGACGCAGTTCACCGATACGTCGGCGCTGGTGGGGAACGACATCTCGACGCTGCCGGATTTCCCGGCGGAGATCCGCGCGCCCGCGGGAACCCTTGCGGGCGTGTCGGGGTTCCAGATTCACTTTTCCAACTCCGACATCTTCACGCCGGGCGACGAGGTGGACGCGCTGGTGGCGATGAATCCGGCGGCGCTCAAGACGAACGTGCGCGCGGTCAAGCCGGGCGGCATCGTGATCGTCAACGACGACGCGTTCGAGGCGGGCGACCTGAAGAAGGCGGGGTACACCGCCAGCCCGCTGGAGGACGGGACGCTGGCGCGGTGGCGGGTGATCCGCGTGCCGATCAACAAGCTCAATTCGCAGGCGCTGAAGGAATCGGGGCTGACGGCCAAGCAGGTGGACCGGTGCAAGAACTTCTTCGCGCTGGGGTTGTGCTACTGGCTTTACGATCGGCCGCTGGATCCGACGCTGCACTACATCGACGTGAAGTTCGCGAAGAAGATGCCGGCGGTGGCGGCGGCGAACGCGGCGACGCTGAAGGCGGGTTATCACTTCGGCGAGACGGCGGAGCTCTTCAGCGAGCAGTACCGGGTGGAGAAGGCGAAGCTGCCGCCGGGGGTTTATCGCAAGGTGACGGGGAACGAGGCGTTGGTGATCGGGATGGTGACGGCGGCGCGGCTGGCGGGGAAGAACCTCTTTTACGCGTCGTACCCGATCACGCCGGCGTCGCCGATCCTGGAGGGGGTGGCGGATCTGAAGCACTTCGGGGCGGTGTCGTTCCAGGCGGAGGATGAGATCTGCGCGATCGGGGCGGCGATCGGCTCGGCGTTCGGGGGGTGGCTGGCCGCGACGGGGACGAGCGGGCCGGGGCTGGCGCTCAAGGGGGAGGCGATCGGGCTGGCGGTGATGACCGAGCTGCCGCTGGTCGTGGTGGACGTGCAGCGCGGGGGACCTTCGACGGGCCTGCCGACCAAGACCGAGCAGGCGGACCTGCTGCAGGCGATGTTCGGCCGCAACGGGGAGTGCCCGGCGCCGGTGATCGCGGCGGCGTCGCCGAGCGACTGCTTCGAGGCGGCGATCGAGGCGTTCCGGATCGCGACGCGGTACATGACGCCGGTCGTGCTGCTGACCGACGGCTATATCGCCAACGGATCGGAGCCGTGGCTGATCCCGGAGTTCGCCAGGCTGGCGAAGATCCCGATCGAGCACGCGACGGGGCTGAACGACGGTCAGACGTTCCACCCGTATTTGCGAAACGCGGACGGTTCGCGGCCGTGGGCGATTCCCGGCACGCCGGGGCTGGAGCACCGCATCGGCGGGCTGGAGAAACAGGACGTGACGGGGAACGTCTCGTACGACCCGGCGAACCACCAGCGGATGGTGAGCCTGCGGGCGGCGAAGGTGGCGGGGGTTCGGCCGGCGGGGCCGGCATATCTGTGGACGGGCGCGGATAACGGCGACCTGCTGCTGGTGGGGTGGGGCGGCACGTACGGCGCGATCAAGGCGGCGACGCTGGAATTGCAGAAGCAGGGGGTGGCGGCGTCGGCGTGTCACCTGCGGTATCTCAACCCCATGCCCGCGGGGTTGGGCGAGGTCTTCAAGCGGTTCGACAAGGTGCTGGTGCCGGAGCTGAACATGGGGCAGTTGCGGCTACTCCTACGGGGGCGGTACCTGGTGGATGCGCGGGGCCTGAACAAGGTGCAGGGCCAGCCGTTCACGATCAACGAGATCGTGGAAGGCGCCCGGGCCTTGTTGAGCAGCGACCTGCAGATGGTCCCGGTGAACCCGACGCAGGTGGATGACAACACGAGCGCGCCGTCGGAAGGATGAAGATGAGGCCGAGGCCACCAGCGTGACCGAACACGGGCGGGCCGCCCGTGCCACAACTGACAACTGACACCTGACAACTAACAACTAACAACTAATTCCATGTCTTCCGCCCCTACTACCAACGTGCCCAAGCCCGCCGATTATGCCAGCGACCAGGACGTGCGCTGGTGTCCGGGCTGCGGCGATTACGCGATCCTGATGCAGATGAAGAAGGTGTGCGCCAAGCTCGGCATGGATCGGAGCAGGACGGTGTTCGTCTCGGGGATCGGGTGCTCGAGCCGGTTCCCGTATTACATGAACACGTACGGGTTCCACACGATCCACGGCCGCGCGCCGACATTTGCGACCGGGCTGAAGCTGGCGCGGCCGGACCTGGCGGTGTGGGTGGCGACGGGGGATGGTGACGGCCTCTCGATCGGCGGGAACCACTTCCTGCACGTGATCCGGCGGAACGTGGACTTGAAGATCCTGCTCTTCAACAACCGGATCTACGGGCTGACCAAGGGGCAGTACTCGCCCACCAGCGAGCTGGGCAAGCGCACGAAGAGCACGCCGATGGGCTCGGCGGACAACCCGATGCGGCCGCTGAGCGTGGCGATCGCGGCGGAGGCGAGTTTTGCGGCTCGGGCGGTGGACGTGGACGTGAAGCACCTGGAGTACGTGCTGGAGCGCGCGGCGCGGCACGTGGGGGCCGCGTTTGTCGAGATTTACCAGAATTGCAATATTTTCAACGACGGGGCGTTCGAGTACGCCACCGACAAGCAGACCAAGCCGCAGACGACGCTCTATCTCGAGCACGGCAAGCCGATGATCTTCGGCGCCGGCCGCGACCAGGGGATCCGGCTCAACGGGATCAATCCCGAGATCGTCAGCACGGCCCAGGTCAAGCCGGACGACCTGTTGATCCACGATGAACGTGCGGCGGACCCGAGCCTGGCGTTTTTGCTCTCGCGCATGCGGCATCCGGAGTTTCCCGAGCCGCTGGGGGTATTCCGGGATGTGGAGCAGCCGCACTACGGCGAGTTGGTGCACCGGCAGATCGCGGAGGCGCGAACGGGGCGCGGGGATGGGGACGTGCAGCGGCTGATCACGGGGCCGGATACGTGGACGGTGACGTGACGCGCGCGGCACCCGAGCGCGCGGACGCCGGCTCACGTCAGGTTCAGGAACTCGCGAATGTTCTGATCCCAGATCTTCTGGGCACGCGGGTCGGACAGGTCGAGGCGAAGCTCGTTGATCACCTTGGTGCCCATCCCGATCGCCTCGCGCCAGCAGGGGGCGCAGACGCTGTCGTAGATCTGCTTGCCGAAATCGTTGCGGAACGGTTGCGACGGGAGCTTGGGACCGATGCGGCCGCAGCGGCGGCAGAGCACCTGGCCTTCCCCGGCCTCCACTTTGGCGGGGCCGCTCTTGAATTCGGGCACGGCCGCGCCCAGGGAGCGCAGCATGTCGCTCATCTCGGTGCGCGGGAGGATGTCGCCGCGCGCGTCGGCGACCTTGACCCCTTCGGTCAGCGTGGCGACGGCCTGGTCGGCCTGGTTGAGCTTGACCTGTGATTGCCCGACGAGCTGGTAGGCCTTGGAGAGGTTGGGGTTGATCGCGATCGCGCGGCGGAGCGATTGGACGGCATCGGCCCAGCGCCCGGCGTCCATGTACGCGCGGCCCAGCGAGAAGTGGCCGAGCTCGTTCTGCGGGTCGGCGTCGGCCATGTACTTGAATCGCTCGATGCGCTCGTTGGTCTCGTCGGACATGTGCGGATCTCCTCTGCTGATGTCTCTTCGATCCGCATTATAGCGCTTGGCACGCGTGACGCGACCGCGCGCGGGGGCTCAGGGCCGCGGGAGGGTTTGCGTCGTCGCCCGATGGTCGAGCTCGGCGGCGGTGCCCAGGTAGGTCAGCTGGCCGTCCTTCTCGTCCAGGCGGTAAACGGCGCGGCCGGGCGAGCGCCTGGCGTAATAGGCGAACAGCTCGCCGTCGCGGTCGCCGCCAAGGTCGTGGGCGCGGATCACCTGGGCATCATCCGGCCAGGCGGTCGCGACGTTATAGACCGGCTCCTCGTGAACCGAGCGCTCCGGGTCGTACTTGAAGAGTACGATCGCGGGACGGCGGTCGATCGTCGCCAGCGTGCGGTCCACCTGTCTGAGGAACGGCGCGTCGAACCACTGGTCGCGGCGGGTCGGGTTGAGCTCCGGCAGCGCCGAGACGGACAATGCGATCACCGCCAGCGCAAGGATCGAGCCCGTTCCCGGCCAAGTGGATCGGATCGCGGCCGCGCCGCCAAGCTGCATCAGGATGATTGCCGGCGCCATCGCCACCGCGTAGTGCGGGAAGAAGTAGGAATAGTTCGCGTAAATCAGGATGAACAGCGGCAGCGGGGCCCAGAGCATCCAGTATCGGCGGTTCGTCATCGCCAGGAGTCCGAGCGGCAGGAGCGCGATGAGCAGCGGACTGGGCAGGGCGCCGTAGATGCGTCGGCCGGGTTCCTCCTCGGTCGAAGGCGGACCGGCGAGGAGCTTTGACGCGCGGTCCAACACCCGGTCGGATCGGGACTGGCCGAGCTTCGTGCGGAACGCCGGGCGGGTGAACTCGTCGATCAGCGCCTGCTTCTGCGGGAGCAGGTCGGGCGGGAGGAGCCGGGTATCCAGCGGCTTGTCGCCCATCGTGTCGTAGGGGTCGTTGCGCAGCGCGTAATAGGTCCAGGGCAGTTCAGTCAGGCGACCGGTCACGCCTTTGTTGTAGAGGGCCTGGAGGCCGAGGAACGGCGCGGTGGCGACCAGGGCGACCAGGATCGTCCGCACGCGCTGGCGGGCGGAGGCGTCGCGAAGCTCGATCAACACGGCGACCGCCAGCGGCAGCGCGACGCAAGCGCCGTCCACCGGCCGGGTGATGATGCCCCAGCCGGCGGCGGCGCTCAGGAGCACCATCCACCCGGCGCCCCGCCCACGACGCCAATGGACGAACGCGAGCATCGCCAGGAGTGCCAGCACGAGCATCGGCGCCTGCGAGAGTACCATGATCGACGTGCGGCGGAACATTCCCAGCGAGAGCAGCAAAAGAGCGGCGAGCAAGCCCGAGCCGCCGTCCAACACTTCGGTCGCCAGCAGGTAGAGCAGGCCGACGGCGATGCCCGAGAGCAGAAGGGGGGTCAAGCCGTTCGGCAGGTGGAGCATCATCGCCGGGGCGTAGGCAAGCGCCGCGCCGGGGCCGTATTTGGAGGCGTACACGCGATCCGTGATCAGGTGGAACGAATCGAAGAAGTCACCCAGCTCGTGCGGTGGCAGCCAGAGGTGGCCGGTGGCAAGTATCTTCGATTGGATCAGGTACACGTACTCGTCGTGGACGATCGGCGCGAAGTCGCGGTGTTGGAATCGGGCGGTCGCGAAGAGGTACACCGACGAGATCGTGGCGATCGCGATCGCCGTGAGGATTCGGGCCCGCGGCGATGGCGCTCGAAGTCGTTCGGCGGCGCTCAGGATGGCCTTACGTACCCGCGGGATGAGCGTGAGCACGATCGCGACGCCTAGTGCGAGCATCTGCCGTCGCTCGCCAAAGTCCGCGCGGCCCAGCACTGTCCAGCACTGCAGGCCGATCAGGAGGAGAAACAGGACGAAGAACTGTCTGAGCGAACGGCTCATGTCAGGCGTGCGTGGGGGTCAGTGGGTGCGGTCGGTCAGCTCGCTGATCTTACCGAGATGTCGCAACGGGTTGGCGCTTGCGGTGGCCGAGCGGTCATAGAGGTACACGTCCCGGTCCTGCCGCAGGCGGGCGTAGTAGTCGAAGAGCTTGCGATTGCGCGTCGGGCCCAGGTCATGGGCGCGGATGACTTGCGCATCGTCCGGCCAGGCGACGTCGGCGTTGTACACGGGCTCACAATGTGGGTTCGACGAGGCTGGGTCGAAGTGGAACAGCACCAGCGACGGACGGCGTTGCAGGATGGCGAGGCGGTCATCGTACTCGCGCATGGCATCAGCCAGTTGCCATTCGTCTCCCGGCCGCACGCGCTGCATTTCCGGAAGTGAGATCACCACCAGCGCGAGGATTGCCACGAACGAGACGAACCGTACCGGATCGCCCACCCGCGGAAGCGCGGCGGCCAATGCGTCCCAGCCGGCCAGCAGCATCAAGAAGACGGGCGCGGCGATCGCCAGCGCGTACGGCCCGTAATAGAACGGGTATTGCGCGTACACCCCGAGGAACGTCAGCACGAAGCCGGCCGCGATCCACCGCCCGCGGCTGCACATCGCCCCGAGGACGCCCAGCGGTAGCAGCGCGAGAAGCAGCGCGTGCGGCGCGAGCAATTGCAGGGTCGGGACGAGTCGGTCGTGCCAGAAACGCCGGAACATCGGTGTCGCGCGTCCCGCCTCATACCTGGGCCGGGTGAACGTCTGGTTGAACGTGCGCTTGGGCGCCGTCAGGTCAGGGCGGACGTCATCCGGGCTGCCCGGAGGCGCGGTGAGGAGGCGGTCGCAGGGATCATTGCGGCTCGCATAATAGGTCCAGGGCAGCGTCGTCCAGGAACCGGTCACGCCCTTGTCGTAAATCGCCTGGAGGGCGAGGAACGGCGCGGCGGCGGCAAGACCGGTCAGCACCGTGCTGATCCAACGCGTGCGCGCCGATCCCCGCAGGCCCAGGAGGACGCCCAGTGCCAAAGGCAGTCCCAGTGCCGCGGCGTCGGCGGGGCGGGTGATCGCCGCCCATCCGACCGCCGCAGACATCACAACCATCCAACGGATCGATTTGTCGCGCCGCCAGTGCAGCATCGCCCACAACGCGACCAGGGTCAGGAAGACCAGCGGCGGCTGGGAGAGCGCCTCGATCGACACCCGGCGAAAGGGCTGGAGTGTCGGCAGCATCAAGACCGCCAGCAGGCCCGCCAAACCGTCGATCCAGTGCGTGATCAACAGGTAAACCAAGCCGACGGACAGGGCGGTCAGCGCCAGGGGGCCAAGCCAGTACGGCAGCCCGGCGGCGATGACGGGCGCGAAGAAGAGCGCGGCCCCCGGACCGTACTTGGCGGCATACGCGCGATCGGTAATCAGGTGGAAGGAGTCGAAAAACTCGCCGGCATCGTGCCGCGGCATCCACAGGTGGCCGGCGGCGAGCATCCTCGATTGGATCAGGTAGCAGTACTCGTCATGGATGACGGGCTGGAACCTGCGTCCCTGGCCGAGCGCGGCCTGGTAAAGATAGGCGGCGGCGGCGAGCGTGAGCACGACCGCGATCGTCCGCCGCGCGCCGGGCGAGGGGGCGCGCAAATGATTCATCGCGCGGATCGCCCCCTGGCGCAGGGGTCGCACGGCGAGCACGCCGATCGTCGCGATCGCCACGACCCGGAGGATCAGCGCGTGCACGGGGTCGAAGAAGAGTCGCCCGCCGACCACCCGCGCCAGCACGGCGCCGCCCACCAACAGCAGGACCATGAGCGCGGCGCGCGGCCACGTCGGGCGCGAGGTTGGGGCAAGCGTGCGCGTCATCGCCTGCGAAGCCCCAGCACGCTCATGAAGAAGCTCGACAGCACCGTCTGGAAGCCGATCGCCGTCAGCGTCGCGCCCGGCACGACGACACGCATCGTCTTGGCATAATCGAGGTTGCCGAACTTCGCGTCCCACCAGGTCAGCACCGCGGTGATCAACAGGCCCAGGCCGATCGCGAGCGTGACCGCGCCGGCCGCCAGGCCGCGCTCGAGCGTGAAGATCTTGAACACCCGCCGCATGTTCGGCGTCTCGGGCATGAGCTTCTCCGAGATCGCGAACATCTTGGTGAAAATCGCGAACACGACCGACTGGTACCCGCACAGGATCGCCACGCTGGCGAAGAGCAGCGTGTGGGCGTCGAACTTCACGCGCCCCAGGTGCAGCCCGGGCATCGCGACGCCGTAGCCGATCACGCCGGCGAGGATCATCAGGAGGCCGGGCACCAGGAAGAGCCACCGCGGGCTGTAGAGCAGGAAGAACCGCAGCGTCCGCCAGCCGTCGCGGAACGTCTTGAGGTGCGGCTTGTGCGCCTTGCGCCCGTCGGGGTGGAGGGTGATCGGCACCTCGGCGATGCGCTCGCCGTAGAGGCTGGCCTTGATGATCATCTCGGTGGCGAACTCCATGCCGGTGCAGCGCTGGTCGAGTCGGTCGTAGAGCTCGCGGGTGAAGCCGCGCAGGCCACAATAGATGTCGTGGATCGGCGCCCGAAACCACCATCTCGCCAGGCGCGAGAACATCGGGTTGCCCAGCCAGCGGTGGAGGAACGGCATGGCGCCGGGCAGCACGGTGCCGCCGCCCGATTCGAGTCGGCAGCCCTGTACCAGCGCGTAGCCTTCGCGGAGCTTGGCGACGATGCGCGGGATTTCGCCAAAGTCATACGAGTCATCAGCGTCGCCCATGACGACGCAGCGACCCCGGGCCGCCGCGATCCCGCCCATCAGCGCGTTGCCGTAACCGCGGAAGCGCACGGGGACGACGCGTGCGCCGTTGCGTGTGGCGATCTCCTGCGAGCCGTCGGTGCTGCCATTATCGGCGACGATCACCTCGCCGCGGATGCCGGCGGAGGCGAAGGCGGACATCGCCTTTTTGATGCAGGTTTCGAGGGTGTCGGCCTCGTTGAGGCAGGGCATAACGACGGAGACCTCGGGGGCGGTCTCCGCATCAGTTTTGGGGTCGCGCATGCCCGGCGGGGGTTGTACGTCGGTCTGAGTCACGGCGGTATCACCGTACCTTGTGACGGCAAAGGTATCCAGCAATGCGAGGGAAGGGGATGCCACGTCTGTTCTTCGGCTTATCGGGCGTGGGAGTTGAGCCCAAGACGGGGCACGACGTCATCCATTAATCGTTGCAGGCTTTGTCGGACCTGGTCGTGCGAGAGGCCCGCCCATCGCACCTCGACGTTGGCCACGTCGAAGGGGACCTGTTCGTACAGCTTCCGCAATCGTCCCGCCACGGTCTCAGGTCCGCCGACGATGAAGTTAATCGGATGCCCGCACAGGTCTGCGGGCGAGCGGGGTTCGGGCGTGTCGGAGGGGATCTTGCCCTCGGCGCGGAACCGCCGCCACAGGGTTCGCAGCGCCGGTTCCGCGGCTTCGAAGGCGGCGGCGTCAGTGGGGCCGACGAAGACCGGACGGTTGATCGCGATGCGGTTGCGGCCGCCGGCCTGGCGATAGGCGGCGACGTACGCGCGGTATTGCTCGGGCGTCCGCAGGTGCGAGAAGAGCATGCCGAAGTTGAACCGCCCGGCGACC
>DATBFY010000382.1:0-6483 GCA_036558265.1 Tepidisphaeraceae bacterium | reverse complement strand
CCGGCATCGGCAACACCGACGCCGGTTTCGTCCTGGGCACGGGCAAGCTCTGGCTCAAGGTCCCGCCGACGATGAAGTTCACCTTCCGCGGCGAGATCCCCCCCTACCTCACCGCCAAGGACCTCATCCTGGCCGTGATCGGCGAGATCGGCGTCGACGGGGCGACCTACCGCTCGATGTACTTCGCCGGTGACGGCATCTCCTCCCTCACCCTCGAAGACCGCATGACGCTGACGAATATGGCCATCGAGGCGGGCGGCAAGAACGGCGTGTGCGACGTGGACGAGAAGACGCTGCAGTACGTCCGCGCCCGCTCGAACATCCCGACCTGGGAGGTCTTCACCGACGATCCCGGATACGACTACCTCTTCGAGAAGTCCTGGGACCTGACCACGATGGAGCCGATGGTCGCCAAGCCCCACAGCCCGGACAACAAGGACACCGCCCACAACTGCCGCGACGTCAGGGTCGACCGGGCCTACATCGGCTCGTGTACCGGCGGGAAGATCACCGACATGATCTTCGCGGCCAACATCCTCAAGGGGAACACGGTGAAGGTGAAGACGTTTGTCGTGCCGGGCAGCACCGAGGTGCACGCGGACATGAAGCGCCTCAACCTCCGCGGCGCCCCGCGCGAGGGAAACGAGAAGAGCATCGAGGACATCCTGCTCGACGCCGGCTGCCTGGTCGGCCCCAGCGGCTGCAGCGCCTGCCTGGGCGGGCCGGAGGACACGTTCGGGCGCCTGCAGTCCACCGAGACCTGCATCAGCACGACCAACCGCAACTTCCCCGGCCGCATGGGCAGCAAGAAGGCCGCCGTCTACCTCGCCAGCCCACTGACGGTCGCCGCCAGCGCCCTGACCGGCCGCGTCACCGACCCGAGGGAGTTCATCACCAGCCGGATCGAGACGGGAATGGCGGGGGTAATATAAACAAAAGGGCTCTTCCGTGGCGTTCGGTGATGAGGTCAAAGCGCAGCATTACCGCAATCGGGCGGAATGTTTCCTGCGCACCATGCGATTGGTAAGCGATGAAAGCTATCTCGGCGATGACTTGAAAGACTACATCGCTTCCGCGCCGCTGCTCGCCGTCCATGCCGCAATTGCGTTCGCGGACGCAATTTTGGTGTTGAAAACGGGGGAGCGCAGCACGGCGCAGGATCACAAGGAAGTCATCGGCAAACTCCGGATTGTTTGCGGTGAACTCAAACGCGATCCGTCCGGCCTGAGTCAGTTATCCCGCCTCATCGCCTCGAAGGACCATTTTGCGTATGGGGATCGCCGGATAACGATGACAGATATACAATCAGCAAGAGACCAGGTGGATCGGTTCGCCACCTGGGTGTACCGCGCCTTTCCGGAGTTGGCGACAGGGGATCAAACATGACCCAAGCTGAACTTTTAGAACAGCGTGCGCTTGATGCCGTTTCTCGCTGCCTCCTGCGGCAGCTAACGGTGCCGAAGATCTACTTCGATCCTGAGTGGCCTGATTCAAATCGACGAGTGGACATTCTGGCGGTTGACCGGGCAGGATCTGGCGATGTTCACGTTGTCGAAGTGAAGCGCTACGCATCCACCGCGGTTGACTATGCGAAGATGATGAGCGCCGAAATCGCCGGCACATACAAATGGATCGCGGTTTTTTCAGATAGCCTGTCACCGGAACTGGAGGGACCGCTTCGGGATGCCCTGCAGCCCGAAACAGGAATGGGGCGGATCGGTCTCATCAAAATCTTTCCGATGACTGGCGGCGAATTGGGCGCTAACGTCGTAGTGAAAGCCGAACGGTTCCCCGCCACTCCGCGAGACTTGATCGCGCACTGGATGGCTTCCAATCAGCCAGACATCGAGTTCGGTGGTCCGGAAGAACCACTAAACGAGTCGCCAACCAACCCATTATTTGACGAAGGCGAAATCGAACGCCGCTTGAATGAAATCAAAGAGCTTGAGGCGCGTGGACACGCCGAGGCGGCATTGCTGTTCTCGTGGAGTGTTGCAGAGGCCCTCATGCGCCTTGCAATTGCCCGGGTAGGCGAAGACCCGGGGCGAGAGCCGCCAACCCGCCTAGTGAGACTTCTGAAAAGTCATGGCATCCTATCAGCGGGCGAGGAAGCTGCGCTGCTCTCCGTCTCGGCAGTGCGAAATCAGATCGCGCATGGCTTCAAGTCGTCGAGTGACCTCAAGAATGGAGTTGATCAAATGGTGAGCTTGATCAGCAAACTTCGTGAGAGGCTTGCGGGCCAGCCGACTTGAGTTCCGTGCAATTCCTCCCGAATCAATGGTTCCAGGCTTAGTTCTACGGGTTGTGAGGCGCGGTCCCGCCATACGTTTGCGGCGCGACTCGCCACAACCGCAACTTCCCCGGCCGCATGGGCAGCAAGAAGGCCGCCGTCTACCTCACCAGCCCGCCGACCGTCGCCGCCAGCGCCCTGACCGGCCGCGTCACCGACCCGAGGGAGTTCATCACCAGCCGGATCGAGACGGGAATGGCCGGGGTGGTCTGATCGGCAGCTTGGGCTGCGGGCCAACCGTGGGAACCACCTTCTGGATCGCGACGGTGGGAAGTTCGCGGGTGCGCTCCGCCGCATCGCTTCTCCTGTGCCTCGCGACGATCGCATCGCTTCTCCTGTGTCTCGCGACGCTCGCGCTCTGGCCGCGGAGTTACCACGTCGCCGACGCACTCGATCTCGGTCGCACGCCAAGATCCCGCAATTTTGGTGCGCGCCCGTGACGCGCGCGGCGCAACTCCCTCCACTCAAAAACCAAAAAAGTTTTCACGCGAAAAGCCCAGCAAACCCCCGCCTCCGGCAAGCTTGATGGCGCTCGGCGCGTCACCGGCGCGCAATCCCGCGCCTTGAAGTAGACGCGCTCATTGACAACCGAATACCAATAGCCGAGTAGCGGCGACAGATAGAGCCCGTGACGCAAGCGCGCAAGCCGCGGGTATTATACCGATCGTAGAAGATTCATGCGCCGCTCCGCGTGGCATGGGCAAACTCGTTTGCCCGTGGTCATTGAGTGCCAGCGGCTCGCGATCCAAATGGAACGCGTATTAGATGCAGCCAATCAACAGCCCCATTGGTGTTAGGGGCGGCAGGAGCCCCCAGGCGGGGACATCCCAGGGACACCGCGGGGACACCCGGGGGACAAAAACAGTCGTCACGGGGTCGGTTTGGGGTCGGTTTTTCCGTACCCTGCGCGCTCCTGGATTCACCGCAACCGCTTTACGCAAAACGACTTCGAAGTTTCCCCTTCCCCTCCAAACATCTGTTTTTGTTCAGCCTGAGTAACCCCTCGTCACCCCCCTCCCCTCCGCCAGCCGCAATTCCTCATCGAAATGCCGGATCACCAACCCCGACCCCTCTCGAAGCACGTACGTCGCCGAGCCGTGGTCGATGTCCACCTCAAGCCGCTGCCCGTGAACCGTCAGCGGGAACTTGAGCTTCTGGACGAACTTGCGGGGATGAAAGGCCAGCCGTCCCGCGTAATCGCGCAACCCCGCCAGGCCGTAAACCATCGCCATCCACGTCCCGCCGATGCTTGCGATGTGCACGCCGTCGCGCACGTTTCCGCCGATGTCCGCCAGGTCCATGAGCACGGCGTAGCGCAGGTACTTGAGCGCCACCTCGTCGTAGCCGATCTCCGCCGCCACGATCGCCTGGATGCACGCCGACAGTGACGAGTCGCCGGTCGTCAGCGGGTCGTAGTAGTCGAAGTTCCGCTTCTTCTGCTCGAGCGTGAACTCGTGCCCCAGGAGGAACATCGCCAGCACCATGTCCGCCTGCTTGATCACCTGGTGGCGGTAGATGACCAGCGGGTGGTAGTGCAGCAGCAGCGGGAACTTCTCCTTGGGCGTGTTCCGGATGTCCCAGACCTCGCGGTCCAGGAAGCTGTCGTCCTGCGGGTTGATCTTGGTCCGCTCGTCGTAGGGGACGAACATCTGGTCGGCGGCCCGCTTCCACTCGGCGGCCTCGCCGGGATCCAGGCGCGTGCGGTGGGCGAGGGCGGCGTACTCGTCGGGGTGTTCCCTGCGGATCAGCTCGACCGCGGCGGCAGCGTACCAGAGGTTCTCCCGGGCCATCAGGTTCGTGTAGGCGTTGTTGTTGACCACCGTCGTGTACTCGTCCGGGCCGGTCACGCCGTGGATGCAGAATTTGCCCCCCTGCCGGTCGGAGAAGAACCCCAGGTCATACCAGAGCCGTGCCGTCTCCACGAGCATCTCGGCCCCGAACTCGTGCAGGAACTCGGCGTCGCCCGTCACGTCCACGTATTTCTTCACGGCGTAGGCGATCGCGGCATTGATGTGGTACTGGGCCGTGCCGGCGGCGTAGTAGGCGCTGGCTTCCTCGCCGCTGATCGTCCGCCAGGGAAACAACGCGCCGCGCTGGTTCAGCTCGCGCGCCCGCTGCCGCGCCTGGTCGAGCATCCCGTGCCGGAAGACCAGCAGGTTCCGCGCCGTCCTCGGATTGGTGTAGATCAGGAACGGCATCACGTAGATTTCCATGTCCCAGAAGTAGTGGCCCTCGTACGCCTGTCCGGTCAGGCCCTTGGCGGGGACGCCCGCGTTCTCCACGCGCGCGGTCGCCTGGAAGAGCTGGAAGAGGTTCCAGCGCAGGCACTGCTGGACCCGAGGCGGCACGCCGGGGGCGGCGACCTCGATGTCGCTGCGCTGCCAGAAGTCGGCGACGAGCCGCCGCTGGTCCTCCAGGATCCGGTCGAACCCGTGCCGCAGGGCGCGGTCGAGCGTGCGGCCGGCGCGGGCGCGCAGCTCGGCCGGCGTCTCGCTGGGCGAATGGTGATAGGTCAGGAACTTGAAGAGGCGAAAGGGCTTGCCCGGCCGGGCGTCGATGTTGAAGACCACCTGCCCGCCGCGATGGTCGGCGCAGGATGTGCTCGCCGTGTGCGTGCAGTCGGTCACCACCGCGTGATCCATCCCGCACCCCAGGCGCAGGTTGCTGCTGCGCGTGGCGTACCCCATCACGACGCGCAGCCCCTCGCAGGTCAACCGCTCGGCGACCAGCACCTGGTCCTTGAACGCCTTGGCGAGGCGCGGGTCGTCCTCGACCGGAGCGGCGACGCCGACTCCGCCGGCGGCTTCGGCACGCGTCGTGTCCACGATCGCCGCGTGATTGACCATCTCGCTGACGACCACCACCGGCGCGGCCGCGTTCAGCACCGTCACCTCGTAACAGATCGCCGTCACGTGCCGCTCGGCGACCGAGACCAGGCGCGTCGCGCGGATGCGCACCTCCTTGCCCGACGCCGTCTCCCACACGATCTCACGCTCGTGCGTGCCGGCCCGCATGTCCAGGGCCCGCTCGTAGTGGCTCATCGTCGCCTGATCGACCGTGAAGGGCTCGTCGTCCACGTACAGGCGGATGATCTTGCCGTCGGGAACGTTGACCATCGTCTGCCCGGTCTTGGCAAAGCCGTACGCCTTCTCGCCGTAGGGGATGGGCCAGGTCTCGTAGAAGCCGTTGATGAACGTGCCGTGGAGGAACGTCGGCCGACCCTCCTGAAACCCGCCGCGCACGCCGACGTAGCCGTTGCCGGTGGAGAACGTGGTCTCGGACTGGGCCATGAACTCGGGCGTGAAGCGGCGCTCGACCCATCGCCAGTCGTCGACGGGGTAGATGTGCTCGGGGGGAAGGACGGGGTCGTGGCGGATCATTCGAAGTTGTTAGTTGTGAGTTGTCAGGTCAGCCAGGTCGTGGACGATGAGATTCGCGCCTGCTTGGCGGAGGGCGTCGGCGTGGCCTTCGCGATCGACGCCGATGATCAGCCCGAACTCCCCGGCCCGGGCGGCCTGGACGCCGGAGATCGCGTCCTCGACGACGACGGTGCGGCCCGGATCGACGCCGAGCATCGCTGCCGCCCGGAGGAACGAATCGGGCGCGGGCTTGCCCGGCAGGCCCAGTTCGAGCAGCGTTTCGCCATCCACGCGGGCGTCGAAGAGGTGGTCGATCTTCGCCGCCCGCAGTACCCGGGCGCAGTTGCGGCTCGACGAGACCACCGCGGTCTTGAATCCTTGCTCGCGGAGCTGTCGGACCCAGCGGACGGATCCCTCGTAAGACTCGACCCGGCCCTGTTCGATCGCCTCTTTGACCATCGCATCCTTGCGATTGCCCAGGCCGCAGATGGTGGCGTCATTGGGGGGTTCGGATGCCTCGCCCCAGGGCAGGTGAATCCCGCGCGATTCCAGGAAGCTGCGCACGCCGTCGTACCGAGGCTTGCCGTCCACGTACTTCTTGTAATCGGAATCGATGTCGAACGGCCGCAGTTGCGGATCATTTGCGCCGGCCGGCGAGCGCCGGCGCAGGTATTCATCAAACATTTGCTTCCAGCAGTCGGCATGGACCGCAGCGGTGGAGGTGAGGACGCCATCAAGGTCAAAGAGGACGGCGTCGAACCGCTCGCGGGTGACCGGCTGCGATCTCATGGGACGCATTGTGGTCGGGCGCGGGGGCATTGGGGAAGGGCCTTT
>DATBFY010000381.1:0-4982 GCA_036558265.1 Tepidisphaeraceae bacterium | reverse complement strand
CGGTGAAGATGCCGTCCACGTCGGTGAAATTCTCGCACACGTCGGCCTCGAGCACCGCCCCGACCGCCACCAGCGTCGCGTTGCTCCCGCCCCGGCCGAGGGTCGTGTAATCGCCGGTCTCCGTCACCCCCTGGAAGCCCGCGACGATGACGATCTTCCCCTTTTCCAACTGCTCGAAAATCCGCTGCTTGTTGATCGATTGTATGCGGGCCTTGCTGAACGCGGTGTCGGTCACCAGGCCGATCTGCCCGCCGGTGAAGCTGATCGCCTCGTGTCCCTGGGCGTGGATGGCCATGGCCATCAGCGCGATGGTGACCTGCTCGCCAGTCACGAGCAACTGGTCCATCTCGCGCTTGGGGGGCGAGGTTTCCTTGCCTTCATAAGTGCAGACCTGCTTGGCCAGGTCGATCAGGTCGTCGGTGGTATCGCCCATGGCGGAGACGACGACGACGACCTGGTTGCCGCGGTGCTTGGCGTCGATGGCGCGGCGGGCGGCGCGGTGGATGCGCTGGGCGTCGGCGACCGACGTCCCGCCGAATTTCTGCACGATCAGGCCCATGGCGTTCGCACTCGCTCCACTTCCTTTGAGGAGGGCGGATTATAGGGGATGGGGATGGAGGGGCAATACGGAGGCCGCGCGGTCGAATTTGCCGCGAAGGCGCGAAGGGGGACGCGAAGAAGACGAGGATGGATGATGGAAGATGGAGGATGGCGGGGCCTGGTCCATCTTCCATCCTCTATCCTCCATCCTCGTATTTTTTCACACTGTGATTCAGATCGCGCTATCGGTTCCCCCCGCGCAGGAAGAACTCCATCAACTCATGCCCGTGCTCGATGTGCAGGTCCGACGCCCGCGCCGCCGCCTCCGTATATGGCCGGGGGACCGAGTTGTTGACGCGCGTGCCGGCCATGGCGAACAGGGTCGGGGCATAGCCGTGCTTGCGGGTGGCGATGTTGGTGGGGTGGTCGGGCATGACCAGCACGCGCCACTCGGGGAAGGTCTTGAGTTTGTCCATCACGGGGCCCACGACGTGTTTGTCGATCGCTTCGATGCTGGCGACCTTGGTCTTGTAGTCGGCCTGGTGACTGGCCTCGTCGGGGGCCTCGATGTGGCTGAAGACCAGGTCATATCGGTCGAGCGCGGCGGCGGTTGCCTGGCCCTGGCCGACGTAGTTGGTGTCGTGAAAGCTGGTCATGCCCTCGACCTCGCGCACCTCCCATCCCAGGAGCACGGCCAGCCCGCGCAAGAGGTCCACGCCCGTGATCATGCACCCCGAGGGGACGCCGAAGCGATCGTTGAAGGTGGGCATGTTCGGCGCGTGGCCTTGTCCCCAGAGCCACACCTGGCTCGCCGGATTGTGCCCCGTCCCGACGCGCACCGCGTTGACCTCGTGATCGGCGAAGAACGCGCGCGACCGATCCATGATCTGCCGAAGGATCTCGCTCCCCTTTCCCCTGGGCAGCCACTTGCTCACGGCCTCCTCGGGGATCTCGTGCGGTGGCTTGGTCGTGACGTCGAACTCCTCGTGCCCGCGGTAGACCAGCAGGTTCCGATACGACACGCCCGTGTGGAACTCGAACCCCGCCAGGTTCAGGTGCCGCGACAGATCACCGATCAACCGCTGCGCTTCGGCATTCGAGATCCCGCCCGCCGAGTGATCCTTCATCACCCCGTCGACCACTGTCACGAGATTGCAGCGGAACACCCAATCGGTGGGCGAAAGCGGGATGCGCTGCGCCGCAGCTTCCAGCGGCGCGCGGCCGGTGTGGTAAGCCTTCGGGTCGTATCCGAGCAGACACATCGTCGCCACGTCCGAGCCCGATTCGAAGCCCTCGGGGATCGTCCGCACCGTCCCCAGGCGACCGGCGCGAGCGATGGCGTCCATGTTGGGAGTCTGCGCCGCCTCCAGCGGCGTCTTGCCGCCCAGCTCGTTCAACGGCTCGTCCGCCGCCCCGTCCGGGATGATGATCGCATACTTCATGGCGCGTCGGAGGATACTCGATGCGCCCTGATCGCGAAAACAGTGGAGGCGGGCACCGCGACGACCTTTCCGCGACAACCTACCGGATCGCCGCCGACTCCTGAGGCTGGTCGATGATCCGCAGGCACGCCGCGGGCGGCTGGATGACCGGCAGGCCGTTGATCTCCGCGATCGCGCGCTGCAGCGCCCCCTCGCGCGCCAGGTGCGTGGTGATGACGATCGGCACCGTGTTATCCTCCGCCGACTCGTGCTGCAGGATTGCCGAGATCGAGACCTGGTACTTGCCCAGGATCGCGGCGATCTGCGCCATCACCCCCGGCTGATCCTTCACCAGGACCCGCAGGTAATAGCGCGATTGGAGTTCTTCGAAGGGGAGAAGTTTTGCCGGCTGGGTCGCGTCGGAGAAGATCCGTAACTGCCCGAACGCGGTCGCCGCCGTCCCCAGCGCCGTCTGGATGATGTCCGACACGACGGCCGACGCCGTCGGCATCTGCCCCGCCCCGCGCCCGTAAAACAGGCAATGCCCCAGCGCATGTCCGTAGATGCTGATCGCGTTGAACGAACCTGACACGTCCGCCAGCACGTCCTGCCGATGCACCAGCGTCGGATGCACCCGCAGGCTCAGCGCCCCTTGCGGCCCCGATCCGACGGACCGCTCGGCGATCGCCAGCAGCTTGATCACGTAGCCCAATTCGCGCGCGAAGCGGATGTCCAGCGGATCCAGCCGGTCGATCCCCTCGACGTGGATATCTCGCTCCGCCACGTTGGCCCCGAACGCCAGGCTCGCCAGGATCGCCAGCTTCTGTGCCGTGTCCCGGCCGGAGACGTCCATCGTCGGATCCGCCTCGGCGTACCCGAGCCGCTGCGCCTCGGCCAGAGCCTGGGTATATGTCCACCCCTCGTGGGTCATCTTCGTGAGGATCACGTTGCAGGTCCCGTTGACGATGCCCACCAGGGCCGAGATCTCGTTGGCGATCAGCCCGTGCGAAAGCGCCTGGATGATCGGGATCCCCCCGCCGCAGGACGCCTCGAACGAGATGGCCGTCCCGTGCTGCTTCGCCAGCGCAAACAACTCTCGCCCCTGCGCCGCCAGCAGCGACTTGTTGGCCGTCACCACCGGCTTGCCGTGCGCCAGCGCGCGCCGCACGAGTTCCCCTGCCAAGCCGGTCCCGCCGATGAGTTCGACCACGATCTGCACCGTCGGATCATCGATCGCCGCGCCGGCATCGGTCGTCACCGGAACGCGTTCCAGCCCTCGCGCCTTGGCCGGATCGCGGACCACGACGTGCCGGATGTCGAAAACGATGCCCGTCCGCCGGCCGATCAGGTCCCGCTGTTCGGACAAGATCCGGGCCACCCCGCTGCCGACCACCCCGCACCCCAGGAGGGCAACGCCGACCGACCGCGATGGCTCTGCGACAGGCTGTGCCATAATCGAGTGGCGGAGAATGTAAAGACGCCCCCGAGGCGAATCAAGCGGCGCTCAGGCGGTCCCGCCCGAGCCCGGAAAAGGGCATCTCGATCGACCCCTCAACCCCTTGAAACCCCCATCCTTCGGTGTATAACATTCGGCGTTCGAAAGTGACGCCCGTGCGGGTGTAGCTCAGTGGTAGAGCGTCACGTTGCCAACGTGAATGTCGAGGGTTCGACCCCCTTCACCCGCTTTCGAGATGGCCCGGTGCCGCAAGGTGCCGGGCCTTGTCCGTTGGTGCCATCCCGCGACAAAGGCGTGACTTGCGGGTCGACCAACATCTCCATCTCCGCCGACGGACCCACGTCCGTCACGGTGACCTGCCGTGCCTCGTCGTGCCCCTTTACGCCGCCGGCTTCCTGCGCCCATTCTGCGCCGTCCTGCGCCGCGATCGGCGTGCAAGTCGCGGCCTCCTCGGCGGCTGCGCACGCCACGAGGTCGGCGCACGGGATCGCGGGCACCTGTGAGAGTTCGGCGGCGAGCCCTTCGAGGAGCTTCGAATCCTCCATCTAGGTGTGCTCGGTCAGGCTCGGATTCTTGTGTCGCAACTAAGCCTGCCGGGCCCGCGAGTCCGGCATGCCCTCTTGAGCGTCTTCATGCCCCCTTGCGCCTCACGGCTATGCGAATTTCGTGCAAGCGGCCGCCGTGCGGCTCAACGATGCTCCGGACGACGTGCTTCGCCGTGCACGCGCAGCATGATGAAACCCCGGCACATGTGCGAAGCACCGTAGCTACGCCAATCCAATTCCATCTGCGACGGCGGCATGGCTGTAGTTGCCGCCTGAATTGCATAGAATCCACGACATGTGGAAGTCGGAGGTGGCACGCGTGAAAAGCTGGTGGACGAAGGTTGCGTTGGCGTTGGCGCTCGGGGCGGGCGCGTGGCAGTGCGCGGCGGGAGTCGCGGACCGGCCGCAGACGGAGGAGCGGCTGTCATTTCAGGACAACCGGCCCTACGAGCCGCGCGTCCGCTTGAACGCCGACGTCGCGATGGTCTACGGCATCGACCCGTCGATGCCCGATCGCATCAAGACGTGGCGTGAACAGGGTTACACGGTCCACGTCATGACCGGCGTCGCCTGGGGCCAGTACCAGGATTACTACTTCGGCCGTTGGGATGGGAAGCACCGCGAGGACGAGGCCCAGCGGATGAAGAACGGCCAGGTCATCGGCCACGGCGGGGATGTCTACTACATCGCGCCCGGCGAAGACTACGGCCGATACCTGTGCGAGGGCGTGAAGCGGGCGCTCGACGCCGGGGCGGAGGCCGTGCACCTGGAGGAGCCGGAATTCTGGGTCCGGGCCGGTTGGGAAGGGTCGTTCAAGCGACAGTGGCAGAAGTTCTACGGCGAGCCGTGGGTCGAGCCGGACTCGTCGCCGGACGCCCAGTACCGCGCCAGCAAGCTGAAGTACCACCTGTACAAGCAGACGCTGGCCGAGGTGTTCGACTTCGTCAAGGCGTACAACAAGCAGCACGGCCGGGACGTCAAGTGCTACGTGCCGACGCACTCGATGATCAACTACGCGAG
>DATBFY010000380.1:0-3666 GCA_036558265.1 Tepidisphaeraceae bacterium | reverse complement strand
GGTCGTGCGGGGAGAACTGGGTGGCGTCGATGCCGACGGGGTGGATGTCGAGGCCTTCGTAACTGCCGATGCTGCTCGCCGCCGAAGCGGTCAGCCCGCCGTCGGCGTTATACGCCGCGCGGCGATGGTTGCGGATCACGCGGAGCATGTCGTCCTTGTTCTCGGCGTAGCCGGGGAACGCGCCGTGCTCGGCGGCCATGTCGGCGCTGGCGGCGTAGGACTCGCCGGTCAGGATCGCGGTGAGGGCGGCGCAGATCGCGCGGCCCTTGTCGCTGTCATAGGAGATGCCCGCCTGCATCAGCATCGCGCCCAGGTTGGCGTAACCCAGGCCCAGGGTGCGGAACTTGTACGACAGGCGGGCGATCGCCTCGCTGGGGAAGCTGGCCATCAGCACCGAGATCTCGAGCACGATCGTCCAGAGGCGGATGCCGTGCTTGTAGGCCTCGACGTCGAAGCGGCCGGTCTCGGGGTCGAAGAAGGTCAGGACGTTCAGCGACGCCAGGTTGCAGGCCGTGTCGTCGAGGAACATGTACTCCGAGCAGTTGTGTACCGTGATGCCGTTGGCGATGAACGAGCTGGTGACCGGCTCGGTCAGGTCGAAGACCTGCTGGCGGCCGCGGGGCGTGAAGGAGGCGACGCGGTCCCAGTTGGCGGCGGAGGGGCCGCCGTCATCGCCGTTGTGCCGGGCGATCGCGTAGCTGACGACCGTGGCGAGCTGTTCGAGCTTTCGGCCGGGCAAGAGGCCGATGTGTTTTCCAAAAGAGCGGAGACTGCCCGAGTCGACGCGCAGGCCGTGGCGCAAAATGTCTGCGGTTCGAGGGGCGGCGGGGACGACGGCTCCGCCATCGTGACCAGGAGTTGCCGCGTCGCCGGCCGTTAAGGCCCGGCGCTCGGGCGAGTCTCCGCTTAGCGTCAGATTGAAGATCGATGCCTTGATGCCGAAGCCCAGCAGGAGGAGCTGAACGTCCTCGAGCAAATCGCGGCTGGGGCTGTGCAGCTCGAGCGAGTTGTTGCGGATAACCGCGTCGGCGGTAAACAGGCCGCGCAGCAGGTGCCGCTGCGCCGCCAGGCCGGCCGTAAAGGCCTCGTCGCCCAGGCGGCGATGGCCGTTCTCGGTGCGGACGAAGGCGCTCAGGCGCGAGAGGAGGCGGCGGTTGGTGAGCGTCTGCGTCGCCGTTTGCGAGTTGCCGGACGCCAGCTCCGGTTGGCCGTCGCCCCCGTCCTCGGTCATCGAGGCGTTGACGTAATCATCGTTGTAGAGCCCGGCGCCCCAGTTGTCGTGCGCGTACTGCGCGAACATGTCGATCAGGTCGGCGTCGCGGTTGAGCGTCTTATCCAGACGAACGGCGCCAAGCTCGCCGTTCGCGGCCGAGACGAACAGCCCCAGGAGCTGGAAGAGCCTGGGATCCTGCGGCTCGCCGATCTCGTGGACGGCGGCGGCCCTGGCGGGGAGCTTGATCTCGTCGGTGGTCGTCAGGTCCTTGGCCTCGACCCAGCCGCGCGTGCGGGTGTAAACCTTGTGATCGGCGGTCAGCGTGACCTTGTACCCCCCTGCCGTCCGCAGCTCGTAAACCTCGCGCGTGCCGGTGGGGAAGGCGCCCTCGGTGGTATGGATCGCCTGAGTGGCAAGGTTGGTCACGAGCCGCGCGGGGAGGTGGATCATCTGGTCGATGCGCCGCCAGATGCCGCCGGGCGTGAGCACACGCGTGTCGCCGGTCACGCAGGGGTTGCTCGCGTTGATCCGGCCGGACTTGGGGCAGGTGTGCCACTGGTTGATCGTGTCGTCGTACTGGACGCCCGGGTCGGCGCAGCGCCACGCCGCGAAGGCGATCTGCCCCCAGAGGTCCCGCGCCTTGACGGTCTTGGCGACCTTGCCGTTGGTGCGGAAGGTCAGGCGCCAGTCGCCGTCCTCTTCCACCGCCTTGAAGAAGCGGTTGGGGATGCGAACCGAGTTATTCGAGTTCTGGCCGCTGACGGTGTAATAGCCCTCGCCGTTGAAGTCGTAATCGAGCTTGAGGCCCAGGCGCTTGGCGGTCTCCTGCTGATCCTTGGGGAGGCGCTTGATGCCCTCGGCGAGGCAGGCGACCTTGAGCTCTTCGCGCACCTTCCAGTTGATGAACTGCTCGACGTCGGGATGGTCGAGGTCGAGGCAGACCATCTTGGCGGCGCGTCGGGTGGTGCCGCCCGACTTGATCGCGCCCGCGGCCCGGTCGCCGATCTTGAGGAACGACATGAGGCCCGACGACTTGCCGCCGCCCGAGAGCTTCTCGTTCTCACCCCGCAGCTTGGAGAAGTTGGAGCCGGTGCCGGAGCCGTACTTGAAGAGGCGCGCCTCGCGAACCCACAGGTCCATGATGCCCCCTTCGTTCACCAGGTCGTCGCTGACGGACTGGATGAAACACGCATGCGGCTGCGGGTGGCTGTAGGCGTCCTTGCTCTTGAGCAGCTCGCCCGTGCGCGGGTCGCAATAGAGGTGGCCCTGGCTCGGCCCGGTGATCCCGTAAGCAAAGTTCAGCCCGGTGTTGAACCACTGCGGGCTGTTGGGCGCGCACATCTGGTGCAGCATCATGTACGCCAGCTCGTCGTAAAACGCCTGGGCGTCCGCGGCGGTGTCGAAGTAGCCATACTTTTCCCCCCAATACCGCCAGCACCCGGCAAGGCGATGGATGACCTGCTTGGCGCTTCGCTCGGGCCCCGTCACGATGTTGCCATTGGCGTCCCGCAGGGGCTGGCCGTTGTCATCGGTCTGCGGCACGCCCGCCTTGCGGAAGTACTTGCTGACCATGATGTCGGTCGCGAGCTGAGACCACTGCCGCGGGATCTGCGCATCGTTCATCTCGAAGACGACGCTGCCGTCCGGATTGGTGATGCGGCTGGTGCGGTTCTCGTACTCGACCGACGCGAACGGGTCCTGCCCTGCCTTGGTGAACCTGCGGGTAATCTTCATCGCGAGCGACCGTCCTTCCTTGGTCTGGATCCTTTACTTACTACGTAATTCTAGCGCGACAGCGCCATGGGGGATCGTTGCCGAGACGGCCGCCCCACGGGTTTGTTTGCCGGTAAATGTCGGACTTTACTGTTTGGGCTTGTCCAGCCACAGCTCATACTGATGCCCCGCCGGAAGCGGGCCGTGCATGACCACCGTGCCGTTGATCGAGATGCCCTTGGCCTGGTCGATGCTGATCGCCGACTGCGGGTTGGCCGTCGTCGTCAGGATCGTCTTTCCGGTAGTCGCGTCCACCACGCGGAGGTTGCCGCCCGGACCGACCATGTAGTTCAACGGCGCCGGACCGGACTTGAGTCGTGTGGCATCAGCGGTCGTCGGCCTGGTGCTCGACCCCGCCGCTGCCCCGACGCCCGATCCCCCCGTGCCGCCGTCGGAGCTGCCCCCTTTGCAACCGACGGCGAACATCCCCGCCGCCAGCGCGAGCACGCCGGCGAGGATCGGCGCCAGCGGCGCGACCGACGGACGACCGACCCCAACCCTGCCGCGAGCGGTGGTGTTTCCTGGCCTCTTCATGGCGATGCGTCTCCCTGGGGCGCCAGCGTGCGCGAAGCTGCCACGTGCGGCGCCCACCTGCTCAAGTTGACTCGTTCGACTTCAAAGCCCCGAGGGCCAACCAATGGCCCGACGACGGATGCGGGCGGCGGGTGCGCTCCGGGGAC
>DATBFY010000379.1:0-9764 GCA_036558265.1 Tepidisphaeraceae bacterium | reverse complement strand
GATCGTGAAGGGGCGGACGGCGTGCACTTCGACGGACCAGTTGCCGATCATGGGTGGCGGCATGGGTCGTGCCTCACATCCTCGCCAGCGTGTCTTCGAAGCTCCGCACCCCCGCCGACGCGCCCAGGGCCGTGCAGCAGTCGGCGGCGGCGCGGTTGGCGAACTTGCCGGCCGGCTCCAGCGGCATGCCTTTCATCAACGCCGTCATCAGGGCGCCGAACCACGTGTCGCCGGCGCCGGTCGTGTCCACGACACTGATCTTCGCGGCCGGGACGCGGATGCTCAGGCGGCCGTCGTCGAGGTAGCAGCCCTCCACGTCGAGCTTGATGCCGACGAGGCCCGTCTTCATGTGCTCGCGGAACGCTCCGGCCATCTTCGAGGGCTCGGTCTCGCCGGTCAGGGCCTTGGCCTCGGTGCGCGACGGGGCGAACAGGTCCAGGTGCGGCAGGATCGGCCAGAGAAGCTTCGGGTCAGCCGGCGGATTAACCGTGTCGAGGGCGATTCGCGTGCGGGGGGCGAGCGCGCGGAGCTCTTCGAAAAGCTCGGGCAGGTCGGCGGTGATGCCGGGGAGCAGGCCGAAGTAACCCACCTGCACGAACGAGCACCACCGGAAGAGGGGGATGCACTTGCGGAAGAGTTCCTTGTCGATCAGCGGCGTCGGGCCGGGCGTGTGATAGAAGACGCGCTCGCCGCCGGGCTCGACGGCGACGACCGTGGCCGAGGTCTGCGCGTCGTCAGAGTCGAAGATCGCGGAGGTGTCCACACCCTCGCGCTCGAGGCGTTCGCGGACGGCGGATCCAAGGACATCGTTCCCGACCATGCCTGCCGCGGCGACGCGCTGGCCGAGCTTGGCCATGGCGACGCCGGTGTTGCAGACGTTGCCGCCGGTGGTGAGCGTGACCGCGTCGATGATCGCCAGGCCGCCGGGGGGCGGGGGGTTGCGCAGGTCCATCGGCGTGGCGATCAGGTCGGCGACGATGAGGCCGAAGATCGCGGCGTCGAGGTTGCCGGTGCGGGCGGCGCGGGAATCGGGGGCGGGCTGGGTGGGCATGAGGTCAGAAGGCGAAGATGGAGAATGGAAGATGGAGGATGGAGGAAGACGAACGTCCATTCATGCGCCGTGATCTTCATCCATCTTCCATCCTCTATCCTCCATCCTCGTTTTAGGGCTTACCGTCTGGCTTCGCGGCTTCCACCACAATGTGGCTGTACTCATCCAGGTTCAACATCATCAGCTCGCCGTCGTCGCGGCGGATCTTGAGGCGGTCGAGCCAGAGCTTCTCGTTCTTGCTGTGGGCGTACCAGCTCCCGGTCGGCTTCTGGACGTATTCGATGACCGTGCCGGTGACCTTGTCGCTCCAGGCCTTTTCGGGGATGCGGTGGGCGAACTGCTGGAGGACGGTCACGCGGGCGC
Source organism: Tepidisphaeraceae bacterium (assembly GCA_036558265.1). Lineage (GTDB taxonomy): Bacteria > Planctomycetota > Phycisphaerae > Tepidisphaerales > Tepidisphaeraceae > RYN-433. The sequence continues at coordinate 8,350 of DATBFY010000379.1, read as the reverse complement.
CCGGGACCAGTTGCTTGCGGATCGAATCGTCCATATGCGGCGGGATTATAGCGGGTGCGGCTGAGATGAGTAGGCGGCGGAGGAAGCACCAAGGTCCAAGCAAACGCCGCGCGACGTTTGGGTCATTTGAATTCCGGTCATTGGAATTCGTTTGAGAATTGATGCTTGGTCATTGGATCTTTCGGATCAGTTCATCGTAAAGCTGCGACATCGCCTGCGGCACCACGCGGACGTCGGCGACGACGGTCATGAAGTTGGTGTCGCCGTTCCAGCGGGGGACCACGTGCTGGTGGATGTGGCCGGGCAAGCCCGCGCCGGCGACGCGGCCGAGGTTGATGCCGAGGTTAAAGCCTTGCGGGCTCATGGCGTCCTTGAGGAGTTGGATCGCGCGGATGGTCTGGCGCGTCAGGTCGGCCTGCTCGTCGGCGGTGAGGTCGGCCGGCTCACCCTTATGCGCTTTCGGGGCGATCAGGAGGTGGCCGTTCGTGTAGGGGTAGCGGTTGATCAGCACGACGGAGTGCTCGGTGGTCCAGAGGACCAGACGGGCCTTGCACTGGTCGGGCGTGGCGGCGTTGGCGGCGTCGCAGATGAAACAGGCGGCGCCGTCGCTCTTGTCGATCGAGCGGATGTAATCCATCCGCCAGGGGGCGTAGAGGGGGTTGCTGGACATGCGATCCGGTTCAGGCGCTCTGCTTGGACTCCTGCGGCTGGGTGGGCGTGTTGACCACTTGCGGGACGCGCGCGGCCTTGAGACGGGCGGCCTCTTCCGGGGAGACCAGGACGGCGGCCTTGGGTTTGGCGGCAGGCTTGGGTTTGGGTTGCGGCGGAGGGGCGGCAGTGGGAGCTTGTGCCGGAACCGGTTGCGTGGATTGCGCGGCGGGAGAAGAACCCTCACCCCGGCCCTCTCCCGGAGTACCGGGAGAGGGAGCAGTTGCTGGCGTCGTCGCGGGCATCGCTCCGACCGCCACCGCCACCCCCGGCGCCACCGCTGTTCCTTCCATGCCAAGGATCTCCTTCGCCAGGCTGCGATAATCGGCGGCGCCGTTGCTCGCCGAATCGTAGTTCAAGATCGTCTGGCCGAAGCTGGGCGACTCGGCGAGCTTGATGTTCCGCCGGATCTTGCTCCGGAAGATCCGCGCGTTGCTCCAGGGCAGCGGCCTGCCCTTGGCCTGCTCGATGAAGCCGTTCAGGTCGTTCACGACGTCGCTGGAGAGGCGCGTCTGGCTGTCGAACATGGTCAGGACGATGCCGGCGACCTTCAGGCCCGGGTTCATCCGCCGGCTGACCAGGTGGACGGTTTCCAGCAGCTTGCCCACGCCCTGGAGCGCCAGGAAGTGCGGCTGCATGGGGATGATGACCTCGTTGGCGACCGACAGGGCGTTGAGCGTGAGCAGGCCCAGGCTCGGCGGGCAATCGAGCAGGACGTAATCGAAATCGACGTCCGCCGACTCGAGGCGCTTCTTGAGGATCTGCTCGCGGCCCAGGACGCTGACCAGCTCGATCTCGGCGGCGGCGAGGTCGATGGACGAGGGAACCAGGGCGATGCGGTCATCGACCTTGTGGATAGCCTCGAGGATCGAGCGGTCGTCCGTCAGGACGTTGTAGAGGGAAACGATCTCGTCGGAGGGCTCGACGCCGTAGTTGATCGTGAGGTGGGCCTGGGGGTCGAGGTCGATGAGGAGAACGCGTTTACCGGCCTCAGCGAGCGCGGCGCCGAGGTTGACGGTGGTCGTGGTCTTGCCGACGCCGCCTTTCTGGTTCATGAGGGCGATGATGCGCATGATCTGGGTTCACCTCCGTGCGAACGGCGCGCGCACCTGGGCAAACGCTGGTCCGCTGGCGTTATCAGGGGGTGATTGTCCCTGACGGGGAAGGGAAAACAAGCACGGGATGAGCCGTGCGAATTGACATCCATCGTGTAGGGATCTCGTCAACAAAGGGAAAAACGCTTGCCTTGGAAGAAATAACTACTCGGTTGCAACGATACGTGGTGGACGGACGGGGCGGCATGGTGCTGCGCCGTCCGTCGCGGCGTTCCGCGCCGTGGCGCGCGGGATGCCAAGGCCTATCGCAGCGGCAGGATCTAACCCCTTATTCTGGGAGGAGCTATGCTCACGTTTCGTAATGCGCTGGTGGTGTTGGTTGGCGTGATGGTGGCGTCGGCCTGGGCTGGTACGGCCCGGGCGGCGGACAAGGACGCGACGGGAACCTGGAAGTGGACCATGCCCGGCCGCAACGGCAATCCGGGGCGCGAGGTCAGCCTCAAGCTCAAGCAGGACGGCGAAAAGCTCACCGGTACGCTCGGTGGCGGGCAGAACGAGACGGAAATCAAGGACGGCAAGATCAAGGACGGCGAGCTCTCCTTCAGCGTGACCCGCAAGCGCCAGGACCAGGAGTTCACCACCAAGTACTCCGGCAAGCTCGACGGCGACACGATCAAGGGCAAGACGGAGTTCGATCGCAACGGCCAGACCCAGTCCCGCGATTGGGAAGCCAAGCGCGCCAAGGAGTAGTCCCCCGCGACACGCGCGCGATCGTCGATCGATGAACGACCGGAGGGCGGGATTCGCCAAAACGAATCCCGCCCTCTTCGCTTTCCGCCAGGTCATCCGTCCGACGCGAGGCGTCGCGAATGACCGATGACCCATTCCCAATGACCAAAAAAGAAACCTTCCGCCGTGGCAGGGAAGGTTTCTTCTTGTTTCGCGCCCTTCGAGTTGGAGCCAAGGGCCAAAACGGAATGTGGTGACTGTTGCACTGACCAGAAGTCGCCGGGTCTATCAGGTTGGAGCCACGATCCCGGCGAAGAAGTCGTTTGACTTACTTCTTCTTGGTCGTCTTCTTGGTCGTCTTCTTGGACGACTTCTTAGCGGCTTTCTTTGCCATGGCGCTTGCGTCACCTCCTTTCTCGTGCGCGAGTTTAGTAATTGGAAAAATTCGAGTCAACGCTTTTTTGTCCCACGAAACATTTTTTCGGCGCGCGGTTTGATACACGAACCGCTCACCGCAGAGACGCAGAGAGCGCCGAGAGCAGGAAGAAAAACGAAACCGCCGTGATGTCTCCAGCGACGCGCGAGCACATGGCGGCGACGACCCATTACGGTTTTCGCTTCTCGTTTTTTCTCTTTTCCCTCTGCGGCCGCTGCGTCTCCGCGGTGAATCTTCCCGTTCTTCCCCTGGTCGCCCTTGCGCGTAAGATGGACCCGCATGAAGCGCCCTTGTGTGATCATCGTCCGTGACGGTTGGGGGACCAATCCGTACCCGCAGTGGAACGACGCGAACGCGGTCTACCTCGCCAGGCACCCCGTGGACGACCGCCTGCGCGCCCAGTACCCCCACACGCTCATCGCGACCAGCGGCTTCGACGTGGGCCTCCCCGAGGGCACGATGGGCAACAGCGAGGTGGGGCACCAGAACATCGGCGCCGGACGCGTCGTGGACCAGGAGTCGGTCGCGATCACCAAGCAGTGCCGCAGCGGCGAGATCTACAACAACGGCGTCCTCAACGCGGCCATGGAGAATTCCCTGAAAAAAGGCACGAAACTGCACATTTTCGGCATCGTTTCCGACGCCGGCGTCCACGGCCTGCTCGAGCACCTCTACGCCGTGCTGGAACTGGCCAAACGCCGCGCCCTCGCCCGCGTCTTCCTCCACGCGTTCACCGACGGCCGCGACACGCCCCCCAATTCGGGCCTTGGATACGTCCAGCAGATCGAGGCCAGGATGCGCGAGATCGGCATCGGGCAGATCGCCACTGTGTCCGGGCGCTATTGGGCGATGGACCGTGACAACCGGTGGCAGCGCGTCCAGAAGGCCTACGACGCGATCGCCAAAGGCGCCGGCCCGCGCTTCAAGACCGCCGTCGAGGCCGTCCAGCACTACTATGCCAACCCGGTCGAGTCGAACATGAGCGGGGACGAGTTCGTCACGCCCAGCGTGATCGAGAACGAGCGGGGCGAACCCCGCGCGATGGTGACTGCGGACGACTCGGTCATCTTCTATAACTACCGCGGCGATCGCCCGCGCGAGCTGACCAAGGCGTTCGTCTACGACACCTTCCCCTTCGAACAGACCGCCAAGGACGGCACGAAGGTCCGCCAGGGCTTCGACCGCGGACCCAAGATTCCCCTCTACTACGCGACGATGACCGCTTACGAGCAGGGGCTGCCCGTCCACGTCGCCTTCCCCAAGCCGCCGAAGATGGACAATATCCTCGGCGAGTACGTCAGCAACAAAGGCTTGAAGCAGTTCCGTTCCGCCGAGACTGAGAAGTTCCCCCACGTGACGTTCTTCTTCAACGACTATCGCGAGGATCCGTTCCCCGGAGAGGACCGGCAGATCGTCCCCTCGCCCAAGTTCTGCCCGGACGGCTCGCCTCTGACCACCTACGACCAGATGCCCCAGATGAGCGCTTACGGCGTGTGCGACGAGGTCGTGAAGCGCATCGATTCCGGCCAGTACGACCTGGTGGTCGTCAACTTCGCCAACGGCGACATGGTCGGGCACACCGGCTCATTGCCGGCGGCGATCAAGGCCGTCGAGGTCGTGGACGAGTGCGTCGGCCGGATCATCGACGCCACCGCGCGCCAGGGCGGCAGCGCGATCGTGCTGGCCGATCACGGCAACTGCGAGCAGATGATCGACCCCAAAACCGGCGGCCCCCACACGGCCCACACGACCTACCCGGTCGAGCTGATCGTGGTGGACGACCGGTTCAAGGGCAGGAATCTGCGCGAGGGTGGCCGCTTGGCGGACGTGGCGCCCACCGCGCTCCAACTCATGGGCCTGGAGAAACCAACCGAAATGACGGGTGTATCGTTGCTCGAACCCAAAGCGGAACGGTGACGATGAGGAGTCTTGCCGCCGTGGAAGCATCTCCCGGCGGCATAAGGATTTCGCGATCGTCGCGGGCGGGTTGCCCCCGCCCAAATATCCCCTATAATCGCCCCTTTCGCGAAGCGGGGCGGGCCCTTTGGCCGTCCCCCGGGGCGCGAACGAACGTATACTTACCGATAGAACACAATAGAAAGCGGGCGGGGCCTTTAATCGCCCGCCCGAGGAGAGTTGCCGTTATGGCCCACATCATTGCCGAACCATGCATCGGGGTAAAGGACACCGCCTGTGTGACGGTTTGCCCCGTCGACTGCATTCACCCGACCAAAGACGAAGCGGACTTCGCGACCGCCGAGATGCTCTACATCGACAACGACACCTGCATCGACTGCGGACTGTGCGTGGACGAGTGCCCGGTCAAGGCCATCTTCCCGCAGGAAGACCTCCCCGCACAGTGGAACAATTTCATCGAGAAGAACGCCGAGTACTACAAGAAATAAGGCGCGCGCTCCACGCCGACGAGCCCGGCAAACCGCGGAATAAAGGGCGACGCTGGAACATTTACTTACGGGCGGAGTATTATTCCGCGGTGGGACCGATCGCGGCCCCGCCTACGCAAGGCAATTCCAGGAGATGACCGATGAATCGTAGCTCGATCGTTTCGGCGGTGGCAGCGGTGCTGCTGGGTGGCGGGGTGCTGGTCTACGCGGCGGACAAGCCCAAGGGCCCGACCACCAAGCCGTCAACCACGCAGCCGTCGAAGCCGGTCAACAAGTTCTGCGCGGTCGAGGGAAAAGACCACGAGGTGGACCCGAAGGTGACCGTACAGTACAAGGGCAAGACGATCGGGTTCTGCTGCAAGGACTGCATTGAGGAGTTCAACAAGGATCCGGAAAAGTACGTGAAGAAGATGGAGTAGTCGCACGCTCCATCGAGCGCGCGCCATTCTGAACCAACGCCCACGGAGCTCGCGCTCCGTGGCTTCTTTTTTGCGCGGGGGGAGCACTACCCGAAATGGGCGGCGCTGGCGGACCAGTGGGAGGCGGCGTCCGAGCCAGGCGGCGCGGCGGGGTTCTGCAACTGGTCGGCCATCCGAACCAGGGCGGCGAGCGACTCCGCACCCATCTTTTCCGTCACGCGGCCGCGGTGGACCTTGATCGTCTTCTCGCTGACGCCCAGCTCGTGACCGACCTGCTTATTGAGCAGGCCGCTGGTGACGGCGAAGAAGACCTCGCGTTCGCGGTCGGTGAGGCTGTCAAAGCGCCGGTGCAGGTCGGCCCGTTCCCGCTCCTGATGCAGGAGCTGGGCATCGGCAGCCAGCGCGCGATCGACGGCCCGCAGCAGTTCGTCCGCGTCGAACGGCTTGGGAAGAAAATCGACGGCGCCGTCCTGGATGGCGTGGACGCCCATGGGAATGTTGCCAAAGCCGGTGATGAAGATGATCGGGATGCGAATGCCGGCGCGGTCCAGCGACTGCTTGAACTGCAGGCCGTCCATGTCCGGCATCTGCACGTCAAGGATGAGGCAGCAGGGACCGTGGAGTCGGCCGACCTGGGCGAACTGATGTGCGCTGACGTAGGTCTTCACGCGGTAGCCGCTCGCGCGGAGCAGCCGGTTTACGGACGCGCGGACGGCCGGGTCGTCGTCAACGACGACGACCATTGGGCTCGAAGGGTCACTCATATAACTGCCTCCCGCTGTTGTGTCAGCGCGTCGCACAGCCGTCGCGGAGTCGCCGCCGGCCCGCGTGGCGGCAGCACCTCGTACCCCGCGCGCGTTGGCGACGCGTGCGGCGTGACGTGGCACTCTCCCGGTTGGCTGCTGACCGCTGAAAACCAATCTAGACTTCGGGGAGCGGATTGTCAAAACTTTGCTTGAAATGAATATGTTGCGCGCATGCCCGGGGCGGCTTCAGGTTGCCCGCTGCCCAAGCCCGGTAATCAGCACGGGTTGCCGTCGGCGACGGGATCGACCAGGGCGTGGGCCACGGCATCCAGCAAGGTCTGATCGTCCACGGGTTTGCGGAGATAGGCGACGGCGCCGCCGTCCAAGGCGCGCTGGCGGACCTCGTCACTGTCGCGCCCGGTGATGACGATCACGGGGAGGCGCCGGCGCTGCTGGGTGAGACGCGCCTGCACGTCGAAGCCGCTGACCTGCGGCATGTGGAGGTCGAGGATCACGCAGTCGGGCAGTCGTCGGGCGAGCGAGCCGAGGAACTCGTCGCCGGAGGTGAACGCTTCGACGTCCAGGCCCGCCGAGCAGATCAGGCGCCTGAGGGCCCGGCGCACCGATTCCTCATCGTCCACGACGGCGATAAGCGGTTGGGTCTTGCTCAACTGCGTTCCCCGCGACACGACGCGCCGCGCGCGATCACGACGTGACGCCGCGGCAACCGCGTTCGTCTCGCCACGGAGGGCTGACGCGACGCGCCTGGTATGCGGTGCGCGCGGCCCGGCGCGATGGGCGGCACGGCGCGCGCGCCCCGCGCAGATGTCGACCGTGTTAACAGGCGCGCGAATGGCGGACAATTGGACTTTGGTCCAATGCGGATTCAGGGATATGAGCCTGCCCCCTGAGGAACCGGGACGTCCGCGGGCAAGGCAATGTGGAAGCAGGCCCCGCCACCGTTGTTGTTGTTGGTCGCCCATAGTCGTCCGCCGTGGGCGGAGATGATGGTGCGGCAGACCGCCAGCCCCAGGCCCATCCCGTGCGGCTTGGTGGTAACGAACGGTTCGAACATGTTTTCCATGCGCTCGGCGGAGATGCCGCAGCCCCGATCGGCGACCGAGAGGCTCACGCTGCCATCGCCGTCGGGCGGGTCGCCGTCGCCGGCATGCCCGTTGGGCGCCTGCGTACAGACCACGATCTTCCGGTCGGCGGCGCGCGTGTGGGACATGGCGTCGCAGGCGTTGACGATCAGGTTCAGGAGCACCTGCTGCATCTGCACGCGGTCGGCGTGGATCGGGGGCAGCGCGGGGGCCAGCCGGGTCTCGACCGCGACACTCTGATTGATCAGGTCGCTGTGAACCAGCTTGAGCACGTCCTGCACCACCACGTTGAGGTCGAGCCGCTGCTGTTGCACTTCGCCCTTCTTGAACAAGAGGCGCAGCCGCTGGATCACCTCGCCGGCGCGTTTGTCCTCGGCGACGATGTCCGTGAGGATCTCGCGCAACTCCCCCAAGTCGACGTCGTCGTGGGCGAGGAAGCGCTGGGCGGCCTGCGCGTTGCTGAGGATCGACGTGAGCGGCTGGTTCAACTCGTGCGCGAGGGAGCCCGAGAGCTCGCCGAGCATGGTGACGCGGGAGAGGTGTGCCAGCTCGGTGCGCTGCTGGACCGCGTGCTCCTCGGCGCGGCGGAGCTCGGTGATGTCGACGGCCGAGCCGATGTAACCCAGGAAGGCGCCGTCCTCGTCGAAGCGCGGCACGCCGTTGTCCAGCACGTGGCGGTAGATCCCGTCATGTCGCTTCAGCCGGTATTCCAGGGTGAACGGGCGCCGCGCGTCGAAGGAGCGGGCGTA
>DATBFY010000378.1:0-1620 GCA_036558265.1 Tepidisphaeraceae bacterium | reverse complement strand
AATAAGGGGACGGCGGCGAGCTTCGGGGATCAGACGTTCCCGGCGGACGGCGCGCCGCAGATGGTGCTGGACCTGGGGACGGGGCAGGTCAATTTAAGCAGCTTTTCGTGGGGCGAGCACGCCAGCGGCACCGGGGCCGCGCAGACCGACGTGAACCTGGGCGCGGCGGCGGGAGCTCACTCGGCAGGCGTGCTGGGGGCAGTGCTCGGGGGCAAATCCGTGCCCGAGATCGTGCTGACGATCCGCGATTCGCTGGGTCACGTGGTCGAGCGGTGGCGGTTCGAGAACGTGATGTTCTCGGCATATCAGACGTCGGCAGCGGCGGGCGGCGGCGGGCCGTTCGACACGTTCAGTATGTCGGCGCAGACGGTCGAGCTGATCTACAGCGAGCTGGCGCCCGCGGCGGCGGTCGCGCCCCCCGCGCCCGCGGCGCGAACCACGCCGGTGGACAGCCTCACCATCCGCTTCAGCGAGCCGGTGACGGGTCTGGATCTGAAGGACCTGCTCCTGTCGCGGGACAGCACGCCGATCGCGCTGACGGCCAGCCAGACACTGACGACCTCCGACGGCGGGCGGACGTGGGTGCTGGGGAACCTGACGCCGCTCGATCACACCGACGGCACGTACGCGCTGACCGTGCAGACCGGGGCCGCGAGCCTGATCACGGGGGCCGTGTCGGGGCAATTGCTGGCGCTGGCGTCGGCGGCGGCGTGGACGCTCGATCGCGTCCCGCCGGCGGTGGTGTCGGCGGCGTATGACTACAACGCGCCGACGCCGCGCCTGCGCGTCATCTTCAGCGAGGACGTGAGCGCGTCGCTGGCGAGCGGCGACCTGATCCTCAAGCTGTTGAGCGGCAACGCGCCACTGCCCGCAGTCGGCGCGGTCACGTATGACGTGGCGACGAACACGGCGGTCTTCACGTTCGCCGGGCCGCTACCGGACGGCAATTACCGGGCGATCCTCCCGGGGGACAGCGTGACGGATGCCGCGGGCAACCGGATGGCAGGGGATTTCTCCTTCGACTTCTTCGTGCTGGCCGGCGACGCCAACCGCGATCGCAAGGTGGACTTCAACGACCTGGTGGTGTTGGCGCAGAACTACCATTCCACCGGCGGCAAGACCTTTGCGCAAGGGGACTTCAACTACGACGGCAACGTCGATTTCAACGATCTGGTGATCCTGGCGCAGCGGTACAACACGGGGCTGGCGGCGCCAGCTCCGGCGGCGCCCCTGGCTTTGGCGGTCGCGACGCCGCCCGCAAGCGCAGCGGTGAGTTCCGCGCCATCGAAACGTTCGAAGAACGGGTCGGCCGCCAAGCCGATCTTCTCGGTGACGCCCGTGGTTCGAGCGCCGGCGCGGCCGAAAGCGACTGCCGCGCGGCGTCGATGATTTCGTGCCGCCGGCGATGGGCCCGATCGAGGTCAGGCCGGCGCCGCGCGCGTCGCCAGATCAGGGCATCATCTCAAGATCAGGTTTTCGGAAATTTCTTGACAAACATTGGTGTTTGACGATATTTCCACAGGACAGCGGCAGGCCGTCTGGCTCACTTCGTGGCCGCAGAATGGCTGATAGGGGCACGACGTTACACAACTCATTCCGTTGGGTGCGATCATGGGAAGG
>DATBFY010000377.1:0-4249 GCA_036558265.1 Tepidisphaeraceae bacterium | reverse complement strand
GGTCACCGTCCGCGGCAACGACGGCAAGGACCAGGTGCGAGACGTCGTGACCGGCCGCACCGACGGCAAGATGACCGAAATCGTCACCGGCCTCGCCGAAGGCGAACGAGTGGTGATCAAGTGACCCGGCCGGCCGTCTGCCTCGTGCTGGCGATCGTCGCGACGGGTTGCGGCGTCCGCCCGATCGCCGCGATCTCGTCGCGCTCTACCGTCGCGAACACGCAAATGGATCAGGCCATTGCGCGCGGCGTCGCCTTCCTCCAATCGTCACAAAACCCCGACGGCTCCTGGGGGACCGGCCGCGAGACGCGCGGCCTTGAAGTCTACTCCATGGTCCCCGGCTCCCATGACGCCTTCCGCGTGGCCACCACCGCGTTGTGCGTCATGGCCCTGCGCGAGGCCGGCGAAACTGCCGCCCACGACAAGGGCCTTCAATACCTCATCCACCACGGCGAAGCCCGCCGCGACGACGGCGCACTCCTCTACAACACCTGGGCCCACATCTACGCCCTCCAGTGCCTGGCCATTGAAATGCGCCACAACGCCGACCCGCGCCTCAGGACCGCCGCCGACTGGCACCTCGATCGCCTCGCGCGATATCAAACGCACCTGGGCGGTTGGAACTATTACGACTTCCAGGCCCACACCCAGACGCCTTCGCTGGGCCCCACCAGTTTCCAGACCGCCGCGGGCCTGGTCGCGCTCGACGAGGCCAGGCGATCCGGCATCGACGTGCCCGACAGGATGATCGAACTCTGCGTCCATCGCCTGGAAGAGATGCGCACGCCCGAAGGCGCCTACCTCTACGGATCCGACTACCGCTACCGCCCCCAGATGCCCGCCAACCGCGCGCGGGGCAGCGTCGGGCGCACCCAGGCCTGCAACGACGCCCTCTGGATGTGGAAGAGTCCATCGGTCGACCAGACCGTCGTCCGCGCCGGCCTCGACCTCTTCTTCCGCGAGCACGCCTGGATCGAGATGGGTCGAAAACGCCCCTACCCTCACGAGTCGTGGTACCAGACGTCCGGCTACTACTATTACTTCGGCCACTACCACGCCGCGCGCCTGATCGCGCGCCTCGGCGACTCCGACCTGGAAACCTACGGCCCGCAACTGGCCCAAGTCATCCTCCCCCACCAGGAACCCGACGGCTCCTGGTGGGACTACGCCATGTGGGACTACCACAAGCCCTACGGAACCGCGTATGCGGTGATGGCACTTTTGCGGGTGAGAAACACGTCGCCGACGCTGCGGTAGCAAAGGGCGCCGTGGTAGAGCCCTTTGAGCAAAAAACACGACGAGGTGGAGATTCGACACTCCGTGAGATCAGCGCATTCTTCGCGGGTGCGGGACCGGTATATCTCACGCTCACTCGCCTGAACTCTGAGATGCGTCGGATCAACGTGCTTTACGGGATCACCGGCGCAATGGCCCTGAACGCGCATGGCTACAGGCGAGCGACGATTGACGTGGACCTCGCGATCGGCTCTGATGCTATCCCATTTGTCCGCGACCACTTGTTTGCACAGGGATGGCTCGAAGTTTTTCAAATCAAACAATCGGTTCGAGACGCTCAAACGGGAGTGCGGATCGATCTCATATCAGTCGATCACCTGCAAACAATCTTGATTGACGGCGTGCCTTACCAGGAGTTGGCCCAACTGCTCCAATTGAAGCTGCGGCTCGGCAGCGACCGATTGGCGCACATAAGGCATTTGGCAGACGTCGTGGAGGCCATCCGCACCCTGCGCCTCCCGCTGGATTTTGGCACAAAACTCAGCGAGGATGTCCGGCCGAAATACGAGGAGTTCTGGCGGGCGGTACGACACGAGCCCGACGAGTTCCGACCGATTTCCGGACCCCCACACATCGAGGAGGAACATGACAACGCTGCGCTATACATTGTTCGGACTGGTTGGCTTGCTCGGCAGCGCGCCCGCCCTCGCCGACGTCCACCTCCCCGCCCTCTTCTCCGACAACATGATCCTCCAGAAGTCCGACAAGACCCCCTTCTTCGGCACGGCGGACAAGGGTGAAAAAGTCACCGTAAAAATCGCCGACACCTCCGCCACCGCCACCACCGACGATGCCGGCAAATGGCGCCTCACCCTCGACACCCGAAACGTCTCGCCCACCCCGATCGACGTCACCATCTCCGGCAACAACTCCCTCACCATCAAGAACGCCCTCGTCGGCGAAGTCTGGATCGCCTCCGGCCAATCCAACATGGAGTTCACCGTCTCTTCCGGCAAAGACGCCGACATCGAAACCGCCGCCGCCAACTGGCCACAGCTTCGCATGTTCACCGTCCAGAAGGCCATCGCCACCGAGCCCGCCGCCGACGTCAAGGGCAAGTGGGAGCTCTGCTCGCCCGAGACGGTCGGGCACTTCTCCGCCGTCGGCTACTTCTTCGCCCGCGACCTCCACCAGCTCCTCAAGACCCCCGTCGGCGTCATCCACACCTCCTGGGGCGGAACGCCCGCCGAGACCTGGACCAGCCGCGAGGCCTTCGACAAGGCCGACCCCGACGTCAAGGTCCTCCTCGACCGCTTCGATAAGGCCCGCCAGGGGTTTACGCCTGAGGTCAAGGCCAAATACGAATCCGATCTGAAAGACTGGGTCAAGGCCGGCCGCCCCCGCAATAAGCAGCCGCGCAGGCCGGGGGGGATCGAGGATCAGAACTCCCCTACCACCCTCTACAACGCCATGATCGCTCCCCTGGTCGGCTACGGCATCAAGGGCGCGATCTGGTACCAGGGTGAGTCCAACGCCGGCCGGGCCTACCAGTACCGCAAGCTCTTCCCCACCATGATCCAGGACTGGCGCAGCCGCTGGGGCGAGGGTGACTTCTCCTTCTACTGGGTCGAGCTCGCCAACTTCACCGCCCGCAACCCCGACCCCGGCGCGAGCGACTGGGCCGAGCTGCGCGAAGCCCAGACGATGACCCTTTCGCTCCCCAACACCGGCCAGGCCGTCATCATCGACGTCGGCGAGGGCGCCGACATCCACCCCAAGGACAAGCAGGACGTCGGCCGGCGCCTGGCACGCCTGGCGCTGCATAAGGACTACGGCCAGGACATCGTCGATTCCGGCCCCACGTTCGACTCGATGTCCATCGAGGGCGACACCGTCCGCATCCACTTCAAGAACGCCGCCGGCGGATTGGTCGCAAAGGAGAAACTCACCGGCTTTGCCATCGCAGGCGAAGACCAGAAGTTCGTCTGGGCCGACGCCAAGGTCCAGGGCGAAACCGTGGCGCTCAAGTCCCCCGCCGTCCCCAAGCCCGTCGCCGTCCGCTACGCCTGGGCCAACAACCCGGAGGTCTGCCTCTACAACAAGGCCAACCTCCCCGCCTGCCCCTTCCGCACCGACACCTGGCCCGGCGTGACGTCGGAGAAACGCTGACCCGGCCTCCCGATTCCCATGGGTACCCGCGTAAGCGTCTATTTCAGTCATGACCTGTTTCGACCGGATGATCCGGCGGAGACGCTTGAGCGCCTGGAATTAGCCGCCCCCGAACTCCTTGCGCTACGGGATTTTACCTGGTCGGAAACCGCGGCTGATCGCCGCCCCGCCGGCCCGGTGGGAACTGCAGCCCATCGGCGGACGGCTCCCCGATCTCCGTTTGTATTACGAGCCCTCAGTGCAACTGATGGTGTTGCCGAAAGCGGCGATGATCGGGACGACCTATCGCTGGTCCCAGTTCCTGCGCCAGAATGACATTCGTGGTGTCCACCTCAAGGCTTTTCGCGCAATCGCCGGATCGCTGAATTCGCCGCAGCTAGCGATTTGCGCGAGCACGCACGACGACGTGCGGCACCGGTTTATGATAGGCGAATACTCACAGGAGGATTGTATCGCGGCACTGCGTTACGAGCTTGGACCGCCTCAAACCTCCATCGAGGTTATCTCTGCGGCGATCCGCGCACTTGGGCCCGGAGAGTCGCGACAGGTCTGGTTTTTGGATTGTCGTACGCTGGCCGACTAAACACCCGCGGCGGAGGACCTGCGCCGAGGACACGATCACCGGCGGTGACAGCAACGACTCGATCAACGGCGACGACGGCACCGACGCCAACTTCGGCGACGAGAACAACTCCGTCGGATTTGGCTTTCCGGCGGGAATGACAATTATCCGGCCACCCCTTCTGTCCCCGCCGCGCCAAGGGTCTGACCGTTCTTTGAGGCAAGATCTCCCACGCGATCACGCGCCGCTTCCCACCCGCCCGAGCCCTTTCGTGACCAACGG
>DATBFY010000376.1:0-8237 GCA_036558265.1 Tepidisphaeraceae bacterium | reverse complement strand
CCTAAACTTCCTTGCCGTTTCCCCCCCAGCATGGGAAACTTACCCTTGTCGGGAAGGCTGCGGATTACCAAGGAGTTCCCTCATGCGCCGTAACGCTCATCGTCGTCATCCCCTCCCGTTCGCGATCCTCGCCGTCGCCCTCGCACTGGTCGCCAACCTCACCGTCCGCGCCGCCGCCGACGACAAACCCCAGGCCCAGCAGCAGGAACCCACCAAGTTCCTCCGCTTCGTCGAGGAAGGCCGCGACGGCGGTCGACTCGAGACCGCCGACGCCGCCTACACCAATGGCAAGGGCGTCACCGTCCACCTCATCGGCGCCATCCACATCGCCGACCCCGGCTACTACGCCGCCCTCAACAAGTCCTTCGAAAACTACGACGCCCTCCTCTACGAGATGGTCAAGCCCGCCGACATGGACATCTCGCGCCGCGGCGTGGGCAACGACGACGGAGGCATCCAGGCCAACGGCGTCGGCCTGGTCCACATCCTCCAGAAGGGCCTCAAGATGTTCCTCGACCTGGACTATCAGCTCGACGGCATCGACTACACCAGGAAGAACTTCGTCCACGCCGACCTCACCGCCGAGGAATTCAACCGCATGCAGGACGAGCGCGGCGAATCGATCTTCGGCCTGATGCTCCAGCAGATGATGAAGGAGCTGATGAAGGGCGACGCCGCCGGCAAGGCCCAGGATATCGACCCGATGGACCTGCTCGGCGCCCTCTCCGGCGAGGACAGCGCCCGCCACCTCAAGCTGATCCTCGCCAAGCAGTTCGAGAACATGGACGACATGGTCGCCGGCCTCGACGGGCCCAACGGCTCGGTCCTGGTCACCGAGCGCAACAAGGCCTGCCTGCGCGTGCTCAAGCAGCAGATCGCCGCCGGCAGGAAGAACATCGGCATCTTCTACGGCGCCGCCCACCTCAAGGACATGGAGAAGCGCCTCCAGGACGAGTTCGGCTTCAAGCGCACCGGCGTCCAGTACCGCGTCGCCTGGGACTTAGGCCCCAACGCCAACCGCGCCGGCGCCGCCAACAACGCGCCTGCCGCGAATAACAACCGCGCCGGCCAGCTCGACGACCGCGACGAAACCATCAAGAAGCTCCTCGACAAGATCGACCACCTCGAAAAGCGCCTCGACGATGTCGAGAAAGACAAGCAGAAAAAGTAATTCGCACCCGCCCGCAACAGACCCGTAGCACGGGCGTCCCCGCCCGTGCGTCGTGTACCCACGACCATGGACGGTACTCCGTCCATATCAGCAAGAGCGCAAGCGAGAACCGCCCCCGATTCTCAGAGCACGCCATCTTGATCTGGTACGCGAGAAAGAACGGCTTAAGTCGGAGGCTTCCGCCCGCGCCCGTCCACGAATGACACGCAATTCACGCCTCGGACAACATCGAAGCCGCGCACCCCGTCAGCTTATCATCGCGCTGCTTCTTTGCTTGACGCCCGCAGCCGCCGCCGCCGCCGAGCGCCGCGATGCGGACTGACACACCGCCTCCATCCAGCCGCGCCAACATCCCGCAATTTTGTCGCGCGCCCGTGACGCGCGCGGCGCAACCCCCTCCCCCCGAAAACCAAAAAATATTTCACGCGAAAACCCAGCAAATCCCCACCCTCCACCATTTTGATGGCGCTCCGCGCGTCACCGCCGCGCAACTACCCGCCCTTATACGAAAGGCTCTCGATGCGCGCAACCCGCTTCCTCCCTCTCCCGGCCGCGACCTTGGGCTCGATCCGCGCACCAGCGCTCCCACGGCTCGGAGAGGGCGGGGGTGAGGGGCGATGCGGCACACCCACACCCATCAAAACCCGACAGAACCCGACACCAATTCGCATTTCCGCTTCCCCATCTTCACACCCCGCCAGCCTCGCTGCTTCTTTGCTCCTCTGCCTCTCCGCGTCCCCGCCACAACACCCCCCCCGGGGCCCGGCGCCAAACGAACCCAGTTCGCTGCTATCAAAGCAATCCTGCTACAAAATGCTACAATTTGCTACACTCGCGCCATTCGCCCGCCTGCACAAAACGAACCCAGATCGCCCCTCCGTGCCTCCGTGCCTTGCCGCTCATCCCACCATCCCCACGATCCGCCCCACCCGCTCCGGGTCCACCGGATTGCTCGCCCTCCCCTCCCGCTTGAACGCGCTGCCAATGATGAAGCCGTCCGCATGCGCCATAAGCATCGGGATCGTCCGCTCGTCCGACCCGCTGCCGATGAACACGGGAGTGCCTCCGGCCGCGCGTTTGACCCGCTCCAGTTCCCCCGGATCGGTCGGCTTGCCCGTCCCGCTCCCGCTGACGATCAAACCGTCCGCCAGGCCCCGGTGCAGGGTGTCTTCCACCTCGTTTTCGATGCTGATGGGCGCCAGGGGGGACGAATGCTTGACGTTCACGTCCGCCAGGATCTTGATCCGCTCCGCCCGCAGCATCGCACGATCCCGCAAAAGCTCGTGCGCGATCCCCTGGATGATCCCCTGGTCCGCAAGGCGCGCGCCGCAGAGCACGTTGACGCGGATGAAGGACGCCCCGGTCGCCAGGGCGACCGCCAGGGCGCTTTGCCCGTCGTTTCGCAGCACGTTGATGCCCAGTGGGATCTCGGGGAAGCGTTCGCGGACGTCCTTGGCCATCGCCGTCATGACGGCGACGGTGTGGGCCGGCACGCGGCCGGGGAAGAACGGCACGTCGCCGAAGTTTTCGATCATCAGCCCGTGGACGCCGCCGCCCGCCAGCAGGTCGGCATCCCGCAGCATCCTGTCGCGTACGGCATCGAGCGACCCGCCGAATCCGGGCGAGCCGGGCAGTGGCGGCAGGTGCAACATTCCGACAATGGGCTTCGGAAGATTCGACCATTCGGTGAGCAGCGGCATATGGCCCAATTTACCCGTCGTGGCGTGAGATTTGCACACCCTCTGCAAGGCGGCGCGTGCCGTCACCGGTTTTGACTATTCTTGCGAAAAAGGAGCCAATCATGCGAAAGCGTTTACACTGGGTTCTCACGGCCTCGCTGGGCCTGTCCAGCGCGGCGTTCGTCGGCTGCGAGCGCAACAACAGCGGCACCCCGCAGGCGTCGAACACGCCATCCAACACCGATAAGACCGCTCAGGACAGCAAGATCATCAATAACAAGTCCGACGCCGCCCGCACCGCCGGCATCAACATCCCCGGCGACCAGATCGGCACCGCGGACCTGACCAAGATCTACGGCGTCCTGGGCAACGTGGCCGAAGACGCCTTCAAGAAGAGCCACTTCGACAACCTCGTGAGCGAGTTGTCGGCGCCGGACCAGGACCGCATCGGCAAGCAGTTCGCGAATCAGAAGTTCGACGATCTGGATGGCCGGATCGACCAGCTTCAGAAGGACTTCAAGGCGAAATACAACGACAACTTCAGCCTCAATGACTCGAAGGTCTTCGAGAACTGGGCGCAGGTGCAGAAGACCGGCGAGAACGCCGACAAGACCTTCTGCAATGTGATGATTCCGGCGAGCCACGGCCTGCCGGCGCTGACCGTCCCGATGGTCAAGGATAACCAGGCCTTCCGCGTGAACGTGCCCGACGAGCTGACCGGCCAGCAGCTCAAGCAGAACATGCTCGACCACCTGACCGCGATCGACAACACCAAGGATCAGTGGCCGACCAACAAGCTCGACGCCCAGCGCGAGATCGTTCACCACGTGTTCATGGCGGTGCTGAACAAGCCGGTCACGAAGTAACCGGCTCCTGAGGCGTTTGAACCTGATCGCCGGCGGACGCGTGCGCCCCCGTCACATGCGCGTCCGCCTCCTTTTATCATGGGGTGCCGCCGCCAGCGCCGCTGCTGACGCGAAGGATGATCCGCAGCAAGGGGTCCACCAGGGCGTAGTGGCTCCAGAGCAGGAGGGCAGCGATCAGGACGAGGACCAGTGCCGTCGGCAGGCCGATCCCTCTCCGCCGGTCCGCAGGCGGAGATCGAAACTGGGCGACCAGAATCGGGATGACGATGGCGACCGGCCAGATGTAGATCCATCCGAGGTCGCTGACCACGAAGCGGGACAACCACACGAACCCCGCCGTGACGGTGGGCAGCTTCGTCCCGAAGTCACGGTAAACGGTCTCGTATTTCGGAATAAGGGAGGCCGCCAGAATATGCACGACGGCGCACAGTCCGAGCAGCGCGCCCATGAGCGGCCAATCAGCCAGCGGTCGGCGACGGGCCGGTTGGGGGGTGTGGTATTCCAGCCGTTCGACCGCGGGTCCGGTCCCACCGGCGCGGTGCTGCGCGATCATCCGCTCCACTGCGGGCGCCAGCTCCGCGGGAACCGCGATGGCGACCGTCCCCGGCTGTGTCATTTGAGCGGCAGTGCTGTCCACGAGACCACCTCCGATCGCGCGTTCGCCCGCGGCATACTTTACGCGCCGTCCGCTCGGCCCGTTATGCGATTTGCGCGCTGGTCGGATCGACGACCGGAAGCGCCCGGTACAACCGGACCGGCTCGGGCATGCCCTTCAAGTCGAACGTGCCGGCGTCGTCGAAGCGGACTTCCTGGCGGTTGATGGTCGCGCAGGTGGCCTGGGTAAAGAGCACCTCGCCCGCGGCAGCCTGTTGCTGGGCGCGGCTGGCGAGGTTGACCGTCTCGCCGAAGACGTCGCCGGCGTCGTCGATGGCGACCTCGCCGGTGCTGACCGCGATCCGAAGCTCGACGCGGTCGCGCTCGGCGAAGGCATCGCGGTTGTGGGCGGCGGCGGCGGCCTGCACCTCCAGCCCCGCCAGCACCGCGTCGGTGGCGCTCTCGAACGCGATCAGCAGCCCATCGCCCAGCGACTTGACCACCCGGCCCCCGCGCCGCTTGACGATCGGCTGCGCCAGGTCCCGGTGCCGGCGCACCAGGTCCAGCACGCCCAGCCGCGATTCACCGGCGGTGCGGGCGGTGTAGTCCTTGACATCGGAGAACATGATGCTGAGCGTGCGAACAGTGGGCGTCCCGCGCGGCCCGCGCTCGTCGTGCGGGGTCGGTTCGAGAGGCGGGACCGGCCGAGCCTTCCCCAGCGCGACCGCCAGGCGCTGGCGATTGAGCATCCAGATGCCCACCAGCCCGGCGATGCCGAGCCCCACGGCCAGGGCGGTGGCGACGGTGGTGAGCGTCCCGGCATTGCCGTCGGGGCTGGTGCTCGAATAGGCCATGTCGCGGTTGAAGTAGTGGTAAGAGCGGTTGGCCATCCGTTCCCAGAACTCACCCTGCTGGCTGGACTGCGTGATCGCGTCGGCGATCGTATCGATCTCGCCGCGGACGGCGGGTTTCGAGGTGTCGATGCCGTGGTCGGCCATCCACGCGCCCAGCTCGTCCGAGAGGGGGCGCTTGTTCGACTGCTCGACGCCCTTCGCATCGAGGTAGGTGTTCGTGCCGTTGATGACGTCGCGGACAAAGGTGAAGCGGTTTGGGCCGGTGTTGAGCTCTACGTCGGCCCGGCGCTCTCTGACCGGCGTCCCGGGCGGCCGGCTGAAGCCCTGGGTGACAAACCGCTGGGTGAGCGTGACGGTGACGGACTGGTAGCTGCCGGAGTTGGGTTTGGCGCGGACGACCTGCGTTTCAGTCCAGGTTGTGGGCCGGACGCGCTCGACGTAATGATCGATGCCATAATAAGCGCCGAGCGTGAAGAGGATGGCGAAGAGCGCAAGTTGCCACCCGACCACGCGGACGAATGTCGCGAACTCGCCGAGGGGCCGCGGACGAGCGCTCGCGAGCGCCGGCGGCGGCGGCGCGTTGCGGCTGCGGACGATCCCGACCTCGCGCAGGTCCGATCCGCATTCGGGGCAGGTGAACGTGGTCAGGCCGACGACGGCGTAGCCGCAGTGGCCGCAGGTGGGGAGTTCGCGCCCGGAACCCCGGTGAGCCCGGCGACGCAGCCGGACCACCGCCCAGACGACGCCCGCGAGCAGCAGCAGGAGCAGCAACGGGAAGGCGATCAGCAGCATGAGCCGATGATTGTACCGGGCCGAGCCGAAAGGCCGCAAAGAACCCGGAACAGGTCTATTCCTTCAACCGCGAGCGCACGTTGTCCAGGACGTTCATGAAGTTGATGTAACTGTCGTACGGGCTCTCGTAGGGGCTGAAGTACTTGTGCACGGTGCCGTCGGCGAAGTACTTGGTGCACATGTAGTAGAAGTGGTCGCTGGTAGTGAGCTTGCGCCAGTCGGCCAGGAGGGCCTCGTCGCCTTTTTCCTTGAGGGCGCCTTCGAGCTTGTAGAGTTCGTGCAGGGCGTTGGACTGCATGGCGTTGCCCAGCCACGCCGACAGGTCGCGCTCGGTGTCGGCCCAGGAGATCATGTGGGGCACATCGATCTCGCCCGACGGCTCGAACGTGTCGATCATCTGGGTGGGGGTCATGAAGCGGTTTTCGCCCGTTTTCAAGAGCTCGCCGGGCAGGTGGGCCATGAAGTCGAAGATGCCGGTCTCGGCCCACTGATGCTCGCCGATCGTCTCGTAATCCATGAACAGGTTGCAGGCCACGCCGCGGCCGTTGATCTGGTTGATCCACTTGGCGAACTTGTCGGCCGTCAGGGGGTACTGTTCCCAGTTGGGGTTGGAGAAGCGGAAGGCGATGTCGTCGCTGAGGCGGTAATTCTTCAGGAGCAGCTTGAGGTTGGGGGCATGGGGGGGCTTGTAGACGAAGTTGGGGCTGCGGTAGCCCAGGATGTGGTCGGCCCCCTCGGTGAGCACGCCGTCGTAGCCCATGTGACTGACGAAGTGCGCCAGGTCGTTGTTGTAAATCAACTCGGTGTTGCGGAAGACGCGCGGCTCCTGGCCGAAGAGCTCCTTGATGCGCCTTCGGTGCAGCTCGACCTGGGCGCGGAACTCTTCGCGGGAGTAGAGGAAGGCGAGCGAGTGATAGTACGTCTCGTTGAGGAACTCGACGCAGCCGGTCTCATTGAGCTTGTGGAAGCTTTCGATCACCTCGGGGGCGGCGCGCTCGAACTCTTCCAGGGCGACGCCCGAGATGCAGAACGTGACGCGGAACTGCCCGTCGTGCCGGCGGATGTTGTCCAGCAGCATCTGGTTGGCGGGCAGGTAGCACTTCTGGGCGACCTTACGGGCGATCTCGGTGTTCTTGTACTGGTCGAAATAGTCGCGGTCGGTGTCGAAGACGCTGTATCGGCGGAGTCGGAAGGGCTGGTGAACCTGGAAATAGAAGCAGACTGCGGGCATGATGGCTTTCTGTCGTGCCGGTCGGTGCATCCCGCGGGCGGCGAGTCGCGCGGGTCGATCGCGGCGGCAGCGCATTGTACAAGTGCGGGGGAATCGGTCTAGCGGAGACGGCGGTCATGCCAAATCACACGAGGTTCGTCCGGTTCGCGGCGCTGGGGTCGATGCTTCTGCTGCCGCTGTTATGGAGCGCCTCTCCGGCGGTTGCCGCGCCGGGGCGCGATCAGTTCGAAGGCAAGTGGAACGTCACCGTCACCCCCGACGACGGCGGCAAGCCCTACCAGGACACGCTCACGTTTCACGTAAACAAGTTCGTCTCCGAATTCGGCAAGAAGCACGGCTTCGCAGAGACCGATTTCGAGGCGGACACTCGCGGCGGCCAGATCGCGACCTTCACCGCCAGCGCCAAGAGCAAGACCGAAGGCTCGGCGAAGTGGACGGGCACGGCGGCGACGGGGCAGATGAACGGGACGATGACGTGGACGAAGGCGGACGGGAGCACGGTCAGCTACAGCTATATGGGGACGCGGGCGGAGAAGTAGCGGGGGTGAGTCGCGAAGACGCGAGCGGATTTGCGGGTCCACTGGCAAGCCTGAGAGCTTGCACGGTGCCACCCAGGAGGGCGCTGGTTGCGCGGAGATGGTGGGCGAAGCCGACCCTACGGGGGAGAGTGTTACTTCTTCACGCCGCGGAGGCGGGCCAGCTCGGCGGACATGCTGGCGAGCTGCGGGCTCATGTCGTTGCGCGGCAGGCGGACGTCGATGACCTGCAGCGTGCGGCTGCCCATGGCGTGGCGGATGGCGCCGTCGAGCTCGCCCTTGGTTTTGGCGACGGTCGGTTCGCCCCCGCCGACCAGCTCGCAGATCTTGCCGTAGTTCCACTGGCTGATGACGTTGAAGTCGCCGTCGCGGATCTTGCGCATGGTGCCGTAGCCCTCATTGTTGAGGATCAGCACGATGGGCTTGAGGCCGAGGCGGACGATGGTCGAGATCTCGGTGCCCGTCATCTGAAACGCGCCGTCGCCCACCAGGACGATCGGGCGGAGGTTGGGGT
>DATBFY010000375.1:0-14133 GCA_036558265.1 Tepidisphaeraceae bacterium | reverse complement strand
CCGCGCCTGCTCGTCGGATAGCGTTTGGCTGCCGGCGACCTTCTTGATCGCGCGTTCGGCCCGCTCCGCCGCGGTCAGGAGCGGCTCGGTTTCCCGCGCCGCGTGCTTCACCATCGAGATGATGTCGGCCAGGGCCTTGTGATACCGGATTTGGTGGGCCCGCTGCAAATTCCGCTCGTCGAACCGCGGGGACTGTCTTGCAAGCTTCTGCCTCAGATCGGAGAGCGCGGCCGTGCCCCACTCCTTGGGCCGCTCCAGCAGGATGCGGATCGCCTCGACCTGCTCGGGGTTCTGCTTCACGAATTGGGCGAAGGCGGACAAATAGTCGTCCGGTCGGTACTCCTTGCCGTTGCCGTCCCGGATCAGCCATTCGCTGCTGACCGTGTCCTCGGTCGTGCGGTCGACGATCAGGCCGCGCCGGGCGGGGCGGTGGTTGATCAGGACGTTCTGGAATTCCTTGTTCCGCAGCACGGCCATCGTCTGCGTTAAGCTCTTGCCCAGCACCTGCGGCAGGTCCTTGGCGAACTGCTCCAGGTCGCCGTCGGGGATGAACCCGGCCAGCTTCTCCCGCGTGTCGCCGCTCATCTCCTTGGCGAGGCGCTGGAAGCGCTTCACCAGGCAGCGGACGTTGTACTGCCGGTCCTTGTTCTGCCAGATGTCCTCGATCACCTGCTCCAAGGGCCTGGTGGGCTTGTCCGGAGGCTCGGCGGTGAACGCGCTGGCGCTCTTGAAATAGGCCAGCAGTGTGCCGTCGAAGCAGTCGAAGACGGTGAAGTGGCTCTTGTCCGGGAACTTGTCCCCCTTGCGCGTGCCCCGGCCGAGCATCTGCTCGAAGAGGATGCGGCTCTTGACCGGGCGGAGGAAGACGATCATCTCCAGGTCCGGGATGTCAACACCGGTGGACATCAAATCGACCGAGACGACGATCGCCGGATTCGGGCGGTTGCGGAACTCGCGGATGCGCTGGAGCGGGCGGTCGACGGTCGGGCTGCCGGTGATCTTGGAGACGAACGAGTCGCCCCGGCCGAAGGCGTCGCGCAGGAGCGTCACGAGCGTGTCGGCGTGGGAGACGTGGGGCAGGTCGTTGGCGGCGAAGAAGAGGGTCTTGGGGAACCGGCCATACCGGACTTCGTGTTCCAGGGCGTACTTCTTGAACTCCTCGACGATCTTGCGGTTGGAGTCCAGGACGGTGATCTTGCGCTCGATGTCGGTGGCCTCGAACTTGCGCTCGTCTTCGAGCTGGTCCATCTGCTCGGTGCCGCTGTCGGGGTCGACGATCGCGACCTGCTCCCCCTCGCGGAGGAAGACGCCGTTGAGGCGGACGCCGGACTTGATCGTGACGGCGTCGTAATCGACCAGGTACCCCTCGCGCACGGCCCGATCGTACCCGTACCGGTAGACGACGTCGTTGAAGTAGGCCTTGGTATGGGCGGCGGGGGTGGCGGTCAGGCCGACCTTGATCGCGTCGAAGTGGTCGAGGGTGCGGCGCCAGACCGCCTGCTCGCTGGCGGTGTAGCCGCGGTGACACTCGTCGGCCACGATCAGGTCGAAGGCGTGGATGGGGATGTCGAGTTTCTCCGCGTCGTCGGGGTCCGGGAGGTCGTCCCCCTGCTCGAAGGCGGCCTCGCGGCCGAAGAGGTTGATCGCCATCCGCTGGATCGTGCAGACGTAGACGAAGGCGTGGCCGGGCTTGGGGTCGAGCAGGTAGGGGGCGGGGAGGACGGCCGGGTCGAACTTGTCGGACTTGGCGGCTTCCTCGTCCTCCACGTCCTCACGGCGGAAGCGCTGGCTGTAGACCTCGTAGACCTTGTTGAACTTCAACCCCGGCTCGGGCTCGTAGGAGGCGAACGCCCGGACGGCCTGGACGGCCAGCGCGGTGCGGTCGACGAGGAACAGGACGCGGCGGGCGACGCCCGACTTCATCAGGCGGTAAACGCTGTTGACCGTCGTGAACGTCTTGCCGGTGCCGGTGGCCATCGCCACGAGCATCTGCCGTTTGCGTTCGGCGATGGCCTTCTCCACGGCGGCGTTGGCGTCCCGCTGGTAGTCGCGGAGGCGTTCGTGGTCGTTGGCGCGATCGGCGAACCAGGCGCAGTCGGCGTCGACGTCGCGGCCGATCAGCTCCGTCAGGGCCGCCGGTGTGTGAAAGGTGGAGATTCGGCGGGAGCGCGAGAGGGCGTTCCGCACGTCGTGGAACCAGAGGACTTCGCCGTTGGTGGAGTAGAGGAACGGGACGTGCAGGCCGTGGAAATCGAAGGGGGAATCGGCCAGACCCCTGGCGTACCGCTCCGCCTGACTCAGCACGTTCTGCGGCCCCAGGGTCAGCTTCTTGGCCTCGACGATGCCGAGGATTCGGCCATCGACGACCAGCGCGTAATCCGCCGGGCCGTTGGCCGTGGGATACTCGGTCAGCGCGTGTCGGGCATACGAGGAAAGAGCGGTGCCCTCCAGGTAGGGCGTGATCGTCCAACCCAGCGCGGTCAGGCGCGTGTCGATGCGCCGCTTACGGGTCTGCCACTCCCTTTCCTCGTCGTTACGCATAGTCTCGGGCGACCTTACAAGGGGATGTGCTTGCGGGCCCAATATAAAATCGGCTCAGCTGCATAACAACAGGATTCTGCCTCTCGGGTTCAGGACCGCGGAAAAACGAGACTGGACGGCCCCCGCATCATCCGCGCAGAAGATCAGGCAGTCTCGAACCTTTCGCGGCATTGCGGGTAATTGCGGCAGCCCCAGAACGGCCGCCAAGTCTCCTCGCCCGTCTTCGGCCCCCGCCGGACCATTGGTACACGGCAGCTCGGGCACAGCGGCGCAGATGCTGTAGGGGACGATGGTATTGTTGATACGGAGCCGACGCCAAGCGGCGCCATTTCCGCCCACTGGCCGCCGTCGATCAGCCGGATATCCAATGCGGCCGCGTCCCGTGTCGCGTCGGCCGTGAAGCGACCGGTTGTGACGATCATCCCGACGTGGCCGGGCCCGCGCAGGGCGATGGCCCCGGCGAACGCCCGCACCCGCTCGGCGCCGACGCCCCACTGGACGTAGTCCTTGCACTGAACGAGGATCACGGGCGATGCAGGATCGGCCGGGCGGCGGAGGACCAGATCAACGCCGCGATCACCGCCTTGGCCGTCCGTGCCGGTCTCCTCGACCTCGTAGCCCTGGGCGCGGAAGAACTCGGCGACGAGCCGTTCGAACGCCTGGCCGTCCCGTGGGACTGGTTTGCCCTGGTCGGGCGGTCGGCGAGACTTCGCCAGTGTCGCCGATATTGCCGTCGCGCTTTGCCGGACTCGCTTGACCGATGCCCAGATGATTCCCGCGACCATCAAAGCCGCGCCGCCGCACGCGAACGCGGTGCCGGCCGCGACGCTCAGTTGCGGCATGTACGGCTGGTATTGTCGCCGCAGCCACAGGCCAGAAATGAGGAACAGGAGGCCGACGCCGATCATGCCGAGGGGGCCGGACACTGCCAGGTCGCCCAGCAGTCCACCCAGGTCCTCGATCAAGCCCGCCTCCGCCCTTCGCGAACGTCTACGTCCCATGGACGGGCATTCTCTGCGCTTGTCGGGGCACATGCCAGGTCGCCGCGACGATCTGAGTTCTCAGTGCGCATGAAAAAGGGCTGCGGACGCGGGAGTCCGCAGCCAGCCTCCCGCGAGGGGAGGTTGTCCGGAGCGGGTTCCGGACGGTGTAGGCAAAAACAGTGTCGGCGATTGGCGGAGGAAGGGGGGGAACCTCCGCCGGGGGATACCGCCGACTACCGAAGTCTACCGGATCGGCGGCGCGGAGACAAAACTTCAACGGCGTTTTGGTACAGCAAGCTTCTGCTTCGCTGCCGTGGCCCTAATTGGCGCGAAAGCGAGTTCAAGCGATTGCCGTGAGCACATCTCGGCGCCGCTCATTCCCAGACTGCCTCAGCATGTCGCGCGCCCCGGTTACCGATCCGCTGCGTTCCAAAGATCATGGCGGCTGCGGACGGTGGGGCAATGATCGGGGCAGTGAACGAAGCGGGGGCCGTCTTCGCCGGCTTGCGGGCCGGAGCAATCGTCGATGACCTGGACGGAGTCGCCGGCCGATGTGATACAGGTTTGGCCACTGTGGTTGGCCGCCGCGCCGTCTTTGCCGCTGCCGTGCTGGCTGGCGGCGTCATCCCCAATGTCGCGGCGAGGGCGGTAGCGAACGGGGCCGCCGCACCCGTGACCGGCGCTCCATCCAGGGAGCGGTTGTAATTCTGGGCCAGCTTCACGAGGTCATCGAAGTCGACGTTTCCGTCGCCAGTGAAGTCGCCGTCGGCCAGGGTCCGCAGCCCATCGGAGACTTGGTAGTGTTGCGCTAGCGCTACCAAGTCGGCAAAGTCCACCTTCCGGTCGCGGTTCGCGTCTCCCGCGAGCTGGAAGAAGTCGAATCGGAGGTCGTCACCCCCCACGCCGTCGCCGTTCGCGTCCAGCGGTGCCCCGGACCCATCGATGACCGCCGCTGCCGGAAGGACCAAGCGGTAGTTCCCATCCGGGAGGACGCCCCCCGCGAACCCCGGGAAAGTCACGGTTGCCACGTCATACGTTGGGTCGTACGCCAGCGCTAAGGCCGAGGTTGGGAGGAACTGCCCCGTGTCCACATTTTGCAACTGTACGTCTGAGAGCGAGAGGGACGTGCCCACATCCTCGCTGAACCAGAGCTCGACTTGGCGAGGGTCGTCCGGGTCGAGCGCGATCCTGACGCGCGGCGGCATCGCGTCGGCGCCGGCGTGGTCCAGTGCCAACTGTGCGTCAACCGTCATGCCGAACTCATCGAACTCATCGATCCCAGGCGCAGCCACAGCGCCGCCGGCGGCCACGGCGGGTTTATCCGCAGGCACCGCGTAAACGAGGACCGGCCAGTCGAGCGCGGCGTCGAGTTGCGACAGGATGCCGTCTCCGTTCAGGTCCGCCTTCACGTGCTGGTCATTGTCGAACACGCCATCGCCGTCCACGTCGCTGTTGCTGAAGTCCACCGGACCGGTTTCGTTCACGACCCGCCACACGGGGACGCACCCGAACAGGGAGCCGGTGCCGATCTGCGTGTCGAACCCGACCCGCAGCCCCAACCCGGCGCGTTCGTCCAGGTCGCTCTCGTCGATGCTGTACCGAGCGATGCTGCGCGAGTAATCCAGCGTCCACGAGTCGGCGTAACCAGGGCCGTGCTGATCCGCAGGGTGTGGCATCGCCCAGGTATAATTCATCACGCTGATATAATTGGGCTTGTACTGCACGTCGTCCATGCCGCCGTGGCGGAGCCCCAGCGTGTGACCCAGTTCGTGCATAAACGTCCCCGCGACCGAATCCCGATCCGCCTCGTACTTTGTCCGGCCAAGCGACACGGTGAACGCGTTCCCCGGGATCCCGTTTGCTAGCCCGAGCACGGGACTTGTGCATCCGTCCGGGTCCGTGTACGGGAAGGTGTTCGCGAAGACGCAGTACCGGTATGCCATGCGCTTGGCCGCCCTCGTCTGTGCCGTGTCGCCCGGATTGCCCACGTACTGTAGGCGCAGCTGGCCAATCTCGGCGTTGAAGCCCGCGGACGTAAATTGGACGCCCGGGACCGAAGGATCGCTGGTGATGACGTGAAGGTTTATGCCGTCGTGCCCGTCGGGGTTCGCGACCGGGGCATTCTGGAACGCGACGCCCACGTCCGCCAAGGCCCCGGCCAGGGGGCGGACCTTCCCGTAATTGTCGAGCTCGACGAAGACGTCCTTGTGCAGCGGGTTGGAGTTCAGTTTCAGGTCGATCGTTCCGTCCCCGTCCACGTCGATCCCGTCGGTCTCCCAGCGGTCCGGCAGCCCGTCGCCATCCGTGTCCGGGTCGAGCAGAAACGCGTGGTGCTGGCCCTGGGGGTTGATGCCGTTTCCGACGATCTGCCCGCGGTCGTTGATCCCGGTCGCCTCGGTGAGCGTCCATCCCAAGCTCGGATCGATCAGGTCGTTCAGGTCCTGCACGGCGCCGCCGCGGTAAAGGAACGCGTGCATGTCGGCGCGCGCGGTACTCGATTTGCCGACGATGTCGCCACGCGCGTTAACGCTGTCGGCTTCGCCGTAGTCACCACCAAGCGTCGGGAGCGCCGCGATCGTGCCGCCCGGTGGCAGGACGAACGCTCGGTTCTGCACGGAGGAGTACGAGGCGCCGGTGCTGCCCACGATGGTTCCACCGGCATTGATCGCGGAAGGGAACACGCCGTCGCCAAGCAGAATGGGGGACTGGCCGTTGCCAAGGTACCCGCCCACGATGGGGAACCCACCGTCGTCGCCCTCGTCGATCCCCATGACTCCGCCGACGATCTGCCCGGCGTTGTTAATTCCGCTCGCGGGGCCGGGTAGGTAGTCGTCGTGGCCCAGAATCTGACCCAGACCCGGCAACCATCCCCACAGGCCTAGTGCCGTCGTCACGATCTCGCCGTTGTCGTTGATCAGGTCCGCAGAGTAAATGTTGAACAAGGTGTCCACCTGACCGTTTCGATAGACGATGCCGGCGGGATAGAAGTTGCACGATCCCACGACCTCGTCCGATGCGTTCACGTCAGTGGCGATGGTGCCGTGCGATTCGCCGGGTGTCAGGTCGACCATCTGGCCATTGCGGAACAGGAAGGCATGACGAACGTTGTCGTTAATGGCGGCGGCGCCAACGACGTCGCCGTTCTCGTTGAGTGCGGTGGCCGTGCTGGTGGGGCCGCCCAGGGTACCCAAGTCGGTCACGGAGTACATGGCCGTCAGCAGGCAACGCTTCTCCAGCGCCTCCATCCGGACCGGACGGTGGGTCCGAGACCTGTGGTTGCGATCCGCGTGAGTCACTTGTCCGCCACCTTGAATCTGCGATCGTAGCATTGATCAGCCTCTCCCACTTGGTGCACGTGTGACGAGCGGCATAGTAACCGGTATCCCAAGTTATTCCAACAATATTGGCATGCGAACGTCGAACGAGCGTCCGCGCCGGCCATGGGCCGTACCAATAAAGCTACGACAGCGCGTCACGGCTGAACCGACCCACCTCCGATCGCGAGCCACAGGTTGCCGCGCTTTCCCAGAAAGCCCGCGCCAGCCATTCCCCGCCCCAACGCGGTATATAAAGATGACAGGATCGGCTCTGTGCTGATCCGCTAATCCGCCAGGCAACCCACCGGTCGCACAGCGAAGGTCGTTGCGGGCATCGTCCTCCAGCCATGGAGCAGCGATGGCCGTCCGCCACGACCCGACCGACCCATCCCATCTCACGCCCGAACAGCGCCTCGACGAACTGGCCACACTGCTCGCCACGGGCATGCGGCGCCTGCTGAAGCTCCGCCCGCTGGAATCCTCCAGGAATTGCCTTGAGGTGTCCGCCGACTTGCCCCTTCATGTGTCCCGTCCGGTTAACAACGCCGGAGAAAGGAGTTAGCGCTCGTGAAGCTCGCAAAGCAGAGCATGAACCAGCAGCTCGCCGCGCTGCGGCAGATGGGCACTACCCAACTGCGGGCCCGGTACCTGGAGGTCTTCGGGGAGCCCTCCCGCTCGGGCAACAAGGACTACCTCTTCAAGAAGGTCGCCTGGCGCATCCAGTCCCTGGCCGAGGGCGGGTTGTCCGAACGCGCACGCCGGCGTGCCGAGGAACTGGCCCGGGACGCGGACGTCCGCACGACCGTGCCCCGCCCGCCGAAGGAAACGGCGGGGATGGCGCCGCGGACGCTCGTGCTGGCGGCGCCAGCATCGCCTGCCGCAAACGGCCGGGATCGACTGCCCATTCCCGGCACCGTCCTGACCCGCGCCTACCGCGGCCGGGACGTCGCCGTCACCGTCCTGGCCGACGGCACGTTCGAATGGGAGGGACAGACCTACCGCTCGTTGTCCGCCATCGCCAAGGCGGTCACCGGCAGCCACTGGAACGGATACGTCTTCTTCGGATTGAACAAATGAAGAGAAACACCTCACCTAAGCAGAGGAGTGAAACCACCCAGCCCAAGTCCGTGCGTTGCGCCATCTACACGCGCAAGAGCACGGAGGAGGGGCTGGAGCAGGCCTTCAACTCATTGGACGCCCAGCGCGAGAGCGCCGAGGCCTACATCTCGGCCCAGCGCCACGAGGGCTGGACCTGCCTGCCGGACAAGTACGACGACGGCGGATTCAGCGGCGGTAACATGGACCGGCCCGCCCTTAAACGCCTGCTGGCCGACATCGAGCAGGGCAGGGTCGATTGCGTGGTCGTCTACAAAGTGGATCGTCTGAGCAGACCATCGAGCTGCGGCAGGGGGAGCAACCGCCGCCACCAGGGACGCACGTGGCGGGAGTATCAGCAGGGAACCAAGAGCCGGATCGTCCTGCCCTGTCCGGCATGCAAGTCTTGGGTCACGCCCGAGCGCGAGCACCTGACGGGATGGCAGGGGGCGCAAAGCCGGGCCGAGGCAAAGAGTGCCGGTGCCTTCACCTGCCCGGCGTGTGGCGTGGTCTGGGGTGAGCAGGAGCGGGTGCAGGCGAACCACGGGCCGAGACTGCTTCACGGGGGCCAGACCGTGGATGATGCCGGCGCCGTAACCGGGGAGATCCCACCCACGGACACGCTGGGCTTCCGCTGGTCGGCGGTTCGTGTATCACTTCTGCCGGGAAGCGGGCGAGCGGTTCCGGCCGTCCGTGGGGCGGGGCGCCGCCCAGCAGTACAGGAACCAGTATTACAATCGTCCGACGCAGACCGGCAGCATCGTGAAGTTCATTGGCGAAGGCTATCACGCGAACTGGTTACCTGCCGAGCAGTTGCACCTGTTGGAGATCGACGCCGACCACTGGAAAAGCTGGGTCCATCAACGGCTGGCGACGCCGCTGGGCTCACCGGGCGCCATGACGTTGTTCCAGGCGGCATCCCAGGAGCATCTCTCCTTAGCAAAGCATCTGACGGCCGAGAGCAAGGTCGAGGAGTTCGTGCCGGGCAAGGGCGTGGTCGTGCGCTGGGAGCGACTTCGCAGGCAGAGCCACTGGTTCGACGCGCTGTACAACGCCTGTGCGGCGGGGCACGGGTGCGGGGTACGGCTGGTGGAGGAGCAGCAACCCAAGCCGGCTCCGCCGCCGGCCAAGCCGGACTACGACCCGGAATTCGCCAAGCGGTGGATCGACCGTGCGAGGCTGAAGAACTGGGCACGGTGGTGAGCACTGGCGCGGCGCGCATTGCACGGCGGGCTGTTTCAAAGCAGCCACTCCGTATCGTGCAACAAGTCAACTGCGTCGCCCTTCAGCCGGTCCAAACCACCGCCGCCGTCGATCGTGTCGCGGGCGGCGTCGAGGGCGAAGAGCTGGTCGTTCCCGGCGTCGCCGAAGACGCTGTCGGCGCCCGGGCCGCCATTGAGATAATCGTTTCCGTCGCCGCCGCGGAGGGTGTCCGCGCCCCCGCCACCGAAGAGCGTATCGTCGCCGGCTCCGCCAACGACGATGTCCGCCGCCTGCCCGCCCAGGATCGAATCAGCCCCCTCGCCGCCGTCGATCGAGACCGGAACCGTCGCCGCCGACGCGTCGATCACGTCATCTCCGCCCGCGCCCGTGATCCGAATCTTTGAGAATGAGCCGACGGCGAAGCTCTGCGTCACGCCGAGGATGACCAGCCGGCCGTTCACGACCCGCAGCCGGATCGCGTCCGCAGCAGCCGTGCCGGTGATCACCAGCGTGCCGCCCTCGACCTTGACCGAGATTGGGTTCGGATCGACCAGGAAGTATTGCGCCAGCGCGAAATCGTTGCCGGTCGGATTCGGCTGTCCCGTGCCGGCGACCAGCAGCTTGCCGTCGGCGGTGATCGCCATCGCGTCGGCGGTGTCTTCGCGCCCGAAGCTCGTGCGCAGCGTGCCGCCGTCTCCAAAGCCGTTGTCGAGCGAACCGTCAACGTTGTAGCGGACGATCCCGAAGTCGGACGTCATCAGCCCGAGCGCGCCATCCTGGGCGTAAACGTCATCGTGCCCGGCGAGGATGATCTTGCCGTCATCCGTGACCGCAACCGCCAGCGCGTAATCGGTCGAAATGCCGAAATCCATCGCGATGCTGGGCGGCAGCGCGGTGGTCGCCACGCCATGATCGCCGAACGTCGTGTCCAGCGAGCCGTTCGCGTTCAGCCGTGCGGCCGCGTAGTCCGAACCCGCGTACTGCGTGCGACGCCCCGCGACCACGATCTTCCCGTCGCTTTGAACGGCCACGGCCGCGGGGGAGTCACCCCAGAAACTTCCGAACTCGAACTCCGCCTGCCCGTTATTCCCGAACGTCGGATCGACCCGCCCGTCCGGATTGACGCGCAGTACGACCGTATCGCCGAACTGATCGCCACCCCGATCGTGCGCCGCCGCGAGAAGGATCTTCCCATCCACCGTCAGGATCATCGCGTTCTGCCCGATCACGCGAAGCCCCTCGAGCGCGAGCACGCTCCCCTGCGCCGCCGACATGTCCGGCGACCCGTCCGCGCGCAGCCATCGCAGCTCGTTCGTCCCGTAATTGCCGACCTCGACGACGATTCGCCCGTCGGCCAGCACGCGTGCGGCATTCACGGTGTGGGCGAACGCGACCTTCCCACCGGCGCCGAACGACGTGTCGAGCAAGCCGTCGCCCCTCAGTCGTGCCACGAACCCGATGCCGATCGGCCCAAAGCCGCCGACGATTAATCCGCCCGAAGCCGTCGGCACGACCAGCAGCGCCACCATTCCCTCACCCAGCGCGTCCAGCCGCACGTGGCCGCCGATCCCGAATGAGGTATCCGGCGAGCCGTCGCGGTTGTAGCGCGCGACCGCGACCTTGCTCGAGCTGGCCGTCTGCGTCGAACCCGCCACGACGATCTTCCCGTCCGCCAGCGTGGTCATCGCCCAGGCAGGGTCGTTACCCGACGACAAGACGACCGCCTTGGCGCGGCCCAGCGTGCCGAACGGGTTGTCGAGCGAGCCGTTGGGGTTGAGCCGCACCGCCACGAACGTGCCGCCGCTCTGGCCGACCGCGACGATCCGGTGATTCGCCTGGATCGCCAGCCCCAGCCCCGTGCCCTGGCCTTCCAGCGGCACGAGCGCAATGCCGTCGGCGTCGAATCCACCATCCATCGCGCCGTCGGTCGTCAGCCGAACCACGGCCAGTTTGCCGCGATCGGGGTACGCGTACGCATCGAACGTCCCATCGACGACGATCCGGCCATCATCCTGGAGCACGATCCGCGCCGCGGTGTTTCGCCCATTCGAGTCCTTCGTCGGCGGCAACACCACGTGGCGCACGCCGCGGACCGCGAACGAACGGTCGAATATGCCGTCGGCGCGGAACCGCGCGACCGTGAAATCGGCGTTGAGCAACAGCGCCCGCCCCAGGGCGTCGAGCGCGATGTCGCGGATGTCGTCGTCGCCCGCGAAGATGTGACCGACGACCTGGCCACTGCCGGCGAACGTCGGATCGGGCGATCCGTCGCGCCGCAACTGGGCGAGCACGATCTTGTGCGTCTGGTAGTCGGTCCTGGACGTCCACTGCCCTGCGATCAGCACCCGCCCGTCATCACGAGTCGCCAGGCCACCCACAGACTCGTTCCCCCCTGTATCCACGGTCGCCGTGCCCCTTTGGCCGAACGACGAGTCCGGCGCCCCGTCCGCCCGCAATCGGACGACCACCAGGTCGCTTGCCTGCGCCGACTCGTTGAAGCTGTGAGCCGCCAGCAGGATCGATCCGTCGGTTGCGATCGCCATCTTCATCGGGCCGTAGAGCGTCTGCGACCCCAGGTAGCGCCCGCCAGTGCCGAACGTCGCATCGGCCCGCCCGTCCGGCAGGAACCGCGTGACCAGCAGTCGGCCCTCCTTGAACCCCGCCGCCAGGATCTTGCCTCCCGGCAACACCCGTACCTCGTCGAACTCGGCGTACGCGCCCCCGTAGTCCACCACCACCTGCCCGCCGTCACCGAAGCTCGTATCGATCGACCCGTCGGCGTTGTACCGCACGATCGCGGCGTCCTCGTGCTCGAAATCGGTCTTCGCCACGCCCGCGGCAATCAGCTTCCCGTCCGCCTGTACCGCCACCGCGTTGGCCGTCGCGGCCTGCGCGCCGATGAAGTCGGTGGTCACCTTCCCCCCGGCACCAAACCCAGGGTCCAGCCCTCCCGCCAGCAGATACGCGCGCGCTTCCAGTCCCTCGATCCAACCTTCGGCGGCGGACGACCGCCCCTTGCTGCCCGTGTTCACAACGCTCCCTCGGTTCGCACGAAATGCCCGGCCGACCACCATCGGCCGACGATCAACAGACGCCGATCGCCCCCTCAGCATTTCACCCACCAAGTGCGCGCCGATCCTGGCTGCACCACCCATTGGACTTGCGTCACGCACAGCTGTATCGAGCCTCAATCGCTTTCTACAGGGCGCGACCCATACCTGGAGACGAATTGACGCGCTGTACAACGCCTGCGCGGCGGGGCCACGGGTGCGGGGTGCGGCTGGTGGAGGAGCAGCAGGCCAAGCCGACTCCGCCTCCGGCCAAGCCGGACGATGACCCGGAGTTCGCCAAGCGGTGGATCGACCGCGCGAGGCTGAAGGATTGGGCGCGGTGGTGAGGGGAAGACGACTCCGAAAAGTGGGGCTTTGTGACTGAGAGCTTTGCGGGCGCCGATGAATACCGCCGATCGCTTACGATCGAATCCTGTCTGAGCTACGAAGCATGGGCGCCGCGATCATGAGGGGCGGCGTGCCGAGCCTCACCCCGAACCCTTTCTGCCGGGCCGGGGTTGGACCGTCGGCGCCGGTTCACCCATGAACGTCTGCGTTGCAGCGGGGATTAGCTCGTCCAGCCGTCGGCACGCGCCGTGCCGGTGGATCATGGCGTGGCAGTTCGCGCAGACGATCGCCAACTCGTCGATGCTCGTGTGCCGCCGCCGCCCACGTCGGGAGCTAAGCGACTCACGATGGTGCACGTGCGCGAACCCGCTGCCAAGCACCCCGTACACCCGCTCGAAATCGAACCCACACCCGGGCACCTCACACACGAGCCGGCCGCCCGCCGCCCGCCGCGCGAGCCGGATCTTCGCTTCGCGCAGTCGGCGGTCCCGCTTGGACTGCATGACGGTGGCCGCGACGCGGTCGCCCTCGAGGGCGACCAGTGTCCCGTCGGTGTCGGCCTCCGTCCCGGTCGTCGCCCGCGGCGCCGCGTGCCCACGATGGGAGGTGATCAGGCCGACGACCGCTTTGAAGTCGGTCGCGAAGATCGGCTGGTGGGCGCGTAGTGATCTCACGAGAGCCGGCGGGAGCAGGAACCTGGGGATCCGCTCCTTGTCAAGCAGCCAGGTGACCCGCCGTTGGTGTGGGAAGCAGTCCGGTTCGTCCCGGGGCGAGTACCGGTATCCGCCGTAGAACTCGGCAAGGTACACGGCCCCGTCCTCGGGCGACGGAACCAGGGCCAGGTCGCCCGGCCCGACGCGGTTGACCAGCGCGTCCAGTGCGCCGGCGCTGTGGCCCAACTTGCTCCGGTCGCGGATTCCGTACTTCCGTCGGAGCGTCGCCCGGATGTCGTCGAGGTCCTGTCCGGCGAGGCTGCCGAGCTTCGGCCACCCCAGTGCAACGATCCCACGCCGGAGGAACACATCCATCCGCGCGATGTGGTGTGGATTGGCGCGGATCACCCACGCCCCCCTGCCGCTCTCCGAACCGTCGTCGATATTCATTGTGCTCACCCATCTATTTCACGCGCGGCAACCGTCCGGCCCGACCGCAGTCGTGTGCGTGTACATGGATCTCTTGTCCCCGCATCTGTCGCAGTTCTCCGGACAAACGTGCACCGTGGGCCACGGACAGATATCATGATCCGAACTTCCCGTCGGGGCCAACGAGAGATGCCACTCAAGGGCAAGGGTAAGGTGAAAACGCAGCTCGATCAGTTGATCGAGAAGCTCGGTTCCCATCCTGACGACCAACCTTGGGATTGGAACGATTGCCGGTGCGCCCGCTGTCTAAAGCCAAAGCGGTATTTTCCCCATGCGTGGTGCGAAGCCTGCCACCCCTTAGTTCTGGCGGAGCTGAAGGCGCAGGTGAACAAGCCCGCGTTGTGCGTCGGGGCCGGTATTGACCTAGGCTGGGAATACTACGAACCTTTGAAGTCGCTACTGAGAGAAGCAAGACCTCGACAACCCGAGCGCAGGGCGAAACACATCCGAGGCT
>DATBFY010000374.1:0-18281 GCA_036558265.1 Tepidisphaeraceae bacterium | reverse complement strand
GCCATCACCACGTCGGTGTAGCCTTCGACGATGACGACCGTCCCACTTTCGATCATCCACTGCCGCGCGAAGTTCAGGCCGTAAATGCTGCGCGATTTGGAGAACAGCGGCGTCTCGGGGCTGTTCAGGTATTTCGCCGGGTCCTGCGAGCCGGGCATGATCCGCCCACCGAACGCGATGATCCGTGCCTGCGCTTCCTCGAAGATCGGGAACATCACCCGGTTGCGAAACGTGTCGTAGAACCCGTCGCCGGTCTGCCGCGGCTTAAGCAGGCCCGCGCTTGCCAGCAGGGGCGGAGGGAACTTGCGCATGGCGGGGGACTTCAAGAGCGCGTCCCAGGCGTCCACCGCCAGGCCGATGCGGAATTGTTTGATCGTTTCCGGGGTGAAGCCGCGAGCGGCGAGATAATCCCGCGCGGGCTTGCCGGTGTCGGCCTGGTTGAGCCAATTCTCGAAGAAGCCGCACGCGGCCGACTGGGCGTCGAAGAGCAGTTGGCGCTCGGACGCCTTCTGTCGATCGCCGCCGCCGCGGGTCAGTTCGATCCCGGCCCGCTCGGCCAGGACGCGCAAGGCGTCGATGAACTCCACGCGATCGCGCTTGATGACGAAATCGATCGCGTTCCCACCGGCCTTGCAGCCGTAGCAGTGGAAGAACTGCTTGGTCGGGCTGACGTGAAACGAGGGGGTTTTTTCCTGGTGGAAGGGGCAGAGGCCGACGAAGTCCTTGCCCCGGCGCTTGAGCGCGACGCTCTGGCCGATGAGTTCGACGATGTCGGTCGCCTGGAGGACCTGGGTGCGGTTATCGCTGGCGGAATTGAGCGACATGTGACGCGAGCCTCATCCGCAACGACGTGCAGCGCGTGTGCGGCTCGGACCGGCCCACTCAGACCGGCGCGACGCACGGGCGCGCTACGCTGTTCACGTTCTAAACCTGACCAGCCCCACTGCAAGGGACATGCTCAAATTCGCCTAAACATCTGGCGCAAATGGTTTAAGCGATCGATTAGTTGATGCGAACAATCAAATATAGCACCGCCCGGACAGGGGGTCAAATTACCCCAGTTTCCACCGGCGTTGATTAGACACCGAACTGTTTTTCGACTCGCGCTCGCAGGTACAGCAGCCAGAGGCGATCGGCGGTCTGCGGCGCTTCTCCTGACAGACGACGCCGCTGGTCGTAAGTTTTCAACCAGGCTTCGACTTCTTCACGGTTCTGCGGAAGCTCGAGGAGCATCGGGCCATCGGACAGACCCGCGATCGCCTGCGCCAAATGCTGTTTGGGCGCGAAGTGGATCGACAGGCGCTCGCGAAACGCCTCCCTTCCGGCCTTTTGCGCTACCGCGATCGTCCGTATTGTCGGGGTGACAGCGGGATCTGTCGCGGGCGGCTCGCCGGCAGCCTGGGACGTACCGAAAAGTGACCGTTGCGTCGTCGGAACGACGTCCGACGCCCCGCCCTTGGCATCGAACCGCCTGTGATAACCCCCGTCCGCGCCCTTAAACAGGGCGTCGAGCGACTTCGACGCCTGATCGCACGCCGCCAGGCGTGAGCCGTCTCCGAGCACGACCCAGACGGCGAAGAACGTCTGCATGGCGTACCGCGACGCCAGCGCGTCGACGCCGGGCGGCAGTTCAGGCACCTTGGCGACCGGCTGCGCGCCAAGCGTACACCCCGACGGCCAGAGACCCGCGCCGACGTCCATCCCCATGCCGGTCCGGCATCGAAAGAGGAAGTCCAGCGACCGCTCGGCGCATCGGCGATGCACAGGGTCGCCCATGACCTCGTAGGCCAGCAGCATGGCCAGCGTACAGTCGCGCGTGTCGGGCGTGTCGAGGCGGACCAGGCGCGTGGCGCGCTGGGGTGTTGCGCCCGGCGGATAGAGGATGGGCCAGGCGCCGGATTCGGCCTGCTGGCGCAGGAGCCACCGGGCGGCCCGGGGGGCGGCGCGGTTAACGGTTTCCAGGCGCGGGTCGTTCTCGTCGTAGAGGCTGAGCAGGAGCGCCATGGCCGCGCGGGTGGGCGCGCGGTCGGCGAGGGCGGCGGGCGCCTCCTTCGTGGTGGCCGACGTGGATCCGAACAGCGCCTGGGCGGGGACCCTGCCGCTGGTCTCCTGGGCGGCGGCGACCCCGCGGGCGGCGTTGACGGCGGCGTCGCGGAGCCCGGGGTCATCGAGCAATTCCGAGGCGTGGAGGAGCACCAGGCCCGCCGATGCCGTCGCTGCGGGATCGACCGCGACGGGCGCGCCTCGCGGGGGAGCCGTCTGCGGCGTCGCCTCTGCTTCGGACGCCGGCGCCCATCCCCAGCCGTACGGCCGCTTGACGGCCGACGCGATCAGGTCGTCGCACTGGCGCGCCAACTGGGCGGCATAATGACGCGTTTTGGGATTCGGCTCGTCCGCGCGTGCGACGTTGAGGATCAGCGTTGTGGAGAGGATCAGGCAACAGGCCAAGCGCATCGCGATGGTTGCGCGATTCGCATGACCTCGGGGGACAAGAATGTCCCCACTCGGCCATGCGAGACAGACAAGAATGTCTGCCCCACCGATGAGCCGGAGGAAACGTCCCGCCGAATCTGCCACGCACCGCATCGCGCGACATTATACGGGCGGGCGGATTCCCGGTCGCCGGGCGGGGCGAATAGAATGAGACGGCATGTCGCTGCCGATCCTCGAGGTTCGCCACGAGCCGTCCGAAACGGACCTGGTGCGCCTCTTCCACCGCACCGAGGCCATGTGGGTCGGTCACCTGGCGGACGGCGAGTCGCTTGATGTGGGCACCGCGTATGCGAACGGCTCGCTGTCGCGCGTGTGGGACGCGAACAACGTGCGGGACGCGTCGCTCGCCGGCGAGGCGACGCCGCAGCAGGCGGTCGCGGCGGCACAGGCGCATTACGCGTCCCGGGGGACGCGCTGCGCCTACTGGGTGATGAACCCCTCCGCCGGGCCGGAGCAGACCCAGCCCCTGATCGATCACCTGGTCGCGGGCGGACACCGCGCGCAATCGGACGACATCCTTTACCTGCGGCGGACGCCGGCGCAAGCGATCCCGGAGGTCGCGGATCTGAAGATCATCCCCGCGCGCGCGAGTTATCGTCACGTCAGGCGACTGGTCGAGGAGAAGACCGCGGAGCGCTGGCCGGCAGACGCGGATCAGTTGGTCGATGCCCACCTGCGGCACCTGGACGATCCGCACGTGGACGCGCTGCTGGCGCTGCGGGGCGAACGGCCCGTCGCGTTCCTGGGCGTCCTGGCGGTGGGTGAGCTCGGACGAATCGAGAGCGTTTACGTGTCGGCGGAGTTTCGGGGCCGGGGGATCGGGCGCGTGATGATGGCCCGGGGGCTGGAGATCTGCGCGCGGTCGCTCTTCAAGCACGTGTACATCCTGGCCGAGCCGGCGAATGGCGCGGCGCAATCGCTTTATCAGGGATTTGGCTTTGAGAAGATCGGCGAGGTGATGAGCTATCGGGCGGCGGTTGATTAGGTGACGCCTCGCATCGAAGACCACGGGCAAAACGAGTTTGCCCGTGCCACCCGGTCGGGTGCGAGCCGTTTTATCCCCGTCCGTGGAATCGCAATCCCGCGCCGGGCGCTGGTTCGATTACCTCGGCCGTGCGCCCTTCGATCACCTGAGTGTAGAGCGCGCGAAACTGGTCCAGGAACCGGGAGAGTGAGAAGAACTCGTACGCCTCGACCCGCGCGGTGTCGGCCAGCGACCATTGCATCTGCGGATCCTCGCGCAACTGCATGATCCGCTGCGCGAGTAATCGGGGGACGGCGGGCTGGGTCATCAGCGCCGTGTGGCGGTCCTCCAGGAGCTCGGCGATGGTGGAGGTGACGGTCGCGACGATCGGAAGTGCGGCGGCCATGCCGATTGCGATCGGCAGCGTCGCCACCGGGGTGGTGGCGCTGACGACCAGCATGTCGGCGGCGGGGAGGAGGTCCTCGAAGTCCAGGTGCCGGCCCAGGCGCTGTTCGGCGAGGGTCACCAGTTCGGGTTGGCCGAGGCGCTGGCCGAGCCTCGCCGCCGCGGGGGCCATCGGGCCGCGTCCCCAGAGGAGCACGCGCGTGCGGTGATCCAGGACGTTGAGGATCGCCCCGCCCCAGACGGTCTGGCGATGGTCGGCGGCGCGCGTCGATTCGCCCAGGCCGAGCAGGACGTGGTGGTCGTCCGCCAGCGCGAGCGCCGCCCGCAGCGCCGGATCGCGGCGTCGCTTGACGCGGGCGAAATCGACGCCCGGGCGGATCAGGTGGCAGCGCGGCAGCGGGATGCCTCGTTCGACCAGCGCCCGCCGGAGCGTCGCCGTCGGGCAGACGACCTGCACGTCGCGGTAATTGAGGATCGCGCGGATCCATCCGATCTGACGCCGGCTGGGAAACGGCGTGGGCGTGAACACGATGCGTCCGGACGACGACGCGAACGCGGCGGCGGACAGTGCGCCGATGCCCCAGGCGTGGACCAGGTCGAACTGGCGAAGGTCGTCGCGCAGGCCGAGCGCGGCGGAGGGGACGTTGCGAAAATCACCGCCGCGGCCGATCGTCCGCGTGTACACGTCGAACGAGGCGCCCAGTCCGCTCGAAAGCTGTTCGATGGCGCGCAGGGTCTGGAAGTCGGCGCATCGACCATAGACCTGGAGCACACGGGGCATGCGGGCGGGTTTTTACCGTCTGGGGGCGCCAAATGCCACGCGTGGCAATAGGGGCCCCGTCTGCGTCATGCGCAGGACGCCCGCGAAGACCACGGGCAAACGAGTTTGCCCATGGCAAGACCCCTCACCCTGGAGAGAGTTTTGAAACTGCTCTGCTGAATTTCTGGCAAGGCCCGTCATCCTGAGGGAGTTTCAACGACCGAAGGATCTTGCGCCGAATGGATGGCCGCGTCCCCTCGCGGCCAGATCCCTTCGACAAGCTCAGGGCAGGCTCTTCGTCGGTAAAACCTCCTCAGGATGACGTCGCTGGCATTTTGAAAGCGACTCTTACCTGATGCGGGCCTTGCTGAATGCCGGCTTTTTCGCCGGCGGCTGGGGCTTGGCGGGCGGGACGACCGGCAGTGGCGGCTTGGGCTGTGCCTTCTTTGTCACGGGCGCCGGTGGCGTGGGCGGGGTGCCGGTGGTCGGTGGGGGCGCCGCGGTGGTGGTTGGCGGCTTGGGATTGGGCTCGCTCGCCGCGGCGAAAAGTGCCGAAAACGCCGCCGCGCTGACCGGACCGGCCGAGACGGGCGCGCCGGCGGTCGGGAGGGTGGTGTTGTAGCGCTGGGCGAGGATGACCAGGTCGTTGAAATCGACGTTGCCGTCGCCGCTGAAATCGCCCTGCGCCCACGCCTTGCCGCCGGTCGAGTTGTAGTTCTGGGCCAGGACCACCAGGTCGTTGAAGTCGACGTGGCGGTCCTGGTTGACGTCGCCGCCGAGGTAGAAGAAGTCCTGGGTGAGGTTCCCGCCGGCCTGTCCGTCGCCGTTGCCGTCGATCTGGACGCCCGACCAGTCCACGACGCCGACGGCATTGAGCGTGGCGCGGTAGTTGCCATCGGCGGGAATCTGGCTGAAGGTCCAGATGGCGGTGAGCGTCGCCGGGTCCCAGGCATACGCAGTCGCGGGCGTTGAGCCGCCACTGAGGTTCTGGAGCGAGAGCGAGTTGGCGGTCAGCGTGCCGGAGACGTCTTCGGTGAAGGTGATCGAGAGCTTGGGAAGTGCCGTCGTGATATCGTACCGGGCGGTCGCGGTGGCCGGCGCGTTGGGTCGGCCGGGCGTGCCGCCGATGCCGGCGGACGCGCGCCAATTCACGACGTCGTTCCCGTAGGCCGACTGCGACGCGCGGAAGAGCGCGGCGCCTGTGCCGTTGGGCGAGGTCGGCCAAGGGAAGCTGGAGCTGTAACTGACGCGATCGACGGTGATGTAGGGGGTCACGCCGCTCTGAGCCGGACCGGGCTTGGTCAGCTCGATGTCCTCGCCGGCGTCGTCGAGCACGCCCGCGAAGGGCCCGAAGACCTGGGTGGCCGCGGGCACGTTGTAGCTGGTGCGGAAATCGCCGGGCGGGATCGCCACGACCAGGAAGTAGGCGTGGGCGGGGATGATCGTCCCGGCGGGGAAGGTAAACGTCACGCCCTGGAGACGCCAGCCGGAGATGTCCACCGGCGCGTCGGTGACGTTGCGGAACTCGATGTACTCGTTGCCGCCCGGCTGCGGGTTGTACATCACCTCGGTGATGACGATCGGGCCGACGACCGGCTGGCTGTTGTCGGCGCCGGGCGTCGACGAGACCATCCGGACGAAATCCTGGTTGCCGGTCGATTTGATGTAGCGTCCCTGGGTGACGTTCGGGTCCGACGCTTCGTAATCCTGGGCGTCGCGGTAGCCCAGGAGGGTTGCCGAACCATCCGCCGACGTGATGTAAAGCGTGCCGCCGGTCGGCGAGAGGGTAAACCCGCCGGAACCCGTGCCGAACGTGGTGTTCTGGTTAAGCGTGAGGTAACCGCCCGCCTGGAGGATGGTGCCGGGAGTAAAGCGGTACTTGGTCAGCGAGTCGGAGGAATCGGAGAGGAACCAGTTGGAGATGTCGATCGCGGCGTTGCTGGTGTTCTTGAGCTCCACGAACGCCTTGGTGGGGTCGGTGGGGTTGGCGGAAATCTCGTTGACGACGATCGCGTTGGGGTTGAGGCCGGGGTCGGCCTGGCCGGGCGCGCCGTTGGGGGGCTGGCTCGCCCGCCAGGAATCCTTGTCGCCCCAGGTGTTCGGGTCGCCGCTGGGATTGATGATGACCAGCGAGAATCCCTGGCCGTCGGTCTGGGGATACCAGCCGTTGTTGTAGGAGAAGTCGAGGATCTGCTGCCCGGCGGGTCCCTCGAGGCGGAGACGTTCGCCGCCGTCGGCCAGGTGGCCGGTGTACGTGCCGGCGATCAGCGAATCCTGGGCGTGTCCGTAGCGCGACTGGAAGGCGTCGAGGTTCGAGACGACCAGGGTGCGTTGTCCCGCGCCCAGGACGAAGCCGTCGGGGAAGGTGAAGTCGACGCCGTTGCTCAGCTTCACGCCGCTCAGGTCCAGGTTGCCGCCCGAGGTATTCTGAAGCTCCAGGTACTCGAAGTCGTCCGGCGTGTAGGGCGAGCCGGCGGGGGGCGGCGCCGGGCTGTACATGATCTCGGTGATCCGCAGCGACTGGATCGACGAGTCGGCCTCGCCGCCGATGAACTGGATCGGGTCCGACCAGTTCGACCACCGCCCGTTGGCGTCCTTCATGCGGACGCGCACGCGGTAGCTGTGTCCGGCGATCAGGTTGCCCGCGGGGATTCCCGACATGTTCGCGTTGAACGTCGTGAGCTCGGGCGACTGCCAGTTGGCCTGGATCTCGTACGGGCGCTCGGCGGTCGGGCTGTAGATCGGGTTGTTCGGGTCGTAGACCTCGGCGATCCGCCACTCCATGGAAGAGAACGTGGAGTTGTTGTTGGGGCTGGAGAAGTTCGAGGTGTGGAACGAGAGTTGGTCGAGGGGGTGGTCGGCCGGACCGGTGTAGGTAATCGAGGGCTTGTTGGGGATGAGGGAATCGGCGTCGAGCGAGTCGAGGTAGGCGGCGCGCGTGACGACGTAGTTCTTCATCTTCTGCACCATCCCGCGGAAACCGCCGGGGGCGGGGATGGTGACGCCAGGGCCACCGGCGTAGAAGCGTCCGACGCCGCCCTTGTCGCCGTAGGTGTAGCCGGTCGCGGGATCGAGGATCGGGTTGTAATCCCACATGGCCCGGTCGTAGTCCACGGGCGCGTTGGTGACGCCGGGGGGGTCGATGACGTTCGCCAGGCTCTCCAGGACGCTGTAGGCCTGATCGGTGTTCCAGAGCAGGTCGCGGATGTTTCGGATGGCGTTCTTATATTCGAGGTTGAACGCCGGCCGCGGGAGCACGCGGCTCTTAAAGGGCTCGTCCCCGCCGCCGAACATGTTGTCCGACCAGGTGAGATCGACGTCCCAGGGGTGGACTTCCCACTGATTGGTGACCGGATTGTGATAGTAGAAGTAGTTCTTGCCGGCGCCCTGGTCGACGTCGTAGTGGTGGACGGCCTCGACGATCGTGCGATAGGCGTAATACTCGTCGAGGTTCAGGTTCTGGCGCCACCAGTCGTCGGTGGGGGTCGTGTTCTTGTAGGTGTTGGTGAAGTTGACCAGGTCCGAGTT
The DNA here is from genome assembly GCA_036558265.1 of Tepidisphaeraceae bacterium. Classification (GTDB taxonomy): domain Bacteria; phylum Planctomycetota; class Phycisphaerae; order Tepidisphaerales; family Tepidisphaeraceae; genus RYN-433. The sequence continues at coordinate 10,131 of DATBFY010000374.1, read as the reverse complement.
GTCGCTGGGCTGGGGGTAGGGCCCCTGGTTGTTGAGGGTCCCGCCCCCCGCGCCGCCGTCCTCCGGGTTCATGCGGTAATAGTTGCCGTCGGGCAGGTCGTGTTCCTCGAGGAACGTGCCGTCGTTCTGCTCGATCGTCAGGTACATGCCCCACAGATCGCCCTGGTACTGGTTGGAGGTGGATTCGGCGGCGTCATCGACGACGCGGAACTGCGTCCAACTGGTGTCGTCCGCCGGCACCCCGGCGAGGTTGAAGAACTTGAAAGTCGCCGCCTCGAACATTCCCTGTTCGCCGCGGTGCCAGTAGTTCCCCTGCTGGATGATGCCTGAGAGGGCGAAGTTGTCCCACTTGACCGGGTAGGGGTTGCCGTAATTGTCGTAGGCCTGGAAGGCGTGGTTGCGGTTGAAGTTGAATTCCCACTTGTTCTTGCCCATCGCGTACCGCCAGGCGGTGCCGCCGCGGGCCCGGAACCCGATGTTGTCGTAGACCACCCCGTTGTAGACCATCGTGCCCCGCCACAGCTCCTGCGACCCGCTGTATCCCGACGCCGTGGATGGCGGGATGTGCTGCGCATCGATTACGTCCTGATTGCGCGCGATGAGCTGGTAGACCGGCAGGCGGTTCATGTCGGCCGCGCTGTAGTTCACCACCTGCGACTTGGTCGGATCGGCGTCGCCGGGGTGGATGGCGCCGGACCAGCCGGGGACGCCGTCGTAGACGTAGTAAGCGAAGTTCAGTTGGGGGTCGTCGGCGTACGGGGCGGTGATGTTTGCGCCCTGTCCGTCCGTTGCCGCGACGCGGTAGCGGATGAGCGTGCGGTTCTGGTTGACGCCGGCGGGGATCTGGGCCGTATAGGTGCCGTCGTTGGGGGTGGCGTCGCCGTGGGTGCCGTCGTCGTACATTGCCAGCGTGACCCAACCCTGGTTGTAGGCGGGGTTTGGGGAGGCGGTAAAGTTGCTGGTGTTGACGATCATGCTGGGGATGTAGGCCCCGGGCGCGTTGACCTGGTACTGGAGGTTGACCTGGGCGACGCCGTCGGGATCGGTCACCTTCGCCGTGACGGTCACCGGCTGGCCTGAGGTGGGCTGGGTGGGCGAGTTGCTCACCTGCCGGATGGCGGGCGCGGCATTTCCGGCGAAGACGGAGTTTTTCGCGCCGGGTGTGGGCAGGGCCGAGCGCCAGTCGCCGCCCAGGTCGTTGTCCAGCCCGGGGTTGATGAGCTGGATGGACGGGCCCGTGCCGTTGACGGTCAGGGCGTCGCCAACGGTCGGCCATGGGAAGCCTGCGCCGTAGGTGACGGTATCGACCACGTTCGACAGCGGGTCGGTCAGCGTGACCTGCTCGCCGTCGTTGGAGAGCGACCCGGTGTAGACGCCGAAGGGGGCGAATCCGAACTTGGACTGGAACTGTCCCGCGTCCTGGGCGAGTACGGCATATTGCCCGGGCGCGAGCACGCTGCCCGCGGGGAACGTGTAGGTCACGCCCTTGGTGAACCGCCAGCCCGAGACGTCCACCGACTGGTTCGAATTATTGAACAGCTCGATGAACTCGACGAGCTGGGTCTTCAGATCCGGGTTGTAGTGGATCTCGTTGATGACGACGCCCGCGCCGGGCACGTTCGCGGCGCCGGGTGTGGGGACGTAGAAGTACTGCTTGACGCCGTTGCTCGAGACGTCCGCCGTGATCTGGGGGACGATCAGGAAATCGTCCGAGCCGGCGGAGGAGTTCAGGCCCTGGATCGCCAGCACGTTGTTGCCGGCGACCAGGAGGTTCCGGAACGCGGAGATGTCGATGTCCTCGGCCGTGAGCGCCTGCGCGGGGGTGCGATCGGTGGTGGCCGCGGCGTTGTACGCGATGGGCGTTCCGGCGCTTCCTGGCGCGTTGCGGCGGGCGACCTCGGTGCCGTTGAGGTAGGCGACAAAGCCGTCGTCGTAGTTGATCTTCAGGTCCAGCGCCGTGATGTTCCCGGGATTGGTGACGTTGAAACCGACGCGCAGGTAGTTCGACGCGTTCTTGTTGAACATGTCGGACTGCACGCTGGTGTTGTACTGCCCGGCGAAGTTGGCCGGGTGCGGCGGGGGCGTGGTCGTGGAGAGGTAGACGTCCAGCGCATAAGCCCCGCTGGTCGTCTGGCGGATGGTGTCCACGTAGTACACGCCGGTGGACGGGATCACGAAGGAGTAGACGAAGGAGTCCTTGTCGTAAGGCGACGGCGGCGCGCTGGTGCCGTCCTCCGACGCCAGGGCGTTGCCGGAGGCGTCGCGAAGGACGACCGTGCCGTCCGCCGCCGACGTCGAATCGACATAAACGGTCACGACGTCACCGGCGGTGAACTGGTACTTGAACCAGTCGTGGCTGGTGCCGAAGTTGGTGCCACCGGCGATGTGAGACTGGAAGTTGACCGCGTCCCAGGCGTTGGAGAGGTCGTCCGTCGCCGCGCCGCTGTCGTTGGGCTCGGACTCCGCGGTGATGTTCGCACCGGTCCCCGGCGACGTGCCGCTGTTCTCCAGGCGGATGCCGACGCGGTAATCGCCCGTGAGCGACGCGTTGGCGCGAATGCGGACGTAATACGTGTCGGCGGCCGCGATCGAAAGCCGGTGGATCAGCGCATCGTTCCCGGGACCGCTGTTGTCGTCGCTGGTGACCAGCGTCGTCGCGCCGTTGCCGCGGTAGAGCTCCAGTACCGGATCCGAAAGCGCCGATGCGCCGTTCCCCGATGCGGTCAGCGTGATCACGTCCCCCGCCTGGAGCGCCCCGATCTTGAAGTAATCGGAGTCGGTCGCCGACGAGATCGTGCCGTTGAATCCGAGTTGGTACAGGTTACCGGTATACGGCGCGAAGCTGGTCGTCGCGTTGTTCGCCGACGTGATGTCGTTGTTGCCCTCGGCCTCCTGCGTCAGGGCCGGCACGTTGGACGTATTGGCCTCGTACCCGATCCCCGTCGTCGCCGACGTCCAGGTCGAATCGTTGAACGTGCGCGACGTCCAGGTCGAGCCCAGCGAACCGCTGGTCGGCGTGAGCGTCTTTCCCGCCGCGCCCGAGCTGAGCAGCGTCGTCGCCGTCCCCCCGCCCGGCCCGAACCCGTACGACACGTTCGACGTCTGCGGCGGATAGGACGGGGCGAAGTCGGTCGTGATCGTCCCGTCCGGCCGCGACAGCGCCAGGTACTCGCCCCCCTTACTCAGGCTGAAATTCGTGTGTGGATATCCGCCCGGATCGATGAACGGCGTCGCCTCGCCGGTGGCGAAGACAACCTTGTACCCGCCCGCCGGGACCACGAAGGAGGGGAACGTGTACTCGGTCGGGTTGTTGATGCTGTCGGTGAGGTGCCAACCCTGGAGGTTCACGTCGGTCGTGCCGGGGTTGTAGATCTCGATCCAGTCCCCGCGGTTGCCGTTGCCGTCGGTCAGGCCGGTCGTGTTGTCGGCCAGAAACTCGGAGATGATCGGGTCGGCCGCGGCCAAAAGCGTGCGCCCCTCCAGCGCCTCGAGTTTCGCCGCGGCGGCACGTGCCCGCGGGCGCGCGCGCCACCGATCGACGAGCGATCGGGTGGCCTGTTCAATTGCGAGACGGAAGGAAACGCGCGGAACCGCCGCGCGGCGCGTCCGGGTGCCGTTCATGAAGTATCCTCGCCGAGTTCCCTTAAACGCCGACTGTTGCAGGGCGCCCTCAGTTAAGGGATGGTTAATTTGTAACGGCGCGAGGAGTGGATTTCAATCAAAGAATTGGAGGGCCACAGGCTGCGCCAGCGTAAAGGGGACGGGTGCACACGGGCACCCTTCGGTATTGTCAAATACGCTGGTCGGCGAAGATTGTTCTGTGTCGCTTGGGAGAAATGGGAGAGCGGGCAAGCGCAGGCGCCGCTTGGGGTTGCACGCCTGCGACCCAAACCGCCGCGCCGATCGGTGCCCCACCCACCGCCGCGCTCAGCGAAGTGTTGTAGTTCTGCGAGAGCACCGCCAGATCGTTGAAATCCACGACCCCGTCGCCGGTGAAATCCCCCTGAGCCCATGCTTTTCCGCCCATATTATAATTTTGCGAAAGTCGGGCGAGGTCATTGAAGTCCACGCTTCCGTCTCCGGTCGCGTCGCCCGGCAGATAGCCGAAGCTCAGCACCTGTGTCCCGCCCGCCGCGCCGTCGCCGTTACCGTCGAGCTTGTTGCCCGTCGCGTCCGTGATCGCATCCCCCAACAGCGACGCGCGATACGTCCCCCGCGGCAGGGGAGTAACGAACGTGAACGTCGCGGTGTTGCTCTGACGGTCATACGCCAGCGAGCTTGGGCTGTAACTTTTCCCGCTCACCGCATTCACCACGCTCACATCGGCCAGTGACAGCGACGCCGACACGTCCTCGCTGAACGCGTACTTCAGTTTCTGCGGTGGCGCATCGTAAACGAACGTCGCCGACAGCACGCGCGGCGGCGTGACGTCCGGCGCGACCGGCGGCGCGGCAAAGTTCGGGCTGACGGTATTCGCCCCCGTGCTCACGATCGCCCCCGAGGGATGCTTCGCGATGTAATTGCCGGTCACGACATTCCCGGTCGATCCGTTGATCACCGTCGCCGGCCAGGTGCCGTTGGGCAGGTTCGCGCCGGTCGCGCCAAACCCGATCGTGTTCCCATCCACCGTGTTGTTGTTCCCCGGGAAGATGCCCACGCCCTCGGCGTTGTTCCCCGAGATCAGGTTGCCCGTGATGTGATTGCCCACGGCCCCGGAGATGGCCACGCCCTGCCAGACGTTGCCCAGGTCCAGCGTCCCGTTCAGGTCCGTGCCGATGTAGTTGCCGCGAATGAGATTGGTCGTCGCGCCGGCGGTGTAGAGCACGATTCCCGCATCGGCGTTGGCCGAGAAGACGTTCCGCTGCGCGTAGTGCGGCCCGCCGATCGTGTTCGCCGCCGACTGGATCTCGATGCCGTACATCTTGTTCCCCAGCGGGGTCACGCCGTCGGCGGCCAGGCCCACCAGATTGCTCTGCACGCCGTTGTTCGTCGCGCCGCTGCCCAGGATGATGATGCCGTCGTCGCCGTTGGCGGAGATCACGTTCGACAGCACCCAGTTGTCCGGCGCGTTCTGGATGCCCACGCCGTTGCGGACGTTCCCCCGCGCCCGCGTGCCGCTCGGATCGGTGCCGAAGTAATTGTTCTGCACCGTGTTGTTCGACGCCGTCGTCCCCTGGATGAAGATCCCGTGGTTGTTCGCGGAGATCACGTTGCGCGCCGAAACGTCCGGTCCGCCGATCAGGTTGTCCCCCGTATACACGCCCACCCCGTGTACGCCGTTCCCCGCCGCCGCGCCCGAAAGGTCCAATCCAAGCCAGTTCGCCTGCACGATGTTGCCGACCGCGATGCCGCGCCCCAGGATGTCCACGGCGCTGGCGGTAAAGCGCGTGATCGACAGGCCCTTGACCGTCGATCCGCCCCACAGCTTGAGCCCGCTGACGTTCGCACCCGCCGCTGCCCCGTCAATCTGCACGAGGGGCGCGCCCGCGTAGCCGGGCTGGGTCGTCGCGTCCACGACCGCCGGATCCCACACGTCCGGCAGCGCCGACGCCGGCCGGATCACCCTGGACGCCGACGTGATGTTGAAGACGATCGTGTCCAGGCCCGTGGTGTTGTTCGAGCGTGTGAGCGCATCGCGCAGCGACCCGGCCCCCGAGTCATTGCTGTTGGTCACCGCGAACACCGCCATCAACAGGCGGGATTCCAGCGGTTCGATGGGATGGGATGAGTTTGCAAAGACGGTGCGAGCGTTGAGACGAGACGACTTCCTCAGCATTAATTCTCCCTTCCGGCACCGGTTTCATCGACAGGGGGGAAGCTCAACCGCAGCGTGAAAGTGCGATATCTCGCGGTCCGGGAGGACTGATACGACCCAAACGTGAAAGTGTTCCGGTTGTGCAGGGATGAACGCCCGGATGGGTCATCCTGAGGGAGTCTAAGACGACCGAAGGATCTTGCCGGGAACAGACGATCGCTCCGCCACCCAACCAGATCCCTTCGACAAGCTCAGGGCAGGCTCTTCGCTTCGCTCAGGATGACGGCTAAGCGCCGTCGAAGAGGAACTTGCCTGCTACTCAACCGGCTCAACCGGCCCCGCCGGCGCATCTTTCAGATCGGGTAACAGCAGCGCCGCAACCGTCGCGGGGATGAACAGGAATGCCCCATACAAGAGAGGCTGCCGCAAATCCCCAAGCGTGTTGTTGACCGCCATCTTCCCGAACACGACCGTCCCGACCGCCGCCACGATCCGACCGATGTTGTACGAGAACCCCGCCCCCGTCGTCCGCAGCAGCGTGGGAAACAGCGGCGGCAGGTACATCGTGAAGAGCCCGAAGATCCCCGAAAAGAAGCCCACCAGCGGGATGTAAACCCACAGCAGCACCGTGTGCGACCGCGGCACGTTCCAGCAGAAGTAGACCGACAGGAAGAACCCCACGCACATCAGCGCGATCCCGCGCCGGAAGCCTGCGAGTTTCGCGAGCCAGCCCGCGAAGAAGTTCCCCGGGATCGAGCAGCCGATCAACACGCCCAGCGTGGTGCTCGCCAGGCGGTTCTTGTCCGCCGGCGTCCAACTCGCCACCTCCGGCAGTTGCCGCATCAACTGGGGTGTCCAGAACATGTACGCCCACCACGCCGTCAGCGAGCAGGCGCACACGACGATCGTCAGCAGCGTGATCCGGCGCACCCGCCCGCGAAAGAGGTCCGCCATCGGCGGGTGCTTGGCCGCGCTCGTCGCGGCTGTGTGCCACTCCTCGGGCTCGGGGACCGATCGGCGGATCCAGAAGACCACCAGCGCCGGCAGCACCCCGACGAGGAACACGTAGCGCTGGGTCGTAAACCCGGCGAACAGGTACGTCGCCACGTACGCGAGCATTACGCCGATGTTGACCGCCGTCTGCAGCACCGCCGCGATCCACGGCCGCCACGACTTCGGCCAGGTTTCCGAAAGCAGTGAGGAACCGACCGCCCACTCACCGCCGATCCCCAGCGCCGCCAGGAACCGGAAGATCATCAACTGCCACCAGGTCTGCGAGACCGACGAAAGTCCGGTGAACGCGGCATAGGTGATGATCGTGAGCGCCAGGGCGCGCGCGCGACCCAGGCGGTCGCCGATACGCCCGAAGAACCCGCCACCCAGCGCCCACCCGATCAGGAACGCCGCCTGGATGTACGATGACTTTTCCTTTACCGCCGCCGACGTCGGGTCGGCCAGCATCAGCTCCCCCACGAACGACGCCGCCACGATCGTGTAGAGGTGCATGTCAAGGCCGTCGAACAGCCAGCCAAGCCACGCCGCGATCCCCGACTTCCACTGCGCCCCCGTCAACCGTGGACGCACCTCGTATTCAACGACAGTCTGACTCATGTGCCTCCATTCGCCGCGAACGCGTCTACGACGCCAAAATCCGATCCAACTGCCCCGACAGCGTCTTCATCCGCGCCGCATCGCCCCCCGGCATCTCGATCGTCGCCCAGTTGTCGCCCGTCGTGTACCCCACATCATCCAGCGCCCGCATGATCGCGTGCCAGTTGTTCGAACCCTCCAACAGGTCCACCCGGAACCCCGCCCCCGGGCCCTGCTTGTCCATCAGCTTCTTGTCGTACTCCTTCACGTGGATCTTCATGATCCGCTTGCCCAGGATGTGGATCCACTGCTCCGGCCAGCCGAACTTGAGCACGTTGCCGATGTCGAAGTACCACCCGACCATCGGCGAGCCGATCTCGTCCACGTAGCGCGCGGCCTCCAGGGGACTGAGGTGCAGGTTGTTCCAGACGTTCTCCACCGCGATGCGCACGCCCAGTTCCTGCGCCAGCGGCACGGCCTTGCGGATCTCCTCCTGCGAGCGCTTGTAGGCGTCGTCGTACGCGACCTGCTCGTTCACCACGCCCGGCACCAGCAGCACCGACGTGCCCCCCAGCGCCTTGGCCTGCCGCATCGACTCCATCAGGTTGTCCAGCCCCGCCTTGCGGATGGAAGCGTCCGGGCTCGACAGGTGAAGCCGCCAGTGCTCCGAGTCGCACGTGCCCTCCAGTTGCAGGCCGCTCTCCTTGAGCGCCTCCTGCACCTTGTCGACCGGCAGAGCTTTGGCGGGCATGTTGAGCTGCAGGCCGTCGAAGCCCGCTTCTTTGAGGATCTTCATCTGCTCAATGAGCGATCCGCCCTTGGGCAGGCCGAAGTAGGCCTTCTTCAGCGGGCGCTTCTGCCCCGGTGGGGGCGCGGCGTTGTCGGCGGCCGCGGCGGCGGCGGCGACAAGTGGCGTCGCGGCGAGCGCGGCGGCGCCCAGCTTCAACACGTCCCTGCGGTCGATCGGATCGGGCATCGCGGTTTCCTCCAAAGCGTGGAAACCCATTCTGCCCGAACCCGACCACCCCACGCAAGCGAAACCGTCGTTCGTACCCGGGAGGGCGAGGCTCCGTCCGAGCCGCTTCTCCCTCTCCCGGTACGCCGCAATCTTTCTCCCTCGCCCGGTACTCCGGGAGAGGGCCGGGGTGAGGGTCTCCTTCGAAACACCAACCATCTACTCCAATTTGCCGATTGCCACCCCGGCTCCACCACCGCCATCATGCCCCGATGCCCGAAGATGATGCCGACGTCCTCATCCTCGGCGGCGGCGTCGCCGGACTCGCCGCCGCACGCCGACTCACCGGCGCGGGCCGCCGCGTCATTCTCCTCGAAGCCCGCGAGCGCCTGGGTGGCCGGATCGACACCCGCCGGCCGGACGGCTGGCCGCTGCCGATCGAGATGGGCGCCGAGTTCGTCCATGGCCGCCCGCCAGAGACCTGGGACATCCTCCGGGCCGGCGGATTGGTCGCCTATGACGTGCCCGACACACACTGGCACTTCGAGCGCGGCAAGCTTCGCCGCCTGAACGACTTCTGGGAGCGGCTTGACGCTCTCCTGGGCAGGATGAAGCGGCTGAGAAGAGACCAGTCCTTCGCCGACTTCATCGCCGCGCACAAGCGGCTCGACGCCAGGACCGTGCGCATGGCGATGGCCTACGTCGAAGGCTTCAACGCCGCCGACGCGCGGCGGATCAGCGCCAAATCGATCGTCCAGGCCGAAGCGGACGCCGACGAGATCGAGGGAACGAAGTTGTACCGGCTGATCGACGGCTACGACGGTGTCGTGCGGTGGCTGACGGCCGGCGCCGACCCGCAACGGATCGAGTTCCGCCTGGGACGGATCGTGACAAACGTGGCATGGACGAACGGACGGGTGACGGTCGCTGCACGGTCGCGCGATGGCGATGAACAGACCTGGACCGCGCCGGTGGTCGTGATCACGCTGCCGCTGGGCGTTCTCAAAGAGGGAGCGGTCGAGTTCTCGCCGCCGATCCAGGCCAAGCAGGATGCGCTGGCGAAGCTGGAATCGGGGCCGGTCGTGAAGGTCGTGCTTCGGTTTGACCAGGCGTTCTGGGACACCGGTGAGGTGCCGGCGGCGGGCGAACGGCTGACCGAGGCGGGGTTGATTCACGCGGACCTGGGCGAGCGGGGGATCGCGTTCCCGACGTGGTGGACGATGGCCGCCGCTCGCGTGCCGGTGCTGGTCGGCTGGGTCGGCGGGCCGCAGGCGCTGGAGGTTTCGGGCGGGCCCGACGAGCGGGTGCGGGCCCACGCCGTTGAATCACTGGCGCGCCTGTTCGGAATGCAGGCGACACAGGTCGAGCGAGGGTTGCAGGCGTTCCGGGTGGCCGACTGGCAGCATGACCCCTTCGCGCGCGGGGCGTACAGCTACGTCGCCGTGGGTGGCGCGGGAGCGGTCGAGGCGCTGGCGGAGCCTCTTCAGCAGACGCTCTTCTTCGCCGGCGAGGCGACCCATCCCGGCATGAGCGGCACCGTCGCCGGCGCCATCGCCAGCGGTTACCGCGCCGCCGACGAGATCCTCGCGCATCGCCACTGAGCACTCCCCCTCTTTCGCGAAAGGCATTCAAAGTCGCTTGCGGTTTCGCCCTCCATCATCGCCGGACCGCACTCAGAGTCGCTTGCGTCGTCGCGCCCCGGCGCTGCTCCAAGAACTTTCGCAACCGTGCTGCCACCTGTTTTTCCATCTCCGTGTCTCGTCCGGTGGGGTACCAGTACTTCACCGGTACGTCCGGGTAGGTGTCGGGCTCGAGGGTGACCGCCTCCTTT
>DATBFY010000373.1:0-8815 GCA_036558265.1 Tepidisphaeraceae bacterium | reverse complement strand
AGGTGAATCCGTCCTCCCCTACGCCGCCACCGCGCCCCTGCCGCCGGGGGTGGAAGAGCACCTCTTCGCCGGCTTCCTCAACGGCCGCGGCATCGAGCTGGTCCGCTGCAAGACGATCGACCTCGAAGTGCCCGCCAACGCCGAGATCGTCATCGAGGGTTACGTCGATCCGAAAGCGAAACTGATGGAAGGCCCCTTCGGCGACCACACCGGCTTTTACTCGCTGGCGGACTGGTACCCCGCCTTCCACGTCACCGCGATCACGCACCGAAAGAACCCGATTTATCCCACGACGATCGTCGGCAAGCCGCCGATGGAAGACTATTACCTGGGCAAGGCCACCGAGCGGATCTTCCTGCCGCTGTTGAAGATGCTGATCCCGGACATCGTGGATTACTCGCTGCCGATCTCCGGCGTCTTCCACAACTGCGCGTTCATCAAGATCAGGAAGGAGTACCCCCACCAGGCCCGCCGGGTCATGCACGCCGTGTGGGGCGCGGGGCAGATGGCCTTCACCAAGTTCATCGTCGTCGTGGACGAGCACGTGAACGTGCACGATGAGCAGGACGTGCTCTTCCACCTCTTCGCCAACTGCGATCCCGCGCGCGACGCGGAGATCGTCCACGGCCCGGTGGACATCCTCGACCACGCCAGCCCCGATCATGGCGCGGGGAGCAAGATCGGCTTCGACGCCACCGCCAAGCTCCCCGCCGAAGGGAAGGTCCGCGCCTGGCCGAAAGAGCTTGAGATGGACGCCGCGACGAAGGAATTGGTGATCAGCCGCTGGCGCGAGTACGGGCTGGAATAGGTTCCGGGTTCGGAGTTCACGCTTTAGCGTGCCCAACCGCTCCCCGATTTTCCCGTCGCCTTCCACCCGGCGTCGTGAGCTAAGATAAGCCTCATGATCCGCCTCCGCGAAATCACCGACCCGGACCTGCGCCGCCAGATCACCGAGAAACTCGCGGAGCGGCGCGGCACGACCGCCGCCGCCATCCCCGACTGGTTCGAGCTCGACGACGCCGACTACGTGGATCTCCTCAACGACCTCCGCGGCGACACCGACACCGAGATGGACGCCCCCGACGACTACCGCATGTGAACCCCCGCCCCGACCGCCGCGCGACTCCAACGCCTCGCGCGGCTTGCCCGCGGGGCGCACCGGGGCATAATTGGGTTGGATCGTGCTCCCGCGAGGTGTGTGATGCGGCTGGCCGTCTGGTTCTCGATCGTCTGTCCCCTGGTCTGGCGCGCCCTGCCGGCGCGGGGCGCGGACGCCCCGGCCGACCCCCCCGCCGCGCAGCAGCGGATCGACGCGCTGGCGGCGGAGGTGACGAAGCTCAAGGCGGAGCTGGAGACCCTGCGGGCCGAGAACGCGGCGCTGAAGCAGAAGCTCGCCGCCGCCACCGCCGCGGTCGCCGCCACCACGCGGCCGGCGACCACGCGTGCCGCGGGCGACCTGCCGGTCAACCGGTACGAGCTGGGGGATGCGCAGACGCTGGGCAATTACCAGTTCCGCGTGCCGCTGGAGTGGACGGCCGCGCCGCCGCCCAAGGACAACAAGCTCCAGGCCCTGTTCCGCTCGCCCGACAAGCAGGCGGTCATCCTGATCGTGGTCAAGCCCAAGGGGGCCGCGCCCGCGGAGATGCAGGCCAAGTACGCGCAGAACGTCGTGCAGATGCTCAAGACCGACTTCGCCAGGAACAAGACCGAGGTCGTCGAGCCGCCGGCGGCGGTCCCGGACCCGCGCTTCTATTTGAAAGTTCACGAGCGGATCAAGGTCAAGGGGGACAAGACCGCCGACCAGACCCACCTCTATCTCATGCCCAACAAGGACATGGTCGAGCTGACCGTGATCACGACCACCGAGGCCACCGACCAGCTCGCGTCCACCACGCGCCTGGCGGAGGAGATCCTGATGAGCGTGGCGCCCAGGAAGTGAACGAACGATGAAGGATGAAGGCGGAAGGATGAATCCGAGCACGGCCTTCGAACGGTTACCGTGATCTGTTTCATCTTTCATCCTTCCGCCTTCATCCTTATTGTCCTCTTCCCCGCTGTGCCGGCATTCGTTAACCTCCCCCCTCCCATGCCCACTCCCGAACCCAATAAGGTCATCTATTCGATGATCGGCGTCTCGAAGCGCCACGAGAAGAAGGTCATCCTCGACAACATCTACCTGTCGTATTTCTACGGCGCCAAGATCGGCGTGCTGGGCTTGAATGGCGCGGGCAAGAGCACGCTGTTGAAGATCCTCGCGGGCGAAGACGAGAACTTCGACGGGCAGATCCAGGTCTCGCCCGGCTACACGATCGGGTTCCTGCCGCAGGAGCCGCACCTGCCGCCCGACCGCACCGTTCGCCAGATCGTCGAGGAAGGGGTCGCGCCGACGATGCAGCTCCTCAAGGAATTCGACGAGGTGAACGAGAAACTCGCGCAGGACCTTTCGCCCGGGGAGATGGAGAAGGTGCTGGAGCGGCAGGGAAAGATCCAGGAGAAGCTGGACGCGGTCGGCGCCTGGGACGTGGACCAGCAGCTCCAGCAGGCGATGGACGCCCTGCGCTGCCCGCCGGAAGACGCCCCCGTGGGCCCGCTCTCGGGCGGCGAGAAGCGCCGCGTCGCCCTCTGCCGGCTGCTGCTGCAGAAGCCGGACATCCTGATTTTAGACGAGCCGACCAACCACCTCGACGCCGAGAGCGTCGCCTGGCTGGAGCATCACCTGCAGCGATACGCGGGGACGATCATCGCGGTCACGCACGATCGCTACTTCCTGGACAACGTCGCCGGCTGGATCCTGGAGCTGGACCGCGGCGCGGGGATCCCGTACAAGGGGAACTACACGAGCTGGCTGGAACAGAAGAAAGGGCGCCTGGCCATCGAGGAGAAGGTCGAATCCGCCCGGCAGAAGACGCTGGCGCGCGAGCTGGAATGGGTGCGCAAATCGCCGACCGCCCGCCAGGCCAAGAGCAAGGCGCGCCTGGCGGCGTACGAGAAGATGGTCGCCGCGGACACCAAGGAAAAGGAGAAGGAGGTCGAGATCTTCATCCCGCCGGGTCCGCGCCTCGGCCGGCAGGTGATCGACGCCGTGAAGCTCTCGAAATCCTACGGCGACCGGGTCCTCTTCGAGGATCTCTCGTTCTCGCTGCCCCCCAACGGGATCGTCGGCATCATCGGCCCCAACGGCGCGGGCAAGACCACCCTCTTCCGCATCATCACGGGGCTGGAAAAGTGCGACTCGGGCCAGATCCGCATCGCCGACAACGTCAAGCTCGCCTACGTCGAGCAGAGCCGCGAGAGCCTGCGCGACGACTGGGCGGTCTGGCAGGCGATGGGGGATGGTGAGGAGGCGTTTCGCATCGGCGGACAGGGGCCGATGGTCAACGCGCGGGCCTACGCCGCGCGCTTCACGTTCACCGGCCCCGATCAGCAGAAGAAACTGGGCGTGCTTTCGGGCGGCGAGCGCAACCGCGTGCATCTCGCCCGCATGCTCAAGATGGGCGCCAACGTCCTGCTCCTGGACGAGCCGACCAACGACCTGGACGTCAACACGATCCGGGCGCTGGAAGAGGGGCTGGAAAACTTCGCCGGCTGCGCGGTGATCATCAGCCACGACCGCTGGTTTCTGGATCGCGTGGCGACGCACATCCTGGCCTTCGAGGGGGAGAGCCAGGTCGTCTTCTTCGAGGGCAACTTCGCCGAGTACGAGAAGAACAAGCGCGAGCGCCTGGGCGCGGATGCGGATCAGCCCCACCGCATCAAGTACCGGCGGCTGGGGCGGTAGGAGGGGATCGGTACCGGCGTGCGGCTACGATCTGCGAGCGAGCCCCGACCGTTGCCCGGAGTGCCCGCCGCACCGCCGCACCGCCGCGGAGACGCGGAGACGCGGAGACGCGGAGAAGGCAGAGGATCGAATGAAGTTACTGTAGCTTCAGATTCTTGATCGATCTCGCAAACCGCGTGCTGTGCGGCTCACATCCAATCTCTGCGTCCTCGCGCCTCTGCGGTGAGCCCTGATGTTCCGGGTCAGTCCTCGTCCTCGATGAAACCCGCGGATCTGGGCGACGTTCCCGACAACACCTGCCCCACCGCAAGGTCCGCGGCCGCGCGGCGAAGGGGCGTGTCCAGCTCGTCGATGAAGGACGCGAGATCCGCCACGTCGTGCTTCTTCGCGCGCTCGATGGCGACGCGGCGGTAGCAGACGGCTCGGTCGAAGCCATCCAGGGAGCGGGCGTTCTGAAGCGCTAATTGCAGTTCGCCGGCGCGGACCTGGGCGGCGGCGACGCGCTGCATCCAGGCGTCGCGGTCGCGCTTGGCGCGGATGACCGCGATTTGTCTGGCGGCGTCGGTCCAGCGCTTGTTTTCGAGCAGCACTTCGATCAGGCGCGTGCGGCCGACGATCAGGTCGTTGTCCGAGACGTGGGCGGCTGAGGCGGTGCGGTTGGCGCTGGCGGCGGTGGCGGTCATGTGGTTCCAGTCGTGGGCCTGGGCTTCGGCGGCGGCGAGGAGGAGCTGCGCGCTGACCAGCGCCTGCGCGTTTTCGGGCGGGATGACGCCGATCGCGGCACGAGCCTGCTGGGCGGCGGGGGCGTAGTCGTCGTTGTCGCCGGCGGCGGCCAGGCCGCGGGCCAGGGCGGCGTAGTAGAGCGCGGGATCACCCACGGGGCCGTTCTGGAGGGCGGCGCGGCCGGCCTCAATAGCGCCGTTGGCGTCGCCACCCAGGGCGAGTTCTTCGACCAGGTTGCCGGTGGCCTGCGGGAGGGTGAGGGCGCGGATGTCGGCCAGGGCGGAGCGGGTGGCGTCCCACACGTCGGTCTTGCCGGCCAGGCGCGCCTTGCGCAGGACGTGCAGGCCGGTCTCGAACTTGGCGGCGCCATCCCGCATGTGGAGCATGACGTCCAGGGCCTTGGCGAAATCGCCCACGTCGGCGTAGGCCATGCCGGCGCGGTATTGCACCAGGTCGCGCTCGCCGGGGGAGGGGACGCTCGCCAGCTCGGCGGGGATTTGGGACAGCGCCAGGCGCGCGCCGCCGTCCTGACCGAGGCGTGCGCAGGCGAGGGCGACCTGGGCGTAGAGCTTGGCGCGGGCGGTGCTGCCGCCGGGTTCCTTTTCGACCTCGCCCTTGAGGGCTGGCAGGTCCTGGGCGGCGGCGAGTTCGCGCGCGAGCAAGTCGCTGAAGCGCACGCCCACGCGCTCGTCGGGCGGGAGCCATTTGGCCAGGGCGGCGGCGGCTTCGACGTGCGTCGTGTAGGCTTGCTGGTCCTTGAGGATGACCCGGCAGATCCGCGCCAGCTCGAGGTGGGCGTACCACTTGCGGACGGGCTGGGTTTCGTATTCGAGGCGCGCGCTGGCGGCCTCGACGTGCTTGCGGACGAGCTGGCGGTTCTCGTCGGTCGGCTGGGCCTGGTAGAGGTCTGCGGCGGATTCGAAGGCGGTGAGGCGCATGGTGCCGCCGTCGTATTCGATGGTGGGGGCGACGGCGAGCTGCTTGTGGGCGCGGTCGAACCAGAAGGCGGGGGAACGGGGGTCGGTGTCGTCCGGCCGCGCGATAATCGGGAACAGGGTGAGCAGGATGACGACGTGGGCACGAACGGAACGCATTCACACCATCTTACCCGAAGCGTCCCAGTCCTGACGCAACCCTTCCCGCATTCGGACCGATCCGTATAGTGGATGATCGCAAGGCGCGCGACATCACCAGCGCGCGAGACGGCCATCGTCTGTCATCCTGAGCGGAGCGAAGGATCCAGCCCGAGCCGGCGAATCAAGCCGGTTTGCACCACGAGGCAAGATCCTTCGTCGGTGAAACCTCCTCAGGATGACGATGGCGCGATCACGACAGAGGAGCAGTGTTCGCGCACGAGCCCCGCAAGGAATCATCCCATGGCAAAGCACACGATCGTTCTGATCCCCGGCGACGGCATCGGGCCCGAGGTGACCGCCGCGGGCAAGCGCGTGATCCAGGCGGCGGGGCTGGCGGTGGACTGGGTGGAGCTGCCCGCCGGGGCGGCCGCGATCGAGCAGGGGTTCGACAACGTCCTGCCCGAGCGGACGCTGGCGGCGATTAAGGCGCACCGGGTCGCGCTGAAGGGCCCGGTCACCACGCCAGTCGGCAAGGGTTTCAAGAGCGTCAACGTGCAGTTGCGGCAGAAGCTGAACCTGTACGCCGCGGTGCGCCCCGTGCGCTCGATGCCCGGGATCAAGACGCGCTACGAGGGGGTGGACATGGTCATCGTCCGCGAGAACACGGAGGGGCTTTACAGCGGCATCGAAAGCGAGGTCGTGCCCGGCGTGGTAACGTCGCTCAAGGTTGCATCGGAGGCGGCGTGCATGCGCATCGCGCGCTATGCCTTCCGCTATGCCACCAAGCGCCGCCGCAAAAGGCTCACCGTCTTTCACAAGGCCAACATCATGAAGCTGACGGACGGGCTGTTCCTCAAGTGCGCCAAGCTGGTGAGCGAGGAGGAATATCCGAACATCGAGTACGAAGAGGTGATCATCGACGCCGGGTGCATGAAGATCATCCAGGACCCGACCAAGTTCGACGTGCTGTTGATGGAGAACCTGTATGGGGACCTGGTGAGCGACCTGTGCGCGGGGCTGGTCGGCGGCCTGGGCGTGACGCCGGGCGCCAACATCGGCGATGACGCGGCGGTGTTCGAGGCGGTGCACGGCTCGGCGCCGGACATCGCCGGCAAGGGCGTGGCCAACCCGCTGGCGATCATCATGTCCGGCGTGATGATGCTCAACCACATCCACGAGGAGGCGATCGCCGAGCGGATCAAGGGGGCGTACAACGCGGTGCTGGCGGAAGGCAAGACGCTGACGCGCGACCTGGGCGGCAGCGCCGGCACGAACGATTTCGCGGATGCGGTGATCGCCAAGCTCAAGTAATCGCGCGGCGGGCTTGTCACCGGGGCGCACTTGTCATGGCGACCCAAAGAAACAAAGAAACGAAGGAACAAAGATAAAATCTTTCTTTGTTGCTTTGTTTCTTTGGTCCTTTGCGTCACCGTGACGAGTGCCTGCAGCGCCAGGCAGGTGTGCACCGAAACCGAAACAGGCGGGTGCCCGCACCACATAAAAAGGGAGCGGCGCGAGCTCACTCGGCAGCGGGCGCCATGTCGATCGGCAAGGGCGGGGGCGAGATCTCGATCGCGAGCCTGGCGAGCCGGTCCTTCGCGTCGGGCGGGGTTTCCTTCTTGTCGCGCGCGGACTTGATGTGGCCGACCGCCTTGTAGCCCACGCGCTGGAGCGCGTCGATCGCTTCTTGCGCTTCCTGATCACTCATCGCGGCGACAATTGTTTGGACGTGCTTCTTGATCTGGTTGTCGCTGACCTTTCGCTCTGCGGCGCGGGTTTCCGATAGAACCTTTCGCAAGTTTGCCATCCACGCGTCGGTCGCCTCTTCGCGCGGCACCGAATGGATGACGGCGTAGGCGCGCAGGCCGTGGACTTCCCCGTCGCGCGGATCGAGGTTCTTCGCATCGCTCCAGACCGGTGGCTTTTGGATCTTGATGTCCTGTTCCGGGCGCAGCAGCAGCACAAACGTTTGGCCCACGGAATCTCGCACGAGCCTTGTGGCGCAATGGTCCGCAGCCGAAGGTTTGGACGTCGGTCCAACCGCGCTTGGGCGGTCTGCCTTTCCAAAGAACCTGACGACCTCAATGCGGTGGCGCGGTTTGAGCGAAGCCCCGCCGGCGTCAATCACCCGCTGCACTTCGAAGGAGTAGACGCGGTACCAGTAAACGGCCGAAATCTCTGGGCTTTTCGTGCCCGCGGGCGGTTTGAGCGTGACCGCCTTCATCTCGACGCGCTCGCTGACGCCGACGAGCCTGGCCTCGACGATGCGGTTGGACCATTGGATCGCCTTTTCATCGACCCGCTCGCGGAGGCATGCCCGCACGGCGGGCGCGGCGAGGCAAACCACGATCCAGACGAGCATAGGGATTTTCATGGAGACAATTCTCTGGCTTGATCCGAGGCGGCCCACATCACGGCAAGATTTGCAAACGAGCGCGCTGGGATTCTTACCCGTGTGCGCGAATTTTTGTTGATTAACTTCGTCCCTCATTTCACACTGGTAGCGCCTTGAAAGGAGTACTGGGATGGAAGAACAGAAACACCAGGACGAGGGAGCGGTCGTCAAGCCGAAACCCTCGAGAAAGCGCAAGGCCGCGCCTCGGCGAAAGAACCGGATCCGTCGCCTCCCGCCCTTCAACGTTATCCTGCTCGACGACAACGAGCATACCTACGAGTACGTCATCGAGATGCTCGGCAAGGTGTTCGGTTACGCCGAGCCCAAGGGCTACGAGATGGCCCAGACCGTTGACGCGAGCGGCCGCGTGATCGTCATGACGACGCACAAGGAACTGGCCGAGCTCAAGCGCGACCAGATCCTGGGCTACGGCGCCGACTGGCGGCTGGAGCGCAGCAAGGGCCCGATGAGTGCGGTCGTCGAGCCGGCCGAGAATTAATCACGTCTGTGACGCGCGCACGCGCGCTCAAGGCAGCTCACCGGGGGGCGAGCGTGAGCAGCCAGAGGCTCATTACCACGATTCCCGTGCCGATCGCCGCCGCGAGTGCAAACGCGGCCGCCGTCATCGCGCGCCGGGCGCGCGACTGCCGCCGCGGCAGGGCCGCCGCGGCTTGGGTCACGTCCAGCAGCAGATGCCGCTCATCCACCTGAAGCGAAAGGTCCGTCTCGCTGCTCGTAGTGGTCGCCAGGCGAAGCTCGCGATAGACGGGTCTGGCCAGCGCGGGAATTCGCGGCAGGGCGCGGACGATCGATCGCTGCGGCGCGACGGCGATGGTCGTCGTC
>DATBFY010000372.1:0-3316 GCA_036558265.1 Tepidisphaeraceae bacterium | reverse complement strand
TCGGCGACGTCATCGACATGCACAAGTACCCGGCTCCCGGCGCGCCTAAAGCGCAGGAGAACCGCGCCAGCGTCCTGGGCGAGTTCGGCGGCCTTGGCCTGGCGACCCCGGGCCACATGTGGACCCAGCGCAACTGGGGCTACCGCGGCGTTCCTGATGGCAAGGCCCTCACCCGGCAGTATGTCAAGTTCCTGAGCCAGGCCTGGCAGCTCCGCGAGACCCAGGGACTCAACGCCGCCATCTACACCCAGATCACCGACGTCGAGACCGAGGCCAACGGCCTGCTCAGCTACGACCGCGCCGTCATCAAGGTGGATGTCGATCCGGTCGCCCAGGCCAACCAGGGCCACGCCCCGCCCCCGCCGCAATTCATCCCGGTCGTCCCCACCAGCGAACAGAACGTCCAGACCTGGCGCTACACGACCGAGAAACCCGCCTCGGACGACTGGTACAAACCCGACTTCGACGCCTCTACGTGGAAACAAGCCAAGGGCGGCTTCGGCACCGAAGGCACGCCGGGCGCCACCGTCGGCACTCAATGGAACACCCCCGACATCTGGCTCCGCCGCGAGGTCACGATCGACAAGCTGCCCACCACCCCCCTGCTCATGGCCCACCACGACGAGGACGCCGAGATCTACATCAACGGCGTCCTCGCCCTCAAGACCACCGGCTACACGAGCTCCTACGAGGAATTCGACCTCAGCCCCGAGGCCAAGACCACTCTCAAACCCGGCAAGAACACGATCGCCGTCCACTGCCACCAGACCACGGGCGGTCAGTATATCGACGTGGGGATCGTGGACGTGAAGCAATAGCGGATTGGTGGGGGGCGCAAATCGAGCGCCCTCACCACCGCTGACGCAGGGTGGCCCACCCTTTCAAGGGTGGGGGCGCGAATCGAAGGTCTGTGCGTCTCGATTCGCGCCCCCACCGCTGAAGCGACGGGGCACCCGAGTCAATCCCCGCCCCCCGAGTCAAACCTAACGACCCGCGTGTCCTGCTCCATCCCCGTCCGCTGCGCCAGCCCCCCATACAACTCCGGCCGCCGCGCCCGCAACCATCGCCGCCCCGTCGATTGCGGGATCAACGACAGGTCCAAGTCCGCCGCCACCATGTCGTCCCCTGGCTCGTTGGTCGATGCCAGCGTCCGTCCGTACGGATCGAGGATCATCGCGTTCCCGGTGCGCACCTCGTCATCGTCGATCCCCACCCCGTTGGCAAAGAGCACGAACAACCCGTTGTCGTGCGCCCGCGACGGGAGCCAGCGCATCAGCCACCCCTTGCCCTTGTCGCCCAGCAGTTCCGCGCGGATCGCCGCCGGGTTGCGCTCGCGATCGTGCCACAGCTTCGGGTCGATCGGCTTCATGCCGTAAGGGCTGCGCGAGTCGCACCCGCCGGTCTGGTGCGGC
This sequence comes from Tepidisphaeraceae bacterium, assembly GCA_036558265.1. Classification (GTDB taxonomy): domain Bacteria; phylum Planctomycetota; class Phycisphaerae; order Tepidisphaerales; family Tepidisphaeraceae; genus RYN-433. Next base: position 1,904 of record DATBFY010000372.1, on the reverse strand, counting down.
GCGAGCAGCACCTGCGCCCCCGCCAGCGCCGTGATCCGCACGTTCTCGACGATGTTGTTGTCGTAGCAGATCAGCACCCCCACCCGCACGCCGTGGGGCGTATCAAATACCGTGTACTCGCTCCCCGCCGAGATGTGCTCGTTCTCGAACGCCTGGATCTTGCGGTGGCGGCGGACCGCCCCGTCCGGCATCGCCACCACGTACGTGTTGTACATGCGCTCGCCATCCCGCTCGACCAGCCCCGCGCCGATCGTCATCCCGTGCTCGCGCGCCAGCGCGACCAGCCGCCGGCTCGACTCACCCGCCGGCACCTCCTCCGCCATCTCCACCAACTGCCCCCGCGAAAGCTTCCTCAGGAACCAGTACCCCGTGATGCAGCACTCGGGAAACGCCACGATCTGCACGCCCTGCCCCGCCGCCCGACGCGCGAACGACTCCACCTTCGCGAAGTTCCCTTCCTTGTCCCCCGCAACATGCGCGAACTGGACGACGGCGGCTCGGATCGTCGTGGACATGCGACCAAGGATAACCGCGACGCCTCACGACGGCGTCACTTTTTCGCAAACCCCTCCTCCCCCATCTGCCAGAGCAGGAACGCCCACTCGTCCGCCTGCAGCGCCTGCCGCTGCCGGCGGGTCGATCCGATCCCGTGCCCGGCGTCGTAATCGACGCGGAACAACACGGGCTTACCACTGCCCGTCGCCGCCTGGAGCCGCGCCGTCATCTTCGCCGACATCCACGGCTCGACGCGCGGGTCGTTGATGCCATGGGCCAGGAGCACCGCCGGATAGCGCGTGCCGTCCACCACGTGGGCGTACGTGCTCATCTCGTAGAGGCCCTTGAACCCGTCGGACGTCTTCACCGTCCCGAACTCCGGGATGTTCGGCACGCCGTTGGTCGTGGTCTCCATCCGCAGCATGTCCGTGCAGCCGACGTTGACGATCGCCGCGGCGAAAAGGTCCGGCCGCTCGGTGATCGCCCGCCCGATCAGGATTCCGCCGGCGCTGCCCCCCTGCCCCGCCAACTTTGCGGGCGACGTGTACCCCTGCTTCACCAGGTACTCGCAGCAGGCGATGAAGTCGCGCCAGGTGTTCGGCTTGGTCGCCTTGCGCCCGGCCTCGTGCCAGGCCTTGCCGAACTCGCCGCCCCCGCGCACGTGCGCGAACGCCAGCACCCCGCCCCGCTCCAGCCACGCCAGGCTCGTCGGGTTGAAGTGCGGCGACATCACCATGCCATACCCGCCATACCCCCCGACCAGCGTCGGGTGCGATCCGTCCAGTTTGATGCCCGACTTGTGCAAGATCGACAACGGCACGCGTACGCCGTCGTGACTGACCACCTGCACTTCGGTCGATTCGTAGCCGGGCACGTCATCGAACTTGCCCGGCGGGCGCAGCCCGGTATCGGTCAGCGCCCGCGGGTTCGGATCGAACGCGTACAGCTTCCCGCCCCGCGTCCACGATGCCGTGGCGATCAGCACGCCGTCCACATCCACCTCGGCCGCCACCGCATGCCCCGACGATGCGCCCGCCGGCAGGTCGATTGGCTCGACCTTCGCCGGCGCGTCGAACGGCACGCGCAGCACCTTGCCCAGCCCGCCGTCGAGCACGCCGACGTAAAGCGCATCCCGCGCCGCGTGGATCGACTGGATCACCGCCTTCCCCGCCGGGACGACCGTCTGCGCCCTGGCGAAGTCCGGCGCCGCCAGTGACGTCCGCGCCACCTGATAGCGCGGCGCGTCATGCGCGGTCAGCAGATAGACCTCATCCCCATGCACCGCGAACTCGACCACCTCGTCCGCGACGTCGCAGATCCGGTGCCATATCGTGAGCGATCCATTGAGCGATTGCAGCGGCGCGACATACAAGCTCAATTCATTGGCGTCCCCGTGCTTGACTTTGCCG
>DATBFY010000371.1:0-5139 GCA_036558265.1 Tepidisphaeraceae bacterium | reverse complement strand
CCGTACTTCTCGTCGAACTGAGCGAGCGTTTCGGAGAGCTTCTGGTGCGAGTCGGCCGAGCCATAGTCGCTGCCCTGGAAGTAGTGCATGCGGCCGACGAGGTTCTTGAGGACGCCCTCGTCGATGGGCTTGGTGCGTGCGAACTTTCGGACGGCGTCGGCGGACTCGGTACGGTACTGGTCGTCGCTCATGGGGGAGCGTGCGAAGCCCACGACGTAGGTGTGCTCGTTGAGGAGCTTCTCGCGGGCCATCTCGTAGATGGCGGGGATGAGCTTGCGCTGGGCGAGGTCGCCGGAGGCGCCGAAGATGACGATCGCGCAGGGTGGGGCGGTGGTGGGCATGGGGTGGGTCCTCGTCGGAACGCGGTTGGAGTTAGAGATACGCGGGGGGAGGGGAATGGTCAATTGGCAGTAGGCGGTAGACAGTAGCCAGTAGGCGGAGAAGTTAGATCTTGCGTTCTTCGGGTTTGGTTTTGGTGGTGACGTCGCTCTTGACGACGTTGTGGCCGCCGAACTGTTTGCGGAGGGCGGCGGCGAAGCGGGCGCTGTAGTTCTCCTTGTCGCGAGACTCGAAGCGCGCGAAGAGGCTGGCGGCGATGACGGGGGCGGGGACGTTCTCCTCGATGGCGGCGGCGACGGTCCAGCGGCCTTCGCCCGAGTCCTCGACGTAGGGCTGGATGGTCTGGAGCGTCGGATCGTCGCGGAGCATGATCTCGGCGAGCTCGAGGAGCCAGGATCGGACGACGCTGCCGTGGTTCCAGACGCTGGCGACCTGGTGGAGGTCGAGCGGGAATTCCGACTTGCGGAGGATTTCGAAGCCCTCGCCGTAGGCTTCCATCAGGCCGTACTCGATGCCGTTGTGGATCATCTTGACGAAGTGGCCTGAGCCTGCGGGGCCGGTGTGGATCCAGCCGTCGAGCGGAGCGAACGTGTCGAATATGGGCTTGACGAGCGCGACGACGGTTGGGTCGCCGCCGACCATCATGCAATAGCCTTCGGCGCGTCCCCAGATTCCGCCGGAGGTGCCGACGTCGAGGAAGCCGATGCCACGGGCCCTGAGGGCTTCATAGCGGCGCTTGGAATCTTTGTAGAAGGAGTTGCCGCCGTCGATGATGACGTCACCGGGCGCGAGCTTGTCGTGAAGCTGGGTGATGACGGATTCGGTAGGGTTGCCGGCGGGGATCATGACCCAGACGATCTTGGGGCTCGGGAGGCTGGCGAGCATCTGGTCGAGCGTGGGAACGACCGTGACGCTGGAGACGTTCGCCAGCTCCGGGTTGGGGTCCTTGGCGAAGCCGGTGACCTGGTGGGTGCCCTTCACGCGGCCATCGGGGGAGCCGACGGTCAGGCGGAGGACCATGTTGCCGCCCATTTTGCCGAGTCCGATGAATCCGATATGCATGGAGAAATGATAGGCGGGTAACAAACGAGCGGGCGGGCGCGCTTGGGCGCCCGCCCGCAAGTTGATGGGGATGGATCGTCGTTTGACCGGCGGGACGAGATCGGACAATTGTGCGGAGTCAGACCACGCCGCGTCCGACACGATGACGGGTGGAGGCGCCGTCGGCGTCGGTGGTTTCTTCGCCCTTACCGGCGGCGCCGCCTCGTCGGGCGGCGGTCATGCGGGCCTCGCCCGAGGCGCGCGTGCCGCCCCCGCCGCCGCGACCCCGGGACTGGCCCTGGCCGCCGGCCGTCTGCGGCTGCTGGCGTGAGGATTCGAGGACGTCCAGGACGAACTGGTAGGCGGCGTAGCCGACCAGGGCGTAGATCGCCAGGCGAAACAATTTGAACATGGTGGAACACTCCGTTTGTTGGAACTATGCCGAATGTATTGCGAACGGCGTTCCGCGCCAGCGCCGAAAAGTGGGGTGTCGCCGCAGGAAAACTCGGGGCATCAGTCACATCTCGCCCGGTTTGACGAGAATTCTCGTGCGATCGCCTGGCGCGCGTCGTTTCCCGCCGTTGCCGCGCGTGCCCGGGTGTATAGAATCCGCCGCCGATGCGAGACCCGAGGTTTACCAAGCTGGCCGACGTCCTGGTTAACTACAGCGTGGGCGTCCGGAAGGGGCAACTGGTGCGGATCAGCGGACCACCGGTGTCGCAGCCGCTGGTGGTGGAGCTTTACACGAAGGTGCTGGAGGCGGGCGGGCACCCGATGGTGCGGATGGTGCCCGAGGAGCTGAACGAGATCTTCCTGAAGCACGCGAGCGACGAGCAACTCCGGTTCTGCTCGCCGATCAATTTGTACGAATACGAGACGCTGGACGCGTCAATCGGGATCTGGGCGGAGGAGAACACCAAGGCGCTGTCGAACTGCGACCCGAAGAAGATCGGGATCACGCAGGCGGCGCGCAAGCCGCTGATGGACACGTTCATGAAGCGCGCGGCGGAGGGGAAGCTGCACTGGGTGGGGACGCAGTACCCGTCGCAGGGGGCGGCGCAGGACGCGGAGATGAGCCTGTACGAGTACGAGGACTTCGTCTTCTCGGCGGGGCTTTTGGATCGGCCGGACCCGGTGGGGGCGTGGCGTCGGATCAGCCAGACGCAGAAGCGGCTGGTGGATTTTCTGAACGGCAAGCACGAGTACCACGTGGTGGCGGCGAACGGGACCGACGTGCGGATGAGCCTGGACGGCAAGACGTGGATCAACTGCGACGGTCACGAGAACTTCCCGGACGGGGAGGTCTTCAGCGGGCCGGTGGTCGAGTCGGTGGAGGGGCAGATCAACTTCTCGTTCCCCGCGGTGCACCATGGGCGCGAGTGCGACGGGGTGCGGCTGACGTTCCGCAACGGGAAGGTGGTGGACGCGACGGCGACGAAGGGGTTGGACTTCTTGATATCCATGCTGGACATGGACGGGGGCTCGCGGTCGCTGGGGGAGTGCGCGATCGGGACGAACTACGACATCCGGCAATACACGCGGAACACGTTGTTTGACGAGAAGATCGGCGGGACGTGCCACTTCGCGCTGGGGGCGGGGTATCCGGAGAGCGGGAATACGAACCAGTCCGGGCTGCACTGGGACATGGTGGTGGACCTGCGCCAGGGCGGTTACGTCGAGGTGGACGGCGTGAAGATCAACGTGGATGGGAAGTTCACGAAAGAAGGGTTTCCCGGAATGGGATGATCGGGTGGCGCTATGGGCGACGGCGCAATCAGTATTCGTCTGGCGACGGCCGAGGACCTGTCGGTCATCAACGAGATCTATAACCATTACGTGCTGCACTCGACGTGCACGTACCAGACCGAACCTGAGATGATGGAGGGGCGGCGGGCGTGGTTCGGGGCGCATGGTGTGAAGCACCCGGTGACGGTGGCCGAGCGGGATGGGCGGGTCGTGGGGTGGGGATCGCTTTCGCCGTTCCACAGGCGGGCGGCTTACGGGCGGACGGTGGAGAACTCGGTCTACGTGGATGCGGCCGAGCAGCGGCGGGGGATCGGGCGGGCGCTGCTGGCGGACCTGATCGAGCGGGCGCGGGGCGCGGGACATCACACGATCATCGCGATCATCGACGCCGAGCAAGGGCCCAGCGTGGCGCTGCACGCGGCGGCGGGATTTGGGCGGGTGGCGCTGTTGAAGGAAGTGGGGTTCAAGTTCGGGCGGTGGTTGGATGTGATTTACATGCAGAAGATGGTGTAAGTCATTTGGCGCTGCTGGTGGACCGGTCCTTAGGGACCGTGGTGGCGCCGGTGGGTTTGGCGGCCTCTTCCTGGAGTCGGCCGTAGGGGTTTTCCTTGACGGTCACGGGGCGGATCTCGATCTTCTTCATGACCGGAGGGTGGACGGGACGGCCGGTCTTCTTGTCGGCGATCGGCGTGGCGGCCAGGGCGTCGAGCGTGCGCAGGCCGTCGTCGCCGACGATGCGGCCGAAGACGGTGTAGACGCCGTCGAGCTGGGAGGTGTTTTTCTGGTCCCTGGACTTGTCGGCGCAGATGAAGAACTGCGAGCCGGCGGAGTTGGCGTACTCGGGGCGCGGGGGGTTGTTGGGGGACTCGTTGGGATCGACGTTGCGGGACATGGACAGGACGCCGAACTCGTGCTTGCGGTCGGAGAACTCGGCGTCGATGCCATAGCCGGGCCCGCCGGTGCCGTCGCCGCGCGGGTCGCCGCCCTGGATGACGAAATCGGGCTCGATGCGGTGGAAGGTCAGGCCCTCGTAAAAGCCTTCCCGGGCGAGGTTGATGAAGTTGGCGATGTTGTTGGGTGCGACGTCGTAATAGAAGGCGACGGTCATGTCGCCGGCTTCGGTGGAGATGACGGCGAAGCGCAAGGGCTCGACCTTGACGGCCATCGGCCCGCCGGGCGCGCCGGCGCGGCGGTCCTGGCGCACCGTGACGACCAGCGGGGTGCCGGCGAACCTGGCGACGCCCGGCTCGCGCGCGTCGGCGCCGGCATTGGCGGGGATCGGGATCGCGTAGAGGAAATAGGTGCCGGCGGTGGTGATGGCGGGGAAGAGGCGCTTGAGCTCGCCGACGCCGTCCTTGCTGAACGTGCGGTCGGGGGCGGGCGCCGCATCGAGGGTCGAGCCGGAGAAGTCGGTCAGCACGAGGCGCACGGTCGTGCCCTGCGGCGGTTTGACGTTGATGTTCCAGTCCTGGTCGGGCCCGTACCAGCCCTTGGCGGGAAACAGGACGGAGAAGAGGACGAGTGCGGCGGCGGCGGGCGTCATAGGGGGCCATTTCTCCGGTTGTGCGGGTTGAATGTCAAATCGAGGGCTCCCGCCGCCGCCCTGCCGTCTGTGAGTTGGCCGCCACAGGGGTTGCGGTTCGCGTCGCGAATCGCAGTTGAGCCGTGCGAAAGTGGGTTAAACGACCGGGAGGACAATTCGAACCGGCGTATGATTAAGGCGAACGATGCGGAACCACCCGATCCATGCCGAGCTGTTCCTCGACGGACGTCTGGTCGGGAACGTGACGATCAAGGGAGAGGATAACTCATGGCATTTTGGGGAGTTCGAGCCGCGGCCGGAATTCGAGCGCTACGCGCCGCTGTTCGGACGGTGGTCGCTGCTGATGCACGCCGACGAGGATTCGGACCGGCTGACCGACGCGGCGGCCGACGAGCTGCGCGAGATCGAACTGGAGATCGACCGGGTGCGGGCGCGGTTGCGGATGGTCGACAGCGGAGAGTGGAGGGACT
>DATBFY010000370.1:0-3371 GCA_036558265.1 Tepidisphaeraceae bacterium | reverse complement strand
GGGGAAGGCAAAAGGCAAAGGGCAAAAGGCGAAGGGGACTTGAGCATTCCGCCCCAGCCGCGTCGCCGCGAGTCTTCAATCAGAAGATCACCCCCGCCGTTACGATCTCCAGCGCTCGCTTGTTGCGCATCCACGCGATCGGGGCGGCGTGGCGCGTCGGGCCCAGAACGCCGGCGACGAACCAGGCGTTGTCGTGCCAGAGGACCAGGCAGCGGAGCTCGCAGGCGACCGGTTGACCGTCGGGCGGGCTGAAGGTGGCAGAGGCCGTCAGGCGCCAGGCTTGGCCGAAGGGGGGCGGGGCGCTGTCGAGTTGCTCGAACTCGTCGCCGTGGAGGGTGATCGGGTTGTCCAGGAGGGGGGCGAGGTAGAGGCCGGCTGCCTTGGAGGGGTGATCGGCCAGGGCGTGGTCGGCCAGGAGCAAGGTCAGCTTGCCGAAGGCCGGATCGTCGGGCATGGCGGGGATCGCCTGCTGGTCGGCGGTGAAGGCGGTGATCTGCGGTTCGCTGAAATTGAGTTGCAGTGTGTAGGAAGCGGGCAAGGTTACTGTTGCCGCCACGGGGGTCGTGATCGACGCGCTTTGCAGGGGTTCGGCGGGGCGGTCGGGCTCGGGCTCCAGCGGGCGAAAGGAGCCCAGCGCGGCGAAGTAATCGTCGGCGATGGCGGCGTAACTCTCACGCGGCGTGCGGAGGGACAGCAGAAAGATTCGGTCGGACCAGCGCAGCGCGGAAAAGCGGCCAGCGAAGGGGCCTTGAGGCGTATCCCAGGTGCAGACGCAGTCGCCGAGTAGGCCACTCGGCGTCAGCGTTGGCTTGGAGGAGACGGTCTTGAGTTGATGCTGTTCGAGCCACAGGTCCAGCCAATCGCCCGGGTCGATCTCAGCGGGCAGGTGCAGGCCGAAGATTTCCAGGTCCGCCACCGGCTGGCGGCGTTGGAAAAGGGCGAGGCTCTGGAAAGGTTGTTCGGCGGTGGGAGGCGTTGGCTCGCTCGTCGCGACGCGCGTGTCCCGGTGCAGGTTCAGGCGGAAGTGCCAGCGCGGATCGGCGATTCGGTCGAACGTGACGTTGACGTACTCGCGCTCGAGCGTCTCGTGCGAAAGATTGAGCGACACCGGGTGCGGCAGCAAGTCGGATTCGCTCATCTGACGAATCCTCGCGCCTTGAGCCAGTTGGCGCAAGCCTCAGGCCAGGTGGCGACCGGCCCACCCGACTGGCCGAGGCCATAGCCGTGCCCGCCCTTGTCGTACACGTGAACTTCCGCGGGCAGATTCAGCCTGGTCATCGCGGCGGCGTAGTCGACGCTCAGGTGCGAGGGGATCGGGTCGTCCTTTGTGGTCACGAGGAACGCCGGCGGCGTCCTGGGCGTGATCGCGATGGCGGTGTACATCTCCTTGACCCACTTATCCCCCGCCTGCGGCACCACGCCGTAGATCAGGATCGAAAAGTTCGGCCGGCAGTCGATCGCGTTGTACTTGCGATAGCTCGCCGCTTCGAGCGCGATCGGCTCCGCGTTGCTGGTCGCGGCCGCCAGGTGTCCGCCTGCGGAAAAGCCCATGATCCCCACGCGATTCGGGTCGATGCCCCAGGCCGACGCGTTCTCGCGCACCAGGCGAATCGCCTGCTGGGCATCCAGGACCGGTGACGGCTGCTTGTAATCCTTGAGGCGACTCTTGAGCACGATCCCGGCGACACCCAGGTCATTGAGCCACCGGGCGACGCAATCACCCTCCTTCTCGATCGCGAGGATCGAGTACCCCCCGCCCGGGCAGATGACGACGGCCGTCCCGTTCGCCTTGTCCCTGGGCGGCAGGTAAACCGAAAGCGTCGGGTCGCTCACGTGCGACACGTGCGCGAAGTGTTCATCTTCAGGCTTGTCGAGCGGCTTGCCATCCGGCAGACCATCCGGCCACACACGCACGATCTGCGGCGCAGGCAGCGCCCCCATCTTGAGCATCGCCGCAGCGTACCGGCGGCCCAGCTCGCGAACGGACGGACCGTCGAAATGCGTCTGGTCGCCCTTATCCACCAGCCCATCGGCACTGACGGACGCCGTGCGATCAAAGCGCCGGCCGAAGTAGCGGATCTCGGTGTTAACGCGCTCGGCCCACGGATTCTTATCCCGGAAAAACTTCCCCAGTTCGCCGACGACGATGCACGCGCGCGGGTTGCCCAGCTCGTCGCGGAGGCGGCCCAGGGTCTGTTCCAGGTTATTCCCGTACTTTGGCGCGAGCTTCTCGGTCGAATCGCTTTCACCCTGATGCCAGAGGATGCCTTCGAGCGTCCCGTCCTTCATGGCAAGCCTGGCGCGGGCGATAGCCGTGTCATACGGCGTGGTTCCGGTTGCCTCGTCCACCGCCTTGGGCTGCCAGGAAGCCAGCGGCGACCCGCCGACCGCGCAGGGGATCAGGCCGATGGTGACGTTCGCATCGGCCTCGGCCATGGCCTTGCCGAACGCCAGCCCCGGCCCGACGCCAGCAATCTTGGGCTTGTCGAAGTGCAGCGGCTCAACCGCCGGCACCCATTGGCCATTCTGATCGAGGGCGAAGACGCGCGGGTCAGGGGTCTTGTCCTGCTGCTCGACCGGCGCGCGGCCGGCCATATTTGATTGGCCGACAAGGAGATATAGGTGAAACTTTTCCTTTGGAGCGGGCGCGGCCAGAGTCGCCAGCGAGCACAGTAATATCGACGCGAGCGCCAGGGAACGCAGGGGGTTCATGGGGCGTATGGTAACACAGGCGCTGCCCGGAGTCGTTATGCACCGGGCGGCGAGCAGGGGCACGTTGCAATTGAACTTGCGCTCTAGGATAAAAGAACGCTGATGAAGATCATCCTCGCGAATCCCCGCGGTTTCTGTGCCGGTGTCAACATGGCGATCGAGTGCGTCGACCGGGTGCTCAAGCATCAGGGGGCGCCGGTTTACGTCTACCACGAGATCGTGCATAACAAGCACGTGGTGGACGACTTCGTCAGCAGGGGGGTGACGTTCGTCAACTCGATCGAGGAAGTGCCGTCAGGGGCCACCGTGGTCTACAGCGCCCACGGCGTGTCGCCGACGATCCGAAAGACGTCGAAGCATCGAAATCTCGTCGAGATCGACGCGACCTGTCCGCTGGTCACCAAGGTTCACAGCGAGGTGAAGAGCTTTGCCCGCAAGGGGTACACGATCATCTTCATCGGGCACAAGGATCATGATGAAGCCGTGGGCACTGTGGGCGAGGCGCCCGAGAGCATGCTGGTCGTGGAATCGGCCGCGGACGTCGAGCGACTCTCGTTCCCGCCCGATGCCAGGCTCTGCTACGTGACCCAGACCACGCTGAGCCTGCTCGATGCGATGTCGGTGATCAATGCATTGCAGGCGCGGTTCCCCGGCATCAA
>DATBFY010000369.1:0-7484 GCA_036558265.1 Tepidisphaeraceae bacterium | reverse complement strand
CGAGCTAGTTGTGGCAGGACGCCCGACTCCGCCTGGGAAAATGCTGGACGGTTCGGTCGAAGCTCGCGCTTCGGCTGCGCGGTCGAACGGTGGAGTGTGTTACCTGGGGCTTGCGGGTTCGCGGAGGAACCGGCGGGCGATCGGGTAGGGAACGGGAATGGGCGACGCGTGCGATCTGTTTCGCGCGTGCGCCGCCCCAGGGTGCTCTTGTTCAAGGAGATCGCGCGTGAGCTGCATCAGCGCACACGATCCCCAGCTCGTGCGATTGGCCGACGCGATCGCACAGCGGGTCGGACCGCAACGGTTCCACGTCTGGTTCAATAACTCAACCCGGTTGGACTTAAAGCAGGACGGACTGGAGATCGCCGTCCCGAACGATTTCATCAGCGAGTGGATCGGCTCGCACTTCGCCAAGCCGATCCAGGAGGCGGCGCACGAGGTGCTGGGGTGCCCCCTGGCGGTCCGGTTCAACGTGATGCCCCAGCTCTTCGAGGTGGACGGCAAGGAGACCGCGCTGTCGGTAACGGCGGCCGCCGGACCGCGCGATCACGGGCAGGCGAAGACGTCGTCGCGGGGCATCACGGGTACGGCGGCGGCCCTGGTGGGTGCCAACGTGCCCCCGCGGGCTGTCACGCAGGCCAAACCGGTCAACGGCGGACACGGCGGGACGAACGCCCACGCCCACGGGACGACGGCGGTCTTGAACCGCCCCAACGGGTCGCCGACGGTCGCCACCGCCCTCGCCGCCATCCAAACGGTTTCCCCCGCCAGGCCGAGGCTGCGCCATGACCTCGAAAGCTTCGTTGTAGGTGCGAGCAATCAACTCGCATACAACGCGGCGGCGTACGTCGCGGAGTTCCCCGGGGTGCAGTACAACCCGCTGTTCATCCATGGCAACTGCGGATTGGGCAAGACGCATCTCTTGCAGGGTCTTTGCAAACGATTCATCGAGCACCACCCGACCAAGCGCTGGGCGTACCTCACGGGCGAGGAGTTCACCAACGAGTTCCTCACCGCGATGCGGAACAACAAGCTGGACGCGTTCCGGCGGAAGATGCGGGACCTGGACCTCCTGGTGATCGACGACGTCCACTTCCTCTCGGGCAAGAAAGTGACGCAGGAGGAGTTCCTGCATACCTTCAATGCGATCGAGGCAATGGGGCGGCAGGTCGTGCTGGCGAGCGACGAGCACCCGAAGATGATCGAGGAGTTCGGCGAATCGCTGATCAACCGGTTCGTCAGCGGGATGGTGGTGCGGATCGACCCGCCCAACTACGCGACGCGGTGCGAAATCCTGCGGAGCCTGGGTCTGCGGCTCGGATTGCACCTGAATGAAGAGGTCGTCGGCTGGGTGGCGCGGCGGGTGACGCAGAACGTGCGCGAGCTGGAGGGGGCGCTGAACCGGATCGTGGCGCACGTGAAGCTGACCGGCCGGCCGGCGGACGCGTCCTTGGCGCAGGAAGCGCTGGGGGACCTGGATCGGCAGCTCGTGGCGCCGGTCAAGCCCGAGAACATCATGCAGGCGGTGTGCAACTACTTCAGCCTGGAGCAGAAGGACCTGATGTCCGGCCGGCGGCAGCGGACGATCAGCCTGGCGCGGAGCGTGGCGATGTTCCTGGTGCGAAAGACGGCGAAGCTGAGCTTCCCGGAGATCGGGATCCGGATGGGCAAGCGCAACCACTCAACCGTAATCAGCGCCTGCCGGCGGATCGAGCGGGCGGTGCTGAAGAACGAAGCGCTGGTGTGGACGAGCAGCGTGGGGGATCGGACTGAAGAGGCGGCGGAGTTGATCCAGAGGCTGGAGGAGCATTCCAGGGCGCTGAATTAGTTCGTCGTTGGTTGTCAGTTGTCAGTTGTCAGTTGTTAGTTGCCAGTGAAAGCAAGGCGCGGCGTCAGGAATGAACGGCTCCTGGCGCCGCGTCTGCCTTTTTGTGGACGCGTTGACGCGGGACGGCTTGTCGGTCGTTATGATCGATATTGATGCCAGACGATTCGGATTTAGTGACGCTTTCGGTGCCGCGCGAGGTGCTGAGGGGCATCACTCAATTGTGCCCGGACTTGACCGACCGCATGCACGAGTTGCTCGAACGCAACGCGAATGGCGAGCTTAGCGAGACACAGCGGGCGGAGTTGAAGTCCCTGGTGAGCATCGTGCAGTTCGGGCAAATAATCTCAACTGCTCTCCGGAGTGCGTTGTGAGATTGGGGGCGAGTTTCTTCCGCCCTGCGATTTCCGTCCGCTGAAGCGGACCCTGACGATGCGGCCGCGAGCCGCCGGATGACATGAAATGCGTTTGTGCCGCGGAGTTTCTGATTTGGGCGGCGCTTCGGAACATCGTCTTGGACGATCGTTACGCGCCGTCGCAGTGTCTGGTGTACCGTGACGATGGCGAAGCTCGGTTCTGGGTCGCGCCCAAGTCGCCGAGACAGACCCGGATGTTCGTGGCGCGTCTATTGGAGGGGCTTGAGCCTTGGAACGAATGTGGTTTGTGGCGGCGCGGGGGCTATTGGCCGCTGCGCGGGCGCGTGGGTGAATGGGTCGGTCGGTTCGCTTGCGGCGACCTTGCCGGCGCGGGCATCTTTGTTTCACGGATTGAGCGAACGAGCCTGCTGCGGTTGATGATGCGCCAAGTGATCACCGGCGGGTGCGTTGAGGACGATCTGTTCATCATCCCGGACCACGGGCGGGCGTTCTTGTACGTGGACCACCATGACGTCATTCACGCGTCCTTTGCCACACCCGTAGCGATGGAAGCGTTCGTGACCCACATGGCGCAGGGCGGTTACGAATTGCCGGTCGAGCTGCCCGACGGCACGTTCAAGCGCCCGGCGTGGATGACGTGAGGCGCCACCGGACGTCGTGGTTGGCGGACGAGTGAAGAATGATCCGGGCGCGGGGACCGGCGTCGCGAATCTCAATAGTGACGCCGGCTTGCTTGTCCTCGGGAGCAATTTCTGCCGTAACGATCGTCGCGTTGCCTGGGAGGACGATGCGGAGCTCGTAAGTGTCATTGCCGACGACCTTGCTCGTGCCGCTGAGCGTTCGGGTAGCGGGGTCCCATCGCTCGTCCGAAAGATCGATGATGCCCTGGGTGATGTGGCGGGAGGTGCTCAGGACTTGCGGATGGTCAGAGACGGGGCGAAGCGCGAGGACGCGGCAACTGGCGGGCGGGACCGTGGCTTTTAGATCACCAGTGATCGGCGGGAGAAACTCGTTTTTCCAGTAATCGAAAGCGATGAGGGATTGTTGCCCCCCTGCGGACGGGAGTCCGAGTTTCGCAAGCGGGATGGAAATCTCAGCCGGGTTCTTCGGGTCCCAGTTGAACAGGCCGATGATGTCGCGGCGATTCTCGCCCGTTCCGGCGGTCAGGTGCCAGATGCGGGGGTCGTTGCGGTCGAAGAGGTCGATCGGGCGGCCGCAGAGGTTCGTGTTGGGCATGGAGCGCTTGACGATGTCGAGCCGATCCTCGGGCAGTCCCGGGAGCCATTCGCTCACCAGGTTGAGCTGTCCGGAGATCGTGATCCAGGAGCCCCAGGCGCGGGCCTGGTCGATCGTGAGGGGCTCGCGGAGCATCAGGCAGTCGGGGTCGTTGTGCCAGACGCGGTGGTGGAAGAAATAGAGCCGCGTGGCCATCGTCATGCTCGGCAGGATCTTGTCCCAGGACGCGCCGATGTCGCGGCCGACGCGCATGGCGTCGACCAGGCCGAAGGACGCCCCGAGCGTGCGCATGTTCTGGGCGACGTTGCAGCCGTCGATGAAGACGTCATCGCCAGCGGCCTGGCGCACCAGGCGCAGGCCGTCGCGGAAGGCTTCGATGTTGGTCTTGTTGGGGTCGTGGAAGACGGCATCGCCGAGCTTGTCGTCGCGGACGGCGGGGTTGGGATAGAGGATCTGGGTGGCCATGCCGGTCCAGAGGCCGTCGATCTTGAGGTATTGGTAGCCCCAGTCGTGGGTGATGCGCGAGACGGTCTGGCGCAGCACCTCGCGCGCGCCGGGGTGGGTCATGTCCAGGCAGGTGCCGGCCCATTTGACCTCGTAGAGGGAGCCGTCGGCGTGATGGACGAAATAGTCGGCGTGGTCTTTGAAGACGGGGCTCTTCGGGTCCCAGCCGAAGGGGATGAACCAGATGCCGGGCGTGAGGCCGAGCGATTTGAGCATGTCGGCCGTCGGCTTCATGCCCGAGGGGTAGGGGCCGTTGGGCTTGTGGGTCGTGTAGTCGCGGTTGGCGACCTGCCACTTGTCGTCGATCTGGACGAGGTTGAATCCGAACGGGGCGAGCTTGTCGTGGGCGAAGGTGGCGAGCGCTTCGAGGCTCTTCTCGTCGGCTGCGCCGCCGTGCGGGCGGGAGTACCAGGTGCAGTAACCGCTGGGGATCGGCATGAGCTTCACGTGGTGGTAGCGGGCGATCGCGTCGGCGTAGGCTTCGAGGCCGTCGAGGGCATCCGCGAACTGGCCGATGGCGAAGATCTCGCCGTCGGCGGAGGCGCCGGGATCGAGGCGGAGCCGGCCGTAATCCGAGCGGCCCTGGAGGACCAGTTCGCCGTGGTCGCCGGGTTGGGAGAGGACGATGCCGCTGGCGCGGTCGTTGGTGATCCATCCGGCGACGACGCCGGCGCGGGTCTGCGGGTCGGCGGCAGCGAGGAAGGTGTAGCTGGCACGATTCTGATCGGCAGGGGTGAGGCCGTCGCAGCCGAGGACGCGGAGGCTCGCCAGCGGCGTGGCTGTGGGGAGCGTCAGGAAGACGGGCGTCAACCGGTCGATGATGGCGGGTTTGTCGGCGCGATTGCGGAGGGTTCGCTGGAGGAAGAGGAACGGGACGTTGGGGGTGAGAACGATGCGGTCGATCGAGCCGTCGCCGCGCTGGATCTCGATCGATTTGGCAGGGCCGAGCGCGACGGGATGATCGGCGAGCGTGGCGGTGAGCTGGCCTTCGCCCAGGTTATTGAGGAAGGGTTTGCCATCGGCGGTGGCTGTGATGCCACCGGTGGTGGTATTGACGGTGACGGCGATCTGGCCGTTGTCGAGGGAGAGGGTTTGGTTGGAATTGCTTGACTTAACTTGTTGGGAGCGCGCGGGCCGCGCGAGGAGTGCGACGATGATCGCAACGATCAGCGGGAGCCGTTTGGGGGTCATGAAGTTTTGAAACTCCCTCGGGATGACGGTGGCGCATGGACACATCGCATCACTGAAGTGAGCGCCCGCAGACGTCAGTTAAGGACGGTGCAGATCACGATCCGCTTGCGCGGGCGCGTGTCGAAATCGACCAGGACGAGCTGCTGGTATTCGCCGGTCATGATCTTGCCGTCGGCGAAGGGGACGGTCAGGCCCGGGCCCAGGAGGGCCGAGCGCAGGTGGCTGTGGCCGTTGTCGTCGTTCCAGGTCTGCTCGTGCTGGTAGACGGCGTCGTCGGGAACCAGCTTCTGCATCAGGGCCGCCAGGTCGTGCTTTACCAGGCCCGGTTCGTATTCGAGCGTGGTGAGCGCGGCGGTGCTGCCGACGACGAACAGGTGGAGGATGCCGTCGCCGCCGATCTTGCGGAGGTTGGCGGCGACCTGCGGGCTGAGGTTCTGCACGTCGGAGTTGCCTTCGGTGAAGACTTCGATGGTGAATCGCTTCATGGGGTTGGTCCACGGTTGCAGGGGCGACGGACCGTTTTAGCCGAATTGTCGGCGGACGGATAGCCTTTGACAAACGGTGCACCGGAGCCGAAAACGGCTCGCGTCATGAAGCTGACGGTCTCCACCCTCGCGTGCCCGGACTGGACGCTGGCGCAGATCCTGGAGGCGTGCGCGTCGGCGGGGGTGGGGGGCGTGGACTTCCGCGGACTTGGCGGCGAGATCGACATCACGCGGTTGAGGGAGTTCACCTTGGACCTGCCGGCGACGCTGGCGATGTTCCGCGAGCGAAACGTGGAGTTGCCGTGCTTCGCGACCTCGGTGACGCTGATCTCGCCCAGCGCCCAGCGCTGGCAGGAGATGCTGGACGAGGCGCATCGGTATGCGCAGCTCGCGGCGCGCACCGGGACGCGGTTCATCCGAATCTTCGGCGGCGCGATCCCCAGGGGCGTCGGCCGCGACGAGGCGCTGGCGATGGCGCGGCGTCACCTGCGGCAGGTCGCCAAGATCGGCCGGACCCACGGCACGCTGCCGGTCGTCGAGACGCACGATGCGTGGTGCACCAGCGCGGCGGCGCGGGAGCTGCTGCACGAGTTCGACCCCGCCGAGGCAGCGGTGCTGTGGGACGTCGAGCACACCTGCCGCGCGGGCGAAGCGCCGGGCGAGACGGCCGAGGCGCTGCGACGGTACATCCGGCACGTGCACCTGAAAGATTCGGTTCGGGACGATGAGAAGTACGTGCCGAAGCTCCTCGGGGAAGGGGACCTCCCGCTGGCGGACGCGATCCGGTCGCTCAATGCGATCGGGTATGACGGGTGGGTCTGCCTGGAGACCGAAAGGCGATGGCACCCGGATCTGGCGCCCGCGCCGGAGGTGAGCCTGCCGCATTTCGCGCGGTTCATGGCGGGGTTGGCGTAACGTGACGTCCAGATCCGCGAAACCGCAAGCGATAGGCGGCGCGGCGAAGGCAAAGTTATCGTTCGGCGCCGCAAAGTTTACTTGCTCCTGACGAGGAACGTGACCGGGCCGTCATTGGTCAGCGAGACCGCCATATCGGCGGCGAACTCGCCCGTGGCGACGGGAACGCCAAGTTGCGTGACTGCGTTGACGAGCGCGTCGAAAAGCGCGCGGGCCTTGTCAGGCGGGGCGGCGCCTTCAAGCGACGGGCGACGGCCCTTCTTGGTCTCACCTGCGACGGTGAAGTTGCTCACGAGCAGGATCGCTCCGCCGGCCTGCTTCACATCCAGATCGAAGTGTTTGTCGGCGTTGCGAAAGATGCGCAGCGCGACCAGCTTGCCGGCGGTCCACTCGACGTCGGCCGGCGTGTCGTCGGTCTCGACCGCCGCCAGGACGAGCATGCCCGGACCGATCTGGCCGACGGTTCGGCCGTCCACGACGACGCTCGCCTGCGTGACGCGCTGGACGACGGCGATCATCGCGCGACCTCCCCGACGAGCGTGCCGAAGGTGCGCGTGGGCGTCGCCCGATCGAGGCGGACGCGCGCGGGCGTGCCCGGCGGCAGGCCGGCGCTCGCAAAGTGCACGGGAAAGTAACGTTCGCTGCGCCCGTGCTGGTAGCCGGCCAGCGATTCCCCTTCCTCTTCTTCGCCCGAGGCGCGCTCAACGAGGACTTCGACGGTCTGGCCGATGAAACCCCGGCGGAAGGCGAGCGACTGCTTTGCAGACAACTCGCGCAGGCGGTCGATCCGCTCATTGACCACGGGGCCGCGGACCTGGTCTTTGGTCCAGCGTGCGGCCGCTGTCCGCGGTCTGGGCGAATAGGAAAAGGCGTGAACGTGGATAAAGCCGACGCGATCGACCACCTCCACGGTGCGGTCGAACTCGGCATCGGTCTCGCCCGGGAAGCCGG
>DATBFY010000368.1:0-2989 GCA_036558265.1 Tepidisphaeraceae bacterium | reverse complement strand
CCAGCACGTCCATCACGGGCCTGCCGTCGGTGATCGTCACCGGCCGATCACCGTTCCCGCGCACGACCGTCCCGGGATCGATCCCAAGGAGGTAGAACATCGTCGCCGCCAGGTCGTCCGGTCGGACCGGGTCTTTAGCCGGATACGCCCCGTTCTTGTCCGACGCCCCGTACACGAATCCGCGCTTGACCCCACCCCCGGCCAGCAGCACCGTGTAACACTGCGGCCAGTGATCGCGACTCGTCTGCCCGTTGAGCTTGGGCGTGCGGCCGAACTCGCCCATCCAGAGCACCAGCGTGTCATCGAGCATCCCCCGCGCTTCCAGGTCGTTGATCAGCGTCGGCAGCGTCTGGTCGGTGATCGGCAGGTGCCGCTTCTCGATGATCGGGTACATGTGCGTGTTGTTGAACCCGTGCGTGTCCCAACCGCCCGAGGCCGTGCTCTGGCCGCCGATCGAATCCGAGAAATAAACCGTGATGAACTTCGCCCCCGCCTCCGCCAATCGCCGGGCGAGCAGCAGGCTCTGTCCGTACGTGTGCCGCCCGTACGCCTCGCGCATCCACTGCGGCTCGGCCGACAGGTTGAACGCGTCCCGCAAGCGCGTCGAGTTCAGCATCGCCAGCGCCTTGGCGTAATACTCGTCCAGCCCCTGCGCCGCGGTCGAATCCAGGATCCGCGACTGCCGGTCGATCAATTGCTGCAGTTCCCGCCGCTCCTCGAGTCGCCCGATCGGCAAATCCGCCGGCAGGCTCAACTCCGGCAGTGCGAAGTCCGCGCCGTTCGGGTCCTGCGAGAAGAAGAACGGGTCGTGCGCCTTGCCCAGAAAGCTCGCGTGCTGCCCCGGCGTCACCGCGCCGTCCCGGATCAGGTACGGGTACGAGATGAACGTCGGCATCTCGCCACTCGACGGCGCCAGCCGATCCACCACCGACCCGTACGCCGGGAACAGGTCCAGCGTGTCCTTCAACCGGATGTCGTCCACCGGCGGCGCGTGCCCGGTCAGCGCATAGTACGACGCCGAGTTGTGGTTCTTCATCGTGTGGGTCATGCTGCGGATCAGCGTGACCTTGTCCATGATCTTCGCCACGCGCGGCAGGTGCTCGGAGACCTGCAAGCCCGGCACGTTCGACGCCATCGGCTTGTGCGGTCCGCGCACCGCATCGGGCGCATCGGGCTTCATGTCGAACATGTCGATGTGACTGGGCCCGCCGAACTGGTAGAGGAAGATGACCGATTTGGCGCGCGGCGCGATCGCCTTGACCGCCCCTTCCGCGGACCACGGCTTCTGCTGTTGCCCCTCTGCCGCCTGAAGCCACCGCGGCATCGTCAATCCGAGCAGCCCCATCCCCCCCACGCGCAGGATGCTCCGCCGCGACAACGCCGCTTCATGGAATCCGCGACAGGCAAATGATCCATCTCCGCTCGACATCACGATTCTCCTCACGTGGCACGGGCGGCCCGCCCGTGTCGCGGTTTAACGCCGCAAAATGAACTCCTTCGCGTTTAACAGCGCCCACGCCACGTCTTCCAACCCCTTGCGTCGGTCCTTCGCCGACCTCACGTGCTCCGACATCACGTGCAATTCGTCCTCACTCGGCGGGCGGCTCAGTGCCGACCAGTATAACTCCTCGATCGCCCGCTCCACCGATTTGTCGCCCTCCAGCATCGTAGCTAATCGGTTGTGCGGGTCCGCCAGCAACCCCGCGATCTCCGGGCCGCTGATCATCTGGAACGTCTGCCCCAGCGTCGTCTCCCCCGACCGCTCGCATTCGCAAACCAGCTCCCGCGCCGGCTTGCCGAACGTGACCAGGAACATGTCCGCCTGCGTCGGCCGCGACCCCCGCGACCGCGCCACCTTCGCGCCCGGGATCTGCCCCGCCCGCAGACCCTTCGGATACCCGGCAAATGCCGCCGGCACCCCCGCAAATTCGTGCTCCGCATCCAGCAATTGCTCCGCCGTCAACCGCCGCGGCACCACGTGCGAATAATTGCCCTCATCCTCCGCGTTCGTCCCGTTCGGATCGGATGCCAGGCCGTACGTCCGCGAATTCATGATCAGTCGGATCATGTACTTGACATCAAACTTGTGTTCCACGAAATCCTTCGCCAAGGCATCGAGCAGTTCCGGATGGCTGGGCGGATTGGTCGGCCGGAAGTCGTCCACCGGGTCGACGATCCCGCGACCCATCAACTGGAACCAGATCCGGTTCGCCTGCGCCTTAGCGAAGTACGGGTTGTCCGGCGACGTGACCCACGCGGCCAGCGCATCGAGACGACTTTTGCCGGACGAGATCGACCTGGTCGTTCCCAGCAGCCTCGGCCGCACGGTCCGGTCGCCGCGCGGATCCGTCACGTCCCCGTCCGGCGCTTCGTACACGATCTGCTCGCCGATGAACTCGTGTTTGTCGTTCGTGTCCGTCCGGCGGTTCTCCAGCACCTTGTAATCCACCCGCGCGAACACGTCCGCCCAGTCGTAATAATCATCCTGCGTCCAGCGGTCGAACGGATGATTGTGGCACTGCGCGCACTTGAGCCGCACACCCAGGAAGAGCTCCGCCGTCGCCTCGCCGCGCATGACCGGCTCGCGAATGGCGCGGTAATAGTTCGTCGCCGGCTGCGTGTACGTGCTGCCCCGGGCGCCGAGCAACTCCCGCGCGAACTGATCCAATGGCTTGTTGCGCGCAAAACTATCGCGGATCCAGTGGTAGAAGTTCCCCACCCCCTTGCGATCCAGCGCCCGCTCCTCGTTGCGCAGCAGATCCGACCACTTGAGCGCCCAGTGATCCGCGTACTCCGGGCGCTCCAGCAACCGGTCGATCAACCGTGCCCGCTTGTCCGGGGAGGCGTCGTTCACGAACACCCGGGCCTCGTCCGCCGTCGGCAGGATCCCCAGCACGTCCAGGTACGCCCGCCGCACGAACTCCGAGTCTCCGCATTCCGGCGACGGGTTCATCCGCATCGTACGCAGCTTGGCGAACACCTGGTCGTC
>DATBFY010000367.1:0-4804 GCA_036558265.1 Tepidisphaeraceae bacterium | reverse complement strand
TTCGCCGGCCAATTCAGCCCCAGGAGGCGATCGAGCGCGAGCAGCGTGAAGGCGCCGTCCGCGCTGCCCCCGCCCAGTCCCGCGCCCGCGGGGATGCATTTGCGGAGCTCGATCCGCAGGCCGAGTCGTTCGTGCCCGGTTTCATCAAGGAGGGCGCGCGCGGCTTTGACGACGAGATTCGACGCGTCGGCGGGTATGGCCGGGTCGTCACAGTGCAGGACGATCCCCGGCGGGGTTACGCGAATGAATTCCAGGTTGTCAAAGAGCCCGACGGTGACCATCCAGGACGACAGGGGATGAAAACCGTCCGCCGCGGTCGGCGGACCGACGCGCAGGTGCAGATTGATCTTCGCCGGCGCGAGCACGCGCACGGAATTGGGCAGCGGCGTGGACATCGGGGCGACTCTACAGACGCTCAGCCCGGTCGGCCACCGGCCCTTTGCCAGGTTGTTTATTCCTTCCGTCCGTCAGACATGAGATTCGACTCGTTAGAATCGAGAAATGACGTTGAGAAAGAGGGTAGCTTTTAGGTCTTATAAAAGCAATCAAAATTCCCGGCGAACACGGTTGAGCCCGCGTCTTCGATCCGCGAAACCGCAAGCGACGTCGGAAGTTGCGCGTCAACGGGATCATCCCCCCAGGCGGTTGACGCCGTCGAAAGCGGCGGTCTTGTAGCACTCGGCGAGGGTGGGGTAGTTGAAGACGGTGTCGATGAAGTAGTCGAGCGTGCCGCCGAAAGTCAGGACGGCTTGGCCGATGTGGACCAACTCGCTGGCGTCCTCGCCGATGATGTGGACGGCCAGCAGTTCGCGAAGGTCGCGGTGGAAGATGAGCTTTAACAGGCCCGTGGAGTCGCCGATGATCTGCCCGCGCGCGATCTCGCGGTAGCGCGCCTTGCCCACCTCGTAGGGGACGCCCTCTTCGGTCAGCTCTTCCTCGGTCGGGCCGACCATGGAGATCTCGGGGATCGTGAAGATGCCGTAGGGGAAGAGCTCGGGCACGCTGCGGCAAGCGACGCCGAACGCGTGACAGGCGGCCAGGCGCCCCTGCTCCATGGAGGTGGACGCCAGACTCGGGAAGCCGATGACGTCGCCGACCGCGTAGATGTGGGGCACGTTGGTCTGGAAGTGATCGTTGACCTTGAGGCGCCCACGGTCGGCGGGCTCGACGCCGGCGGCGGCGAGGTTCAGACGCTCGGTCGCGCCGCTGCGGCCGATGCTGTAGAGGGCGGCCTCGGCGACGATCTGCTTTCCGCTTGCCAGCGAGATCCTCACGCGGTTTCCGGCGGCGTCCTCGGTGGTCTCCATGCCGCTGACGGCCTCGCCCAGGCGCAGGGTCACGCGCTGTTCGCGCAGGTGATGGGCAAGGGTGTCGGTAATCTCCGCGTCAACGAAGGGGAGCAGGCGCGGGCGCTTGTCAATCACGGTGATGCGGACGCCCAGGGCGGCGAAGATGCTGGCGTACTCCAGGCCGATCACGCCGGCGCCCACGACGACCAGCGTGCGCGGGAGGCGCTGGAGGGTCAGGATGTCGTCGCTGACGAAGATGCGCTGGCCGTCGAACGGGATGTTGGCGTCGCGGGTCGCGGTGGTGCCGACGGCAATGACGACGTTGGCGGCGGTGACCTCGCGCTCGCCCAGGCCGCCGGTGGAGTAGCTCAGCCGCAGCGTGTGCGGATCGACG
Source organism: Tepidisphaeraceae bacterium (assembly GCA_036558265.1). Taxonomy (GTDB): domain Bacteria; phylum Planctomycetota; class Phycisphaerae; order Tepidisphaerales; family Tepidisphaeraceae; genus RYN-433. The sequence continues at coordinate 3,121 of DATBFY010000367.1, read as the reverse complement.
AAGGAGGCTTCGGCGCCGTGCAGCTCGATGTGGTTTCGGGTGAGCTGGTGGCGGATGACGTCGATCTCGTGGCGGATAACGTGCTCGGTGCGGAACATCAGGTCCTGGATGGTGATGTCCTGCTTGACGGCGTAGGACGCGCCGTAGATGGCGCGCTCGCGGTAGCCGGTCAGGTGCATGACGGCCTCGCGCAAGGTCTTGCTGGGGATCGTGCCGGTGTTGATGCAGACCCCGCCCAGGGCCGCCTTGCGCTCGACGACGGCGACGCGCTTGCCGAGCTTTGCGGCCTGGATGGCGGCGCGTTGTCCGGCGGGACCGGAGCCGATGACGAGCAGGTCGTAGAGATAATCGGGCATGGCGAGGTGCTCCCATGCGCGCGGGTCAAGCAGGATTGTACCATCTGGCCGGGCTTCTATTACAGGATTACGATGACGCAGATGGAAAGGGTGACCATTGAGTTCGAACTGACGCGCGAAGACTGGATGGAGGCTGCCTGGGTGCACCGTCGGAGGCGGCCCGTGTCGCGCCGCCCGCGCCAGCTGCTAACGTTGCTCGGATTCGCCGTCGCGGGGCTCGGCATGGTGCTGCTCACGTTGCGTCCAGACGGCGGAGGACGGGTGGCGCCGATTGCGCTTCTCGTCACTGGGTTCTTCATCCCTTTGGAGCTCAAACGCACTGAATTGGCCCAAACGGCCGAGGCCTGGGAGAAGCGCCAGCGACTACGACAACCGATGAAGTGGGTTTTCGCGGACGAGGGCATCCACGTCACGACACCGCTCTGGGAGGTCAAATATCAGTGGGGTGTGATGATGGATTGGGCGGAGAGTCCCGGCGTCCTGCTTTTGTATCAGATTCAGGACAACTACTCGGTGATCCCGAAACGCGCGGTTCCGGGTGCAGACGCGTTGGCGACCCTGCGGGAATTGTTTCGCGCCAGGATAGCGGGGCGAGCGGTTGGATTCCCGGTCGTGCTCAAGCCGCGGTAATAGTGATACGAAAACACGGGCGGGCCGCGCGGGCCGCCCGTGCCACGTTGATGCTTGAAATGAAAGATCGCCTGCGGCGACCACGGTTCACCAACACCCGCGGCGCTCTCGTGCGAGTACCGGGAGAGGGCGATGACGCTCACCACGTGTACTTCACGATATACGTCACAAGCTTCTCCCCCCCTGCCGGGACGTCCACGGGGATGTGCATCGTCCGGGCGTCGTGCTTCTCGAACTTGTCGCTGGCGTCGGTGATCTGCCACTGAGTCCAGCGGAAGAGGGTTTCCTTGACGATCACGTGGACGGGCTGGTCCTTGTGGTTGCGGAGCTTGATCTCAAAGCTCTCGGTAATCGTGCGGTTGCGGGTGTCGGCGTTGAAGCTGGTTTGTTTGCGCTCGCCGACGACGTCGAAGGCGCTACCGACGCGCACCAGGAGGTCCTGGTCTTTTGGCGTGTGGTCGATGCGGTCCTCGCCGATGAATTCGACCTGGCCAGTGGGGTCGTCGGCCTGGGCGCCGGCGTCGTCGCGTTTGTAGACGCGGACGCGCCCGGCAGGGAGGGGGAGGCCGAGGCTGTTCTTCTCGGTGTTGTGGACCTGAATGTGGACGTCCACCTTCGTGTTCGGGCGGTCGCGGAAATCGCCGGTGATCGGCTCGCTGGCATAGATGGGAATCGCGGCGCCCTGACCGGCGTAGACGTAGGTGCGCGTGACGGGAACGTTAGCGCGCGCCGGGAAGAGCTCGATCTGCTTGGTGCCCCCACTGGGGATCGAGACGGGGCGGCCGAGCGTGTAGAGGTGGTATTCGAAGAACGGGCGTTCGGCGAAGCCGCCCTCGGCGGCGGGCGCGACGGCGGCGCCGGCCATCGCGGCACGCATCATCATCGGGCGCTGCGGGGCGATCCGCTGGACATCCCCGGCGACGAGCCTGAGCGCGGCGTTCGGATACGCGGCGCCGGACTGGTTCACGAGGGTGACCCACGCGGAAAGGTCAGCCGCGGTGTCGTCCTTGTTGACGGTCAGCGTGTAATCGGCGCGCCAGGTGATGTTGTCGGTCTGGTACGAGACCAGGACGTCGTGCTCGCCGGCCTGCTGGGCGTTGACCGTCCAGGAAAGTGTGGGCCGGGTCGCCAGGCCCGTCTTGAGATCGAAGAGCTTGATCTCGGTGATGTCCTGGTTGCGCGGGATGATCTGCACCGGGAGTTGCTTGTTGTTGGTTTCCAGGACCAGATGATCGGCGGTGACGGCCAGGAGCCTGGCCTCGATCGTCTCGGGCATGCGGGTACGGTCGCCGGGGAGCGGATCCTGCTTGCGGTTGATGATGATGTTCTTGCCGACGTACCTCTCGAGGAGCTTGTCCGGGCTGGCCAGATCGAAGGCGTAGCTCTGATCGAAGACGGTCGTGGAATCGGGCGCGGTCAGGGATCGGAAAGAGACCGTGGTGGGATCGATCGAGGCGGGCACGCCGGTGAGCTTCACCTGATTCTCGCCCGGATTGAGTTGCATTTTTCGGGTCTGGCGGACCAGGGCGTAGCCGGGGAGGCGCGGTGCGGGGTTGCCGGGGGATTCGTCGAGGAATTGCTGGGGCTCGAAGGTGGCCGGATCGGCGGTGGAGTAGACGGTGAGGGAGAAGCGGGAGTTTTCGGAGGCGGTCTCGTCAGGACGATCCTTGGGGGTGGCGATGGGGCGGCCTTGCGCGAGCGCCAGGGAAGGCAAAAGGCAAAGGGCAAAGGGCAAAAGGGATTTGCGGCGCATGGTGGGTTCCTTTCTTCGCGTGCGTCCCGTGAGGGCCGATAAAAGCGTGGGTCGGGTAGGTTCGGCTGAGCGGAGCGATTTTGCAAATCGTGCGTAAGCGTTCCGCACAGCGGAACCTACGGGAAATCGATTTGCACGGTGGCGGGGTGAATCGTACATCAGGGGAGTCAGGTGGACGCAATCAGCCTGAGCGTCCTGTGTGACGGCGGGTTGATCACCTGGCACGACGCTCCCCTTCCCACTTTCTGGCGACGCCCGCCGCGGTTCAACCCGCGGCGGGCGTTTTTTTGTTGGTCAGTTGTTTGTTGTCAGTTGTCCGGTGCCAGTGAGGCGAGAATCACGTCTCAACACGATCCAAGAGGAACACGGCGATGGGTCCGAA
>DATBFY010000366.1:0-1595 GCA_036558265.1 Tepidisphaeraceae bacterium | reverse complement strand
CACCGCTGTGAAGAGCGCCTAGGCGCCAACACCCAAAAATGCTGCTTGTGGGGCAGCTCTCGGCGCGGTTAGGATCGCCCGGCCAGGCGAGGAGGGGTGGTGTCGTGTGGCGGAATTCCTTGAGGAGCCCCGCCGGCTCGTCCGCGAGCCCACTTACTGGGAGGTTTCACCTTGAGGAGAAGGCCTAGCTGGTTACAGACCGGGATCGCGCTCGGGGTCATCGGGGCGCTGCTCGTCGTCTCGCCCGCCCTCGGCGGCCCCTCGTTGCAGAGCCTGGTCAAGAAGGAGGTCGCGAAGCAGTTTGCGGCAGCCCAGGCCTCGAAGAAGAAAAAGAAGAAGAAGAAGGCCGCGCCCGTCGCGCTCAACACCAACGTGGTTCAGCGAACCGGCACCACCGGTCCCATCACCAGCGGGGCCGCCGGTGACGGAGTCGCCAGCTGCGTCGGGAACGAGAAGGCGGTCGGCGGCGGCTTTGCGGCAGCGTCCGGCTTCGGCAGAGTTGATGGCAGCCAGCCGGAGCTGAACGGGTCAGGCGTACCGACCGGATGGCACGTCTTCATCGGGAACGATTCTGGCGGCACCGCCACGTTCACCGTCTACGTGCTCTGCATCACGCCGTAGCTAGATCGAAACGAGCCCTTGGGGACGCCCCGCCGCGCCGGCTCGACTCGGGCGCGGCCGGGCGTCCAGGCTCCCCATCGGATCGGAAGATCCTGAGGTGGGAATGACGGATTCCCGTCGATACCAGGGTCGCCATCGTTGTCTCCCGTGGATTAGCCATTTACCGATCCACAATCGCCTGGCAATCTTCCGCGCATGGAAGTCGCCAGCGCCCCGGTCGCCGCAGAGCCCGCCCCGCGGCCCCTCACCGACCGAGTCCCGCCTCACCTCTACTTCATCGTCAGCGCGGTCTTTCACTACCTCGGGCCGGCGTTCGCCGTCCTGCTCTTCGCACGAGTCCCCGTCCTCGGTGTCGCCTGGCTGCGGATCGCGTCGGCCGCGCTGATCTTCGCGATCTGGCGGCGGCCCTGGCGGACCTTCGCCGAGCTCGACTCCGACGCCCGGACGCTGCTCGTCTGGTGGGGCGTCGTCCTCGCCGTCATGAACGCCTGCTTCTACGAGGCGATCGACAAGCTGCCGCTCGGCACCGTTGCCGCGATCGAGTTCTTGCCGGTGATCCTGCTGGCGGCCATCGGGGCGCGGACGACGCGCAACGCTGCGGCGCTGGTACTCGCGGTTCCGGGCGCCTATCTGCTGACCGGCGTCCAGTTCTCGGGCGAGGCGCTGGGCCTGGCGTTCGCCGGGGCGAACGCGGTTCTGTTCGCGATCTACATCGCGCTCGCTCACCGCGTTGCGCAGGACGAGACGATCACCAGAATCGACGGGCTGGCGGCGGCGATGCTGGTCTCAGCGGTGGCAGTGACGCCTCTGGGCGGGTGGCAGGTGCTGCCCGTGCTCGGCGACCCCGTCATCCTGCTGGCCGGCATCGGGGTCGGGGTCTGCTCGTCGGTGGTGCCCTACGTCACCGATCAGCTGGCGATGTCCCGCGTGCCGCGCGCGACCTACGCGCTGATGGTCTCGCTGCTGCCCGCGAC
>DATBFY010000365.1:0-7269 GCA_036558265.1 Tepidisphaeraceae bacterium | reverse complement strand
AAGATCGACCTCAAGAAACTGGTGGACGAGCTCCGCGAGCGGGACATCCAGCCCCCCCTCCTGGTCCGCTTCACCGACATCCTCAAGCACCGGGTGGGCAAGCTGCACGACGCCTTCTCGAACGCCATCCGCGACCACGACTACAAGGGCCAGTACCGCTGCGTCTACCCGATCAAGGTCAACCAGCAGCGGCACGTGGTGGAAGAGATCCTCGACTTCGGTCGCGAATACGGTTTTGGCCTGGAGGCCGGTTCCAAGCCCGAACTGCTGGCCGTCATGGCCTTGGTGGGGGACGACAAGACCCCGATCGTCTGCAACGGCTTCAAGGACGACGAGTTCATCGAGGCCGTGATCCTGGCGACCAAGATCGGCAAGAACATCATCCCCGTGGTCGAGAAGTTCAGCGAGCTGGAGCTGATCGTCAAGTACGCCAAGCTCCACAACGTCAAGCCGTCCGTGGGCGTGCGCGTCAAGCTCTCCGCCAAGGGCGCGGGACGCTGGGAGCAATCGGGCGGCGTGCGCTCGAAGTTTGGCCTGTTCATCTCCGAGGTCATGGAGGCCCTGGAGTACCTCCGCCGCAACGACATGGGCGACTGCCTCAACCTGCTCCACTTCCACCTGGGCAGCCAGATCAACAACATCCGCAACATCAAGGGCGCCATCATCGAGCTCACGCGCGTTTACGTCGAGATGCAGCGGCTGGGCGCGGGCCTGCAGTACATCGACGTCGGGGGTGGCCTGGGTGTGGATTACGACGGCTCGAAGACCAACTTCGAGTCCTCCATCAACTACGGCATCCAGGAATACGCCAACGACGTCGTCTTCCACATCAAGGAGATCTGCGACCAGGCCGAGGTCGATCACCCGACGATCATCAGCGAGTCGGGCCGGGCGATGGTCGCGTATCACAGCGTGCTGGTCTTCAACGTGCTGGGATGGAGCGGGTTCAAGCGATTCGACCTGCCCAACACCCTTTCGCCCCAGGAGCGACAGGAACTGCCGGCCCCGGTGCTGAACCTCTTCGACACCTATCAGGGCATCAACGAGGGCAACTGCACCGAGTACTACCACGACGCCCAGATCGCCAAGGACATGGTGCTGAGCCTCTTCAACCTGGGTTACTGCACGCTGGAGCAGCGAAGCCTGGCGGAGCGGCTGTTCTGGGGCATCTGCGCCAAGGTCCTTTCGTTCGTGAAGAAGTTCGATTACGTGCCCGAGGAGTTCAACGGCCTGGAATCGATGCTCTCCGACACCTATTTCTGCAACTACTCGATCTTCCAGTCGATGCCCGACTCGTGGGCGATCGACCACCTCTTCCCGATCATGCCGATCCACCGCCTGGACGAGGAACCGACCTGCCGCGGGATCCTCGCGGACATCACCTGCGACAGCGACGGCAAGGTCGATCGCTTCATCGACAAGCGCGACGTTAAGCAGGTGCTCGAACTCCATCCCTATGAGCCGGGCAAGGACTATTACCTGGCCGCCTTCCTCGTCGGCGCTTACCAGGAGATCCTGGGTGACCTGCACAACCTCCTGGGCGACACCAACGCCGTCCACGTCACGATCGACGAGCAGGGCCGGGCCGAGATCGACGAGGTGATCGAGGGCGACACCGTCCGCGAGGTGCTGCACTACGTGCAGTTCAACGCCGACGAGCTCATGCGGACGATGCGAAAGAGCGTCGAGCGGGCCCTGCGCGACAGCAAGCTGACCCTCGACGAATCCCGCGTCCTGCTCAAGTTCTATGAGAACGGCTTGGAGGGGTACACATACTTGGAATAGGTGAGGGTTGTATCACGGGCTTCCAGCCCGTGAGTGTCGGTGGCCCGCACGGGCAGGATGCCCGTAGTACGAAGCGTTGCGCGTGAGCGGCTTGCGCATGAACGATCCCCACGACGTCGCCGGCACGCCCGCTACGCGCGAGTTCTACGACAAAGAGGGCTGGACCCGCGACGACGCCAACCGCCTGGTAGACCAAAGCCTCTTCGGCGTCCGCGAAGATGGCCCGATCCGCCGCCAGCTTCACCTGCTGGGCAATGACCGCATCCGCCAGGCCTTGGGCGGACCGGGGCTGCGACTCCTGGAATGCGGCTGCGGGGGCACCCCCGCGACGTTCCTCGCCGATCGGTGCGCATATTTCACCGCCGTCGATTTCTCCGCCACCGGCCTGGCCGAGGCTGCCAAGTCACTTGCCACAACCGGCATCCGCTTCGCCACCGTCGCCGCCGACATGTGCCGCCTGCCCTTTCCCGACGGGCACTTCGACGCCGCCTACTGTGCCCAGGCGATCTACCACATCGATGACCCCGCTGGTCAGGCGGCGGCGTTCGACCAGATCATGCGCGTCGTCAAGCCCGGCGGTGTCGCCGTCTTCGTCATGGTCAACCCCTTCCCCCTGCTCTTCCCGGTCCGCGCCGCTCGGCGGGTACTGGCGGCAACACCCCTGGTCGCCGGCGCCCTCAATCGGATCCGAAACGAGCCCCCGCTCCCCTTCAGACCGATGCGCCTCGGCTGGATGCGTGGTCAATTGGCAAAGTGGGGCGCGGTGGAGATCTTCGGCTACCGCATCGCCTCAACGTGGTTCAACCAGCACGTCCCGGAGAGCGGCGGCGTGGGTCGGATGCTCTGGCGCACGTTCGCGCGGATCGAAACCACCCACCCCCGTGCCGCCGCCCGCCTGGGATGCTATGTGAGCATCGTCGCCCGCAAACGCTGAAGGGCGCGCTCAACTTATATCGTCCCGTTCCAGTCCGGCGGCAACAACAGCACCGGGACTTTCGTGTTCTTGATCAGTTCGACCGGCACGTTCCCCGCCAGCAATCGCGCGAACACGTTCTTGCCCGTCAGGCCCAGCACGATCAGCGTCACCTCACGCTCCTGCGCCACGTTCAGGATCGCGCGGGCGATGTCCTCGCTGAACATCAGCAGCGTCTGCACCGCCAGCCCCTTGTCCGCCAGCGACTGGCGGAGCATGCTGATCGACGACTCCCCGTCCTGCTGCTCCTGTTCGCGCATCTGCCCCCCGCTCGGGCGCGAGACGTGGACGACCAGGACCTCGGCTCCCAGGCGCTTGGCGAGGTCACCGACGGGCTCGACCGCCTTCTGCGCCGCCCACGGACTGCTGACCGCGATGAGGATTCGACTCATATCGGTCGCGGATTCTAACCCGGGATCGATCGCGCGCCGATACGCCCGCGGCCGCCGGGCGGTCCGACCGGGAAAGTCCGCTAATCCTTGCGGTCAACACCGCCCGGGCGGCAGGTATGGCCTCTGACGCATCTGTGGTTAACTCCCGCGCGCCGGCCGTCGATACACAAGGCGATGGACGGCGCGCGCAGGGACGCGCGCCGGGGAGTGTATCGGACCATGCTGCAGAGCAAACGAGGCACGCGCGCCAAGTGGATCCGGCTGGCGCTCTTGATCGCGTTCGTGGCGCACGCCGTCACGTTCTACACGCTCCTCCCGAATCCACCGATCCTGCGCCCGGATCTCCCCCTCTCCAAGGCCGAGATCGCCATGGTCGGCTGCCTGGGGCTGGTCTGCGTGATCGCGGCGATCCTGGCGCTCAAGATCTTCGTCCGGCGACGGGTCAAGTTCGAGGACCTGCTCAAGCGGTCGGAGGCCTTCGCGCGCTCGACCGTTGACGCCCTGCCGGCGCACATCGCCATCGTGGACCAGTGGGGCGCGATCGTCTCGACCAACCTGTGCTGGCGAAAGTTCGCCACCGACAACGGCGGCGACCCCGCCAAGGTCAGCGACGGCATCAACTACCTCGCCGAGTGCGACCGCGCCGCCTCGCGCGGCTGTAACGACGCCGCCGCCATCGGACAGGCGCTGCGCGGCGTCCTCTCCGGCAAGATCGACCACTTCCTGATGGAGTACCCCGCGCACGCGCCCAGCGACCGCCGGTGGTTCCAGGTGCGCATCACCCGCTTCCCCTGGGAGACCCCCGCCGCCGTCATCTCCCACGAGGACATCACCCCGCGCAAGCAGGCCGAGGAGCAGCACGAGAACGCCAAGCGCGAGGCGGAGGCCGCCAACGCCGCCAAGAGCGCCTTCATCGCCAACATCTCCCACGAGATCCGCACCCCGATGAACGCCATCCTGGGTTACGCCGACATGCTGCTCGAGCCCGGCGGTAACGAGGAACACCGCCGCAACTGCGTCAAGGTCATCCGCCGCAACGGCGAGCACCTCCTGGCGATCATCAACGACATCCTCGACATCTCCAAGGTCGAGGCCTGCCGGATGACCGCCGAGCGGATCACCTGCGACCTGCCGCAACTGGTCGCTGACGTGATCGGCCTGACCAAGCCCAAGGCGCTGGAGAAGGGTCTGAAGTTCGAGGTCACCTTCGACGAGTTGGTTCCCCGGACCGTGCAAACCGACCCGGTGCGCGCCAAGCAGGTCCTGGTCAACCTCGTGGGCAACGCGATCAAGTTTACCTCGACCGGCTCGGTGCGCCTGCACGTCGCCCGCGACATCACCTACTTCAGTCACACGATCCGCTTCGCCGTCAGCGACACCGGCATCGGCATGAACGGCGAGCAGATCTCGCGCCTCTTTCAGCCCTTCAGCCAGGCCGACGTCTCCACCACGCGCAAGTTCGGCGGCACCGGCCTGGGCCTGACGATTTCCAAGCGCCTGGCACAGATCCTGGGTGGCGACATCACGGTCCAATCGACGCCGAACTCCGGCAGCACGTTCGCGTTCTGGCTCGACGGCGGGCCGCGCGAGGGCGTCGAGCTGCTCAAGAACTTCAAGCAGGATCAGCTCGACGTGCCGGACCGCAGCCCGTCCTTCGAAGGCCAGGACATCCGCCTCCACGGCAAAGTCCTCCTCGCCGAGGACGGCGAGGACAACCAGCACCTGCTCACGACGTTCCTGCGCCAGGCTGGCGTGCAGGTAGCCTTGGCGCCCAACGGCGAGGCGGCCGTGCAGCTCGCCCGGGACGGCGATTTCGACCTCATCCTGATGGACATGCAGATGCCCGTCATGGACGGTTACCGCGCCGCCGGCGAACTGCGCAAACTGGGCTACGTCAAGCCGATCGTTGCCCTCACCGCCCACGCCATGGCCGAGGACCGCCTCAAGTGCATCGCCGCGGGGTGTTCGGATTACTTGAGCAAGCCGATCGACCGGAACAAGCTGCTTTCGACCTGTGCCAACTACCTGCCGGCGGCGATCCTCCCGCTCAAACCCGAGGACAAACCGTCGGCTCCCGCCGCGCCCCCGGCGCCGGTGGTGAAGCAACCCGCCCGGAAGCCGGCAGAGGCCGAGGACGCGCCAAAGCTCCGCAGTACCCTCCTGAACGACCCCCGGGTCTCCAAGGTGCTCGACCGGTTCGTCTCACGCCTTCCCGAGCGCGTCAGCCAGATTCAGCACAGCCTCGAAGAGGGCGACCTGGACACGCTTCGCCAGGCCGTGCACAACCTCAAGGGGGCCGGTTCAGGGTACGGGTTTGCCCCGCTGACCGACCAGTCGGCCCGGGCGGAGCAGGCGCTCAAAGCCGAGCAATCGCTTGAGCAGATCCGCCGCGAGGTCGAGCAACTGGTGGGACTGATCCGCCAAGTGGACGGGTATGATTCGAAGGGTGAGGCGGCGGCGTCGGGCACTGCCGACGGCAAAACGATCGCACTGGCGTAACACCTACCGTTATTTGCGGGGGAGTCCCAGCGGAGTCCCGGCGGAGTCCCGGCTGCTGAAGCGGCCTCGCCGGCTTTTGCGCAAATCCATCGCCTGCCGGGGGCTTGTCAACGCCCTGACGATTGCTATACTGTTCGATTCTTTAGACTTTTGCGAGACTTTTAGCAGACACAGCAGCTACGGAGACAGCGCGCATGGCCGTCAAGCTTCGCCTCAAGCGGATGGGTCGCAAGAACCATCCATTTTTTCGCCTGAATGCGATCGATTCGCGCAGCCCGCGCGATGGGCGCGTCATTGAAGAGCTCGGGTATTACGACCCGCGGAACAAGGACGCGGCCAAGCAGTTTGTCGCCAAGCTCGACCGCTGCACGCACTGGCTCAACGTGGGCGCGATCCCGTCCGAGACGGTTTCGTCGCTTTTGAAGAAGGCCGGCGTGCAGCACAAGCACTTGCGTTTGCCCAAGCCGGGCAAGCCCAAGGTCGCGGCTGCTGCGCCCGCGGGTGAGAAGAAACCGGAATAAGACATGCCCACAGAAGTGGGCAAGCCAGTGGCCATCCGGATTGACATTCTGACGCTGTTTCCGGAGATTTTCCAACCCGTTCTGGGAACCAGCATTCCCAAGCGAGCGGCGGATAAAGGACTGGTATCGTATCACCTGACCAACATCCGCGATTTTGCCACGGATGCGCATAAGTCAGTTGACGATAAGCCTTTCGGCGGCGGCCCGGGAATGGTGATGTTGTGCCAGACCCTGTTCGACGCGGTCGAATTTGTCGAACGACAGGATCCGCGGGCCGCGAGACGGATCCTGCTCAGCCCGCAAGGGCGCGTGCTGGATCAGAAACTGGCAGAAGAGCTCAGCCGTCAGGAGCGCCTTCTGCTGATCGCGGGACATTACGAGGGCTTCGATGAGCGGATCATCGAGGGCCTGGCGCCGATGGAGTTGTCCATCGGCGATTTCGTGCTCAGTGGCGGGGAGCTGGCGGCGATGGTGGTCGTAGACGCCGTTGTCCGGTTGCTTCCCGGTGCCTTGGGCGCTGAGGATGGGGCCGCCGACGAATCGTTCGCCGACGGCCTGCTTGAATATCCGCAATACACGCGTCCCCGCGAGTTCCGGGGGATAACGGTGCCGGACGTCCTGCTCAGCGGGAATCACAAGCTGATCGCGCAGTGGCGGCACGAGCAGCGGCAGATCCGGACCCGGCAGCGCCGGCCTGACCTGTGGCAGGCGTGGCTTGACAAGCGAGAAGGTACGAGCAGGGAATAAGTCAGCAGGTTTGCCGTCCGCTTGCCTTTGATGGCGCGACTGGCCTAACGCGGAGATCGAGTCATGACCAACAGCATCATCAAGGAAGTGGAGCAGGCGCACCTCAAGCAGAACGTGCCGCAGTTCGAGGTCGGCGACACCGTTGACGTCGCCACGCGGATCGTCGAAGGGGACAAGGAGCGCATCCAGGTCTTCTCCGGCACGGTGATCATGCGAAAAGGGTCCGGGATTAACGAGACGTTCACCGTCCGCCGGATCGTGAACAACGAGGGCGTCGAGCGCATCTACCCGGTGCACTCCCCGTTCATCGCCAGCGTGACGGTCAAGCGGAGTGGCGAGCGCCGCCGGGCCA
>DATBFY010000364.1:0-2829 GCA_036558265.1 Tepidisphaeraceae bacterium | reverse complement strand
GGCGGTGGTAACGAGTTCACCGGGTTGCGGGCACTTGGCCGTGCCGATACGACGGTAACGATCACCAACCCGGCGTGGGGCAATGTCGGTAATCTCGACGCGTCTGAGATTGGTTCTAGCAGGGGTAATGTTGACGCCGCGTTGGCCTCGGCGGCGCACGTTGTCAGCGGTGAGTACGGCTTCCATACGCTCGCCCACACCCCGATTGGCCCGATGTGTGCGGTCGCTGACGTGACCGCACAGGGTGCGCGGATCTTCTCCGGCGATCAGGGCCCGTATCAGGGGCGGCCGCTTATCGCATCTGCGCTGGGGCTACCGGAGAACCGCGTCCGTGTCACTTCCGTCGCGATGGGCGGTGCTTTCGGCGACGGCGCCCAGTACTACGACACGGCGGTCGCGGCCGGGCTGATGTCCCAGGCCGTGGGCGCACCGGTGCGCGTTCAGTTGATGCGCTGGGACGAGATCGGTTGGACCCATACGTGCCCTCCAGCGCTAATGGATGTCCGGGCGGGGATCGATAGCCAGGGCAACCTCGTGGCAATGGACTTCGCCAACATCCTTCCGGGGGGTGCGAGCCTGAATTGGCCGAGCATGTTGAAGGGTGACCCAGTGACGGCTAGTGGGAAGACGGTGGCCTACGCGCCGATGCCGATGTACAACCTACCTAACTCGCGTTGGACGGTGAAGTCGATTCTGACCAACGGCAACTGGCTCAGCAATGGTGCAATGCGGGGGGTAGGCTCGCACCCCGTGAATTTCGCGGGCGAGCAGGTCATCGATGAGCTCGCGCACGTCGCGAACATGGACCCGGTGGCTTTCCGGATCCAGAACGTCGTCCAGGGGAACAACTGGCAAAAGGCCCAGTGCCACGACCAGTTGCTCGCCGTGCTGAACGCAGTCACCAAGGCCGCCAACTGGCAGCCGCGTGTATCGGCATCGAACCTCTCGGATGCGAACGTCGTGTCCGGCCGCGGCGTCGCCTGGTCGAACGTACACCGTCCGGAGTCTTGTCCTCAAACGGCGGCGATTGCCGACGTCGAGGTGAACAAGAAGACTGGCAAGGTCACGGTCAAGCACATCTACGAGGCCTTGAGCCCGGGCTTGGCTGTCTATCCCGGCGGGATCGAGAACCAGATCGTCGGCGGCGCCACGATGGGCACTAGCTGGGTGCTTTCGGAGCAATACCGGTTCAACCGGACAAACGTCACGAGCGGAGACTTCGTCACCTATCCGATCCTCCGCTTCAAGGACGCTCCGAAGGTGACGCCGATTGTAGTCCAGTGGGGAGGGAAGGACTCCTCCGCCCCTGGCTACGCCTCCGGCGTAGGAGAGATGGTCTCGGAACTAATTCCCGCCGCGATCGCCAACGCGTTCTTCGACGCCACAGGTGTACGGATGCGGACGGCACCGCTGACTCCGGCCCGCGTCCGAGCGGCCCTGAAGGCCGCTGGCGTGGCCTAGTAGGGCCTCAAGAAAAGGCGCGGAGAGAAGGGGCCAGTTCGGGCCCCTTCTCTCAGCCATCAGCAGTTCATGAAGTCGGGGTCTGTCGACGTGGCCGCTGCCGGCTTGATCGGGGTCACGCTGCGCGAACCACTGACGACGGAGCCCGACGGCGAAACCGCATGCCAGGTGCCGCCAAGCCAGGCAACGCCGCCGACGCCTTGCCCATTGACCCTACCGGCTTTCCTGTCACCGGAGTACAGGTAGAGCGGCATCCCGGCATAGGTCACTTGAAGTTTCCCGACGCCGCGCCGAATCGTTCCAAGCAGCGACGCGCGTACCCCGGGCCCGGCGGCAGGCTTCGTTCCGGCGGGAATCACAAACGGCGGCCAGTCCACGGCACACGCGCCGGTACACCTGACGACGTTCTTCGGCTCCGCCGAGATGTGGTACAGCGTCCGCCCGCTTGCGCTGACCAGAATCTCGCCGAGCGCACGGTTTTCCGTGCTGTGGACGGCGACGAGTTGTGGAGAGGCGGGAGCGGCGACAGTCGCGACTGCAGCGATGGCGAACCCGATCATTAGGGCGGCCACTGAACGGCGCAGCGCGAACGCCCACGATGCCATCTTCACGTCCCTCCTTCTCGTGCTGGAGGCTCGACCTGGGAGCGGCGCTCTGACAGGGACGATAGCTGATTAGAAGCCTGACTACCAGCTGCGGGGAGTGGAAATGCTTACGACCTGTCCGTGTGGAACAGGTCCTGTGCACGCGCTCCTTGCGACGAGCGGCCGTCTGTTCGCTGGCCTCGCCAATGGCCAGCTCTGGGAGGTTCTGCGGCGTGAGCGGTGTTGACCCTGCGTTGGCCCCGCAGGATGTTCGGGCCCGGCGGGATCGTCCCTTTGCCTTGATTACGCGGTTCTCGACGAACATCGGAGCGGCGTCAGCTCGGCCGCCGGTCGAAGCGCGCCGACGGCTGTCGGACGACGAGGGATGCTCATGCCACATGACGACGGTCGTAACCTACGACGAGGCAGCTCGGAAGTTCGCCTGGGCGCGCTGGCCGACGCTCAGAGTGGCAAGTAGTGGTACGCGGCGACCGTGCGCCATGTCTTGCTCCGCACCTCGCAGTGAGCCTGCTGGGCGGGGACGTGGGCCAGCCCTCACCCGCGACGCTTCGTGATCGGGTGGGGCCTGCTGCAGGGCCGCCAATTCGGAGTGGTGCCGGATTGTGAAGCCTGATGACCTATTGACGCTCTTTTGGCGGTGGGTCTAGGCTGTTGTTGCCGCCCGGGGGGACGTTGTGGCAGGCCCTTCGACGCAGCTGTCAGTGGTTGTCGAAGAAGCGAGGGGGTTATGGCGAGCAAGTTGAAGATCAAGGTCAACGGCCTT
>DATBFY010000363.1:0-3665 GCA_036558265.1 Tepidisphaeraceae bacterium | reverse complement strand
CGGGTGTCGCTGTTGAAGTCGGCGGCCGCGGAGGGCGACGAGCCGTCGAGTTGGGTGGAGGTGTCGCACCAGCATCTCACGTACGAGCGGTATGACCAGTGGGCCGAGGAGTTGGCCGAGATCCGCACCGCCGCGGATCTGGACGCCCTCGTACGACGCGGTCGCGCCTGGGCGGGCGGCGCGTGGGAGGACCCCGTGCCCGGGTCGACGACTCAGGCTCGGCCGAAACGGGAATCGGACGGCGAAGCAGGCGGGTAACTCGGCCGTTGAATGCGGGTCCGTTATGCGAGTCGGGAGCGGAGCGAATCAACGAAAGCAATCGACGCCATCCGTACGACCCTGAAGTTCAGCGACATGGGCATGAAGTACCTGGCCTCGATGGCCGACGCCCCCCTCCTGCGGCCCGGGCCGTGGGGCGGGAACCACGCGATGTGGATCGCCGGGCATCTGGCCGTCGTCGAGGGGCGGCTGCAGCAGATGCTGCACGGCGGGCCCAACCCCGTCCACCACTGGAAGCCGCTGTTCGACTGGGGCAGCGAGCCCCTCGACGACCCCGCCGCCTACCCGCCGTTCGACCAGGTCCTGGCCAAGTTCCAGGAACTGCGGGGCCAGACGCACGCGTTCCTCGACGAGTTCGGCGAGGCCGGCCTGGACCGGCCAACCAAGTGCCAGCCGCCCGGCTTCACCGGGTTCGAGACGGCCGGGGCGGCGATCACGATCATCGCCGGCCACGCGATCGGCCACCTGGGCGGGCTGACCGTCTGCCGGGCGGCGGCCGGGAAGGGGCGGCTGTTCGTGCCGTCGGAGGCGCTAAGGGCGTTCTGATGCAGAGTCACGTCGCGGACCGGGCGGGCCGCGAGCGCCGCGCCGGCCCGGTTGGAGGGACTAGGAGGCTTGCCCCGGCGCGGGTATCCTGCGGGCGGTGGCACACCGACTGTTCCCTATCACGGAGGGCGCGTACCTTGCGCCGAAGGAGATCGTGCGGCGGCTGCGGGCCGAGTTCGATTTCGTCGAGACAGACGCTGACGCGGGCACGGAACACGTTGAGGGCATGCTGGCGCAGTTCCAACGGATGAACGCGCCGCCGGCGGTGATCGAGGCGCACCGGGCCGCGCTGGGGAAGGCGGTGCGGATCGTCGTCTCCGACCGCGAAGACTACGACGACGATTACCTCGCCTTCACCACGTGGCCGAACAACGACCCGCTCGTCGGCTACTCGTCCCGTCAACACGAGGGCGCGGCCGCGCCGCTCCTCGAGCGGGCCTGCAAGATTCTTCGTTATCGCGCAGAGCTCGTGTGAAAAGAGCGGGCGCCGTTCGGCGAGGGCGGCGGGACCGCGTCCGACGCGGACGCCAACGCAGGCGGGACGCCCGCACCACAACAGGAAGCGAGGCCCGGCGGGGCGGGAGGGTGAGGCGCGGAGTCGAGAGTCCTTCGATCCTGCGGCGCAGCCGCATTCACTCCGTCGCATGACAGAGGGGGGCGGCTCCGCCCCTCGGGCCCCGAGCGCCCCGCCGGGCCGGTCGAGCCGGCTCACCATCTTCCATTCAGCAGTTCATCGTTCCTTCGTCCGCGCAAGCTGGTCCAGGTTCTTCAAGAGCGCTTGACCGTTAATTAACTCAAGCCGCGACGGAAACAGAGGCTTTAGCAAAAGATCGTCCCGCAACCTGGGCGCGAAGTCAGACGTTGTGGTCAAGAACCCCTTTGATGCGCCATCCGCCATTAAGACCCCGTAGAGCGCTCGAACGTCGTCCGCTGTCACAAGATGACCCGGCTTATACGCCTTCACCTGGTCGATCACACGAATGCTACCAAGCCCGCGCTTGACCGCGATCACGTCGCGGCCGAAGTCGCCGCTTCGCGGCGTGAGTATTACTTCCTCGAACCCAGCACGTTTGTATGCGCCCGCAATTATCTCTTCCCATTTATATGGCGGAATCTCGTGGGCGCGCTTCGGATCTTTACTCAACTCCGCGACGATTTGGAGCCACGGAAGAGTGACGGCTTCGATCAGGTGGCCTTCGTCGGTCTTCTCGCCCCGTAGAACGACGGCCTTCATGAGCAAATTTGCAACCGACACCACCTTTGCCGCCGATGGGAGTGGCTCCCCGGAAAACGCGCCACGAGTAGGTTCCACCCACACGTAATACTTCTTCGGGTCAAATCGGAACGCGAACTCCACCATCGCGTCCCATGGCATTTCCCCCGGCTTCTGAATTCCACGGACGATTCCATATCCCGCAGCCTGACCGTCGTCGATAGAGATCTGCACCCCTTGAACTCGATCGGAAGCAGGGACGGATTCGAAGCACGGCGACCCGTCCTCATTCGTCGGTGGAGTGTCGAAAGGGAAGGGGATTGCGACCCAGCCCGGCGGCCGGGGGATTCGCTGAAGATGCCGTTCTAGGTTCGCCAGTTGGTTCGCACTCAACTGAATCTTCACCATCGGGGCTTCTCCGAGACAAAGCCTTCGGGCAGTTTACCATGCATCGCGATCAGGGGCGTCAGGGGCATCCAGAACTTGAAACCCCAAGTCCTTCCCCGCCCCGCCGGGCCGGTGAGTATCCGGTGGTTCCTGAGCAGCAGGTCACCCGCTGACGACGTGAGCTAATCACCACGAGTTCTGAATGGATTCGATGGGTTCGATCGCGAATTGTGGCGCTCCGGTGACGCGCGCGGCGCAACCCCCTCCACCCGAAAACCAAAAATGATTTCACCCGAAAACCCCAGCAAATCCCCACCTCCCGCAACTTTGATGGCGCTCGGCGCATCACCGCCGCGCAACCCCGCGCCTTCTTGTAGGGTGGGCTCCGCCCACCACGAAGCGCTCCTTGACAACCGAATACCCGCAGCCGCGTAGCGGCGACAGACCCTAGCCCACGGCGTAAGCCGTGGGTATTAAATGCAACCAACCCCTCAGCCCCAGAGGGGCGACAGAAGTGCCGTCCAGGGTCACCACAGGGCCATCTCGGGGCCAAAAACCGTCGCCCAAGGGACCGCTTTGGGGCCGGTTTTTCCAGCCTGATTCGTCACAAACCCCTATACGAACGCGACTTGGGACTCCGCCCCTCCCCAACTTGTTTTATTCCCGCAGCTCGGAGTTCACGCTTTAGCGTGTCTTCAATTATCACACGCTAAAGCGTGAACTCCAAACCCACTCCCCAAATCTCCCCAGAACTCCCCATCCCGGAAAAAAACTCGCGCGCAAACCACCCCGCTTAACACTCAACCCCTCCGCGCACAAACCAAACCCGGACCTCTTCGTGCCCTTCGTCGCTTCGTGGTTCAACACCCGCCTTCATTGACCCTTCCGGGCTTCCCCCACACAATCCCTCGCCGATGCGCTACCTCAACCTCCTCGGTTACTGCTGCATCCCTCTGGCCTTCCTTTCCCACTGGCTGGCGCACGACCATTCCTGGGAGCCGAAACTCACCTTCCTCCTGGCCGCCTTTGGCGTCATCCCGCTCGCGCACCTCATGGGCGAGTCGACCGAGAACCTCGCCGAGCACACCGGCCCCACCCTCGGCGGCCTGCTCAACGCAACCTTCGGCAACGCCGCCGAGATCATCATCGGCTGCATCGCCCTCTCCAAGGGCCTCAACGACATCGTCAAGGCGTCGCTCACCGGCTCGATCATCGGCAACCTGCTGCTGGTCACCGGCAT
>DATBFY010000362.1:0-13096 GCA_036558265.1 Tepidisphaeraceae bacterium | reverse complement strand
TTGCATTCAAGCAAATTCCTCAGCAGCCAGCTCACGCCCGGCTGAGGTAGGCGCCCGACTCGGTGCTGATGCGGATCACCTCGCCGATCTCGATGAACGGCGGCACGCGGGTCTTCAGCCCGGTCTCCAGCGTCGCGTCCTTCTGCTGGTTGGTCGCGGTCGCCCCCTTGATGCCCGGCGGCGTGTCGGTAACCTTCAGGTCCACCGTCTTGGGCATCTCATAGCTGACGACCTTCCCCTCGTGGAACATGGCCATCAACTGCGTGTTCGGCTTGAGGTACAGGATGTCGTCGCCGAACACTTCCTTGGGGATGTGGTTCTGGTCGTAGGTCTCCAGGTCCATCAGGACGTGGCCGTCATTGTCGGAATAGAGGTACTCGACCTGCCGGCTGTCGAGGTTGGTGATCTCGATGTCGTCCGTGGCGCCGACCCGCTTGTCGATGATGGTCCCCTTGCTCACATCGCGAAGCTTGAACTGCACCTTGGCGCGCAGGTTGCCCGGCGTGTTGTGGTCGGCGTTGGTGACCACGTAAAGCTTCCCGTCAACGATTACCGCGGTGCCGCGGCGAATGTCACTGGCTCGCATGTCTTCAAATCCTCGCGTGTTCTCTCGATCTGGCTTTCAGTTGTTCCAGGAACCCCAGCTATTGAATACGTAACATCCCCGGCAAAGGGTCGGAAAATGTACCAATCTGCTCACTTTGCGTCAACGCGACGCATCAGGTTGTTTGCCCGTTGTCCGGTGAGTCGCCGGCTCGTTAGATTTCCGCGCATGCACGTCAAAGGTCTCTGCTGGATCCGCCGTTACGCTTCGTTGGATCATGGAACGAAAAGGCCCACGGAACACGATTCCGTAGGCTTCGAGCGGTCCATTTGGATTCAAGCGGGGGTTACTGCCCCACTTCAACCCGAAGGTACTTGACCAGGGTCAGGCCCTTTTCCTTGAGCATCTGGTTGATGCTGCCCTTGAACTTCTGGGCGTTGAAGAAGTCCTGGTCGAGCAGGGTCTTTTCCTTGAAGAAGGCGTTGAGCTTCCCCTCGGCGATCTTGGCGGCGATGTTCTCGGGCTTGCCGGTGGCCTTGGCCTCCTCGACGGCGTAGTTGCGCTCCTTCTCGACGACGGCGGCGTCGATGCCGCTGCGGTCGAGCGCGAGCGGCTTGGAGAAGGCGATGTGGCCACCCAGGTCGGTTACCAGCTCGTCGGTAGCGTTGGCGACGGTGCCGGCGAACTGCATGATTACGCCGATCTTGCCGGAAATGCCGTAGATGTAGAGTCCGACGCGGTCGCCGTTGAGGACGGCGGTCTTGCCGATGACGACGTTCTCGCCGGTGGTCTGCGAGACGGCGGTAAGCTGCTCCTTGAGCGCGTCGGTGGGGTTGGTGCCCGGATTGCACAGGAGCAGTTCGGCGGCGCCCTTGCCCAGGGCGGCGACGGGCTCGGACTTGGCGGTAAAGTCGGTGTTGCAGTTGACCTCGACCAGGGCGGCAGCCTTGCCGCCGGGGGCGGCGGCGCCCATGACCCGGCCTTCCGACGCGGCACGCTCCGAGAGCGATGCCTTCACACCCTTTTTGCGGAAAGCGTCAATGGCCTTTTCGATGTCGCCTCCGACTTCGGCGAGCATCTTCTTGCACTCCATCATGCCCTGTCCGGTCTTGGCGCGGAGTTCGTTGACGAGCTTGGCGGTGATCTCTGCCATGGTTGTTAGTTGTTAGTTTTTAGTTGCTGGTTGTTAGTTAACGAAGCGGGGCGATCTTTTTGATCGCCCCGGGGTCATTGCAGGTCTGCGAAATGGGGCAGGCCGTCCTCAGGCGCCGTGACCGGCGGCCAGGGGCTCGGGCGGTGCGGCCTCGGTCGGGGCGGGTATCTCCGCCGCCGCCGCTTCGCCGCCGCGGCCTTCGTCGGCCCGGAAACTCGCCCGCGCTGAACGACGCCGCGGTTGCTGCTGCTCGGCCTGCTGCTGTTCCTTGTCGGCGCGGCCGGTCTTGCCCTCGATGATGCTGTCGGCCAGCTCCTTCATGATGATCTCGATCGCCCGCATGGCGTCGTCGTTGCCGGGGATGGGCAGGTCGATGAGGTCCGGGTCGCTGTCGGTGTCGATCAGCGCGATCGTGGGCACGCCCAGCTTCTTGGCTTCCTTGACCGCGATGTGTTCGCGCCGCGTGTCAATGATGAACATCAGGCCGGGCATGCGGTCCATGCGGCGGATGCCTTCGAGGTTGGTCTTGATCTTGTCCATCTCGCGCTTGAGGGTGGACTTCATCTTCTTGGAATAGGTTTCGATCTGCCCGGTCTCCCAGAGCTTCTCGAGCTCTTCGAGGCGCTTGAGGCGGTCGCGGATGGTGCGGAAGTTGGTGAGCGTGCCCCCGAGCCAGCGTTCGGATACGTAGTGCATCCCGCAGCGCTGGGCTTCCTCTTCGACGGCGAAGCGCGCCTGGCGCTTGGTGCCGACGAAGAGCACGTCCTTGCCCTGCGACACCACGCTCTGCAGGAGCTTGCGGGCGCGCAGTAGACCTTTGACGGTCTCCTTCACGTCGATGATGTGGATCATGTTCCGCTTGCCCGAGATGTACGGTTGCATCTTGGGGTTCCAGCGGCTGACGCGGTGTCCGAAGTGTACGCCCGCGTCGACGAGCGATTTCACGAGTTCTGCGGGAGAGGTCGCCATACGAAAGACTCCGAAATAATCGGCAGGCCGCGCGTCATAAACGGCCCGATGCCGGCAGCCGGTGCGATCTCCGAAAGGCCAAGACGTCCGGGGGCCGCAATGGGGCTTTAAAACTAACGAGGATGTAAAAACAACATGACCCGCGACTGTTGCGACGTCCGCCCCCGACCAGATGCCGGGTAGTGTCGCGCGCGGGTGCCTCTTGGCGAGGCAAGGGGACAACTGTATCGCGGGGCTGGCGTTTAATCAAGCCCGCAAAAGCAGTAAAGAGTGGGGTGAATTCATCCCGTGTTGAAGAGCCAGCCGGTCCAGCCGCCAGCCCGCGCACGTCAGAGTGAGACCCGCGGTCGGTTTTTCAGGAATTCTGCGCGGATGGATGGCCAATCGGTCCGCTCCTGCGCCGTCAGGACGATCGGTTTGGGCACGGTCGTGCGCAAAATATGCGCCCGGTGGATCACGTGGAGGTGATGCTTGTGATGCTCTTGGCGATGTTGAGCCCGCAGGACGTGTTCGTGGTGAGCGTGATGTGCCTGGCGATGTTGCAAGCGCAACTCGTGCTGGTGATGCACCGTGTGCGCGTGATGCAGCGAGTGCTGGTGATGTGCGCCGGCCGCAGACATGAGACAACGGCCCTCCAGGGACTCCAGAAACATACAATGGGTTGCGGTCGGTTCGCTGTTCATACACTCCTCCGGCGCGGCGACGAGGCGTGGCAGGCGGCGATCCAAGCGTCCTCGTCCGTCCAGAATGGCCGCTCGGAATGGCCTTGGGACTGCGGATGATCGCCAGTGGCTGTTCTAACCGATCGGGGGAAGAAATCGGCGCGAATTTATCATTTGTGATCACCTAAGTGTCGAACCTGTCGATAAATAGGGGGATTCCGCACGTGACCATCGTTGTGAGCAAGTCTCGAAGTGCAATCGGGTTCAGCCTGGGGGTCGCCGCATGGATTGCCGCGGCCCAGATCATCGCCGCGCCGGTTCATGCGGCGGGCCATCACCAAGGCGTGCTCGGATACGTTCTCGGGGCGTCGCATATCTTGGACATGCCCGGGTTCACCGCGTCAGAACTGCTGGGGCTGCATCCAAAGCACGAGTGGACGTGGATGGGCTTTGCTGTCGCGTTGGGTGTCGACCTGGTGTTCTGGACGGGCGTTGCGGCGATCCTGATTCGGCTTCGACGGGAGTTTCCGACCGGCACCGACAATTCGAACCTGGCGGAACCGGCCCGGTCAAACGCGCGCGCCACGTCCCGTCGAGAGTTGCTCGTCAGCGGAGGGCGCGCCCTCGCCGGGGCAGGATTGGCCGTTGGCGGGTGGGGATTCTTCGCCGAACCGCGCTGGTTCGAGGTGACGCGGCGCCGGGTGCCGATCAAGGGCCTGGCACGCGAGCTCGACGGCCTGCGCATCGTGCAATTGTCCGACATCCACCACTCGGCCTGGATGTCGCTCGAATGGGTCCGGCAGATCGTGGAGACGACCAACGGCCTGTGCGCCGACGTGGTGGCGCTGACAGGTGATTACGTCTATCGCGGGGTGGAATACGTACGGCCGGTGGCGGCGGAGTTGGGGCGCTTGCGCCCGCGGATCGGCGTGGTCGGCGTGATGGGCAATCACGACTGGTGGGAGGACGGCGCGCTGACGAAACAGGCGTTCGCCAACCAGGGCCTGCCGCTGATCGACAACGCGCGGCGGTTCGTGACGCGAGACCGCCGGCTGGTCGCAGATTGTCGAGACGGGCTCTGCCTTGCGGGGGTGGGCGACCTGTGGGAGGACCAGTGCCTCTACGACGCTGCGCTGGGCGGCATCCCGGGCGGGATGCCACGCGTGCTGCTCTCGCACAATCCCGACGTCGCCGAAGAGTTCGCTTTCCTCGACAGCGGCCACCGGGTGGACCTGATGCTCAGCGGGCACACGCACGGCGGGCAGGTGCGGCTCCCGGTGATCGGCGCACCCGTCACCAACTCGGCGTATGGCACGAAATACGCGCGCGGGCTGGTCGAGGGCCCGGCGTGCCCCGTCTACATCAGCAGGGGGCTGGGAATGACCGCGATGCCGATCCGGATCGGCGTGCGACCCGAGATCGCCGTGTTGCAGTTGTGCGCGGCGTGAAGCGCGCGCGGCTCGGATGGCGAAATGGAAATGACTCAACGTCTGAGCCGCCCGAGCAGGAATCCTTAATTTTGCTGGACATTGCTACTCGGGCTTGTCTAGCATGATCGCCAGCGAAGAGGCGGCAACGCGTTCGTCCTCATGAGCGACGCGTCGCGGGGGCCTCTGGGCGCGGAAGGCAAGTCACACATTTCGCGGATCGCAGGCGACATCGCGACGGCGTTCGCGTCACCGCGCGTCAGGCGCGCGCGGTGGTTTGAACCCGTTGGCGGGCGCGCGGGTGTTCACGTCCCATCTCAAACTCCCCGTTCTACGGGGAAGGAGCCGTCACATGAACCTGGTAAACGTGATCAAGGACCAACTGAGCGGCGAGATGCTCGGAAAGCTCGGGGGCCTGATCGGCGAGGGGCCGGACAAGACGCGCACGGCGGCGAGCGCCGCGATCCCGGCGATCCTCGCGGGACTGAGCGGGGTGGCGTCCAAGCCCGACGGCGCTCAGCGACTGGACGCCACGCTGCGCGACATCAACGCCTCGGACGAGGGGCACGAAGCGGCGATCGCCGCGGGCGGCAGCCACGCCGCCGGGCTCGCCGAGCGCGGGATCGAAATGCTCCGCTCGCTCATGGGCGAGGGGATGATGTCGAGCATCCTGAGCGCGCTGGGGAAGTTCGGCGGCCTGGGACTGGGACCGGCCAAGTCGCTGCTGGGCGCGATCGCGCCGATGGTGCTGGGGATGTTGGGGCGGCAGAAGCAGGCGATGGGGCTGGACGCCGGTGGGATCTCCAAGCTGCTGTCGGATCAGCGGCAGAACATTGCGGGCGCCCTGCCGTCGGGACTGGGACAGATGCTGGGCAACATCCCGGGCCTGGGCGCGATCACCGGCTCGCTTCGCGAGGGGGCGGAGTCGGCGGCGCAGGGGGCGCGAGAGTACGCGCAATCGGCCACCGGGGCCGTGGGGCGCGGGTTCTCGTCGGCCGTGGACGCCGCGCGGCGGCAGCCGTCCCCGGCGCGGTGGGCCGTCCCGCTCATCGTCCTGCTCGGCCTGGGGCTGGCGGCCTGGGCGATCTGGGGACGCAAGGGTGAGGAACCCAAGGACATGGGCGCCCGCCCGCAGCAGCCCATGGCGGCGACGCAGCCGACGGCGGGCGAGGCCATCCGCGCATCGGGCACGATCCCGCCGGGCACCTCGATCCCCGACGTGTCCAAGGTGACCAGCTCGCTCACGGAGACGTTCGGGTCCCTCACCCAGACGCTGTCTGGGGTGACCGACGCGGCGTCCGCCGACGCGGCGATCCCGAAATTGAATCAGACGTCCGCACAGCTCGACAACGTGAAGGCGATGCTCGACAAGCTGCCCGCCTCCGCGCGTTCGACGGTGGCGTCCCTGGTGGACACGTGGTTGCCCAAGATACGCGACACAGCGTCGAAGGCGACGACGTTGCCGGGCGTAGGCGACAAGCTCAAACCCGCCGTGGACGAGTTGATCAACAAGATGGCGGCCTTGTCGGGCAAATGAGACCCGCGTGTCGCGCGCGCGGTGAAAAACGGAGGTTGTGGAGCAAAGCATCATCGCGCGCGCCCGAGCGACGCAACGGCGCCCCGAAAGGGGCGCCGTGTGATTCTCGCGGGTCCGCCCTTGAACAGGCGAAGCGGCGCGTCCTGTCCCTTGCGAGAGAGTGAGAGAGAGACGCGGAGCACAAGCCGTCAATTGCCGGGCAGCGCGCCGTTCGCCTCGCGCAGCAGGGAGTGGCAGATCAGCCAGTCCTCGATGCCGACGCCGCTCATGCGTCCCGATTCCAAGGGGGCGACGTCGCGCGCGACCTGGCCGCGGCCGCGCGCCAGGGCCGCGCGGGCTTGGACGTCCTGTCCCGACGCATGGTGCGCCAGCGCCAGCAGTAGTTGGACGGAGGCGTCGGCGGCGGGGTTGCCGAATGGATTCTCCTGCGCCTTCTCGCACCAGTCGACCGCGCGCTCGAACCGGCCGGCCCGGTATTCGACGAGCGCCTTGGAGATGCGCAGCCACTTGTCGGCAGGGTCGGCGGCGGCGGCGCGGTCGACCATCGCGCCGGCGATCCGCTGCTGCTGGGGATCGGCGGCGGGCATCAACATTGCGGCCTTGGCCAGTCGCAGACAGATGTAGCGGTCGGGGGAATTGCCAAAGCCCTGCAGCATCCGGACGCGGAGCCTGTCGAACGCGGGGGCGTCGTCCAGGTAGGCCAGCACGCAAGCCAGGTAATACCAGTGCAGGTGCTGCGCGGGCTCGAGATCCGTCAGGAGCCGGTAGTCTTCGATCGCCTCGGGGAACCGTCCGACGCACACCCGCGCGTGCGCCCGTCGCGCCAGGACGATGGGGCTGCTCCAGGTCAGGTCGGCGGTTCGGGAGAGGGCGTCCCATTGTCCGCGCTCGACGGCGGCGACATCGTCGTTGCGGCCGAGGCGCCGCAGCAGCGAGACGTAGAGGTCCACGGTCGGCCCCACCGACGGGTGCTCGGGGCCGAGCCGGCTGCGCAACTGGGTCAGGATCTGATCGTACAGGTCGGCCGCCTTGGGGAGCTCGCCTTGACGTTCGAGCGTTTCGGCCAGGCCGCTCGAGCAGATCCACCAGTTCCGAAAGCCGTTGTAACGTGCGGCGTTGGCGTAGCGCAGCCCTTCCTCGAAGAGGTCGCGCGCCTCGGCGAGCTTGTCCTGCCGGCGCACCAGCGCGCCAAGGTTGCTGAACGGGGCGGCGGCGTTGGCGTCCTCGGTCGCGCCGGCTCCCCGCGCGCGAAGCTGCTGGATCAGGCGGCGATAGATGGGTTCGGCTTCGTCAGCGCGCCGCAGCGCCACGAGCGCGACCGCCCGGACGTTGCGCGCCAGGATGGTCACCTCGTGGTCGTCGCCCAGGGTGTCGCGCGCCAGGTCGGCGGTCTCGCGCGCGAACTGCTCCCGCTGCTCCTGCGTGCCCCGGGCGTAATACGCCAGGTCCGCCGCCACGCGCAGGCCCGTCTCGGTGCGTCGGGCGTCGCTCGCCTTGACCAGTTCCCACGCGCGGTCGAGCTCCTGGATGCCCAGCTCGCTCAGCCCGAGGCTGCTGTAGGCGCGAAAGAGCGTGTAGCGCGTCTGGAGCTCGAGGTCGGGCTGGCCCCTGAAGCGGACGCCGACCTCCTTCTCGGCCCGCGCCAGCAGCTCGATGCCCTGAACGTCGGTCAACACGTCCTGCAGGAATTGGCTGACCGTGGTTGCCTTTTCGGCCTCGCGGCGGGCCTGCGCCTGCTGCGCGACGGCCACACGCTCGGCGTTGCGCGCGCGGATCATCGCGACGCCGGTGGCGGCCATGCCCAGGATCAACGAGCAGGCGACCGCCAGTGCCGCCGCGAACGCGGCGCGGTGGCGCCGGATCAGCTTGCGCAGACGGTACGTCGTGGTCGGCGGACGGGCCCAGACCGGCTCGTGCTGCAGATATCGACGGACGTCGATCGCCAGGCCCGTCGCGGTCTCGTACCGCCGCGAACGGTCCTTCTCCATGGCCTTCATCACGATCCAATCGAGGTCGCCGCGGAGCTCGCGCGTGAGCGACCGGAAATCGGTCCCGCGGCGGGCGGCGGGATCCGCCGGGGTTGGCGCGGGCACGCCGTCCGAACTCTGACTCTGCCGGGACTTGATCTGACCCAGCCGCGTGCTCGGCTTGTGCGGATCGGTCTCCTTGAGGATCCGCGCGATGCCGTCGATCCCCTGGGTGCGCAACTTGGCCGGGTCGAAGGGTGAGCAGTTCGTACAGGACCACGCCCAGCGAGTAGATGTCGGTGCGGGTGTCCACGTCCAGGCCGCTGGTCTGGGCCTGCTCGGGGCTCATGTACTCCGGGGTTCCCACCATCGCCCCGATCCGCGTGAAAAGCGTCTGCTGCGTCAGGACGAAGTTGGCGGCCTTGGCGATGCCGAAGTCGATCACCTTGGGGATCGGCCTGCCGTCGATCAGCGTGACCAGGATGTTCGAGGGCTTGATGTCGCGGTGGATGATGCCCTTCTGGTGGGCGTGCTGGACGGCCTGGCAGACGGGGATGAACAGCTCGAGACGCTGGCGGGTCGTGAGCCTGTTGTCGTCGCAATATTGTGTGAGCGGGACGCCCGCGACGTACTCCATCGCGAAGTAAGGCCGCCCCGAATCGGTGACGCCCGCATCCACGGCCTTGGCAACGTTGGGATGGTTCAACAGCGAGAGCGCCTGACGCTCGGCGTCGAAGCGCGCCACGACCTCGCGCGTGTCCATGCCGACCTTGATCAACTTGACCGCGACGATCCGGCGTACGGGCTCGCGCTGCTCGCACTTGTAAACCACGCCCATCCCGCCTTCGCCCACCCGTTCGAGGATGCGATAAGGTCCGACGAACCCGGCGTCCTGGCGAGGCGACAACACGTCGCGGTGCAGGTCCGGACGGTCGACGGGATCGGACCGGTCATTCCCGGGCGGGTGCGGGTCGCCACCGTTGGCCAGGGGTGCCGCCGGCTCGGTCTGGCTGCGCGCGTGCGGGATTTCGGCCATTCGTCACCCCGTCCGAAGCAAGCGACCCACGACGTGAAACTCGATGGATCGATTATTTCAAATCCGAACGGGGTGTCCACCATGAAATGTAAATATCTTGAGCCAAATGGAGGAGGCGTTGGGCCGCGCGTCACCAACGCCTCTCTCATCGCTCAAAGCTCTCCGCGTCATCTCATCGCGCCCCAATTCATCGAGGCGGGGCCACGACACCGGAATCGTTTGGAAGCGGCCGCGGCGTGTACGGCGTCAGGTCGGCCGGCGCAGGCTGCGGAAGTCGCTCGCCATTCATGAAATACGTCGCGCTGCCGGGACGACCGTTCTGGATGAAGGTCAGCCGGTAGAGCGGCGCGCCCGTTTCGGCCGACAGGTGCGTTACGTTGGTGATGCCGGCGTCGGGGAACTCGCGCATGAACGCGTCCCGCACGCCGGGCGGAAGGTCGGCGGGCGACACGCGAGCCGCGGCGGGCGTGGCCGATGCCGTCGGAGCGTCAGCCGGCTCCTGATTCGCGCAGCCGACGAGCAAGATCAAACCACTGATGCCGATGAGGCCGATGGGCGGAGTTGATTTCGTCATAGGTGTCTCTCCGTTCGTACGGGTGTAATCGCGTTGCAGCAAAGTTCACGCCGTTGTCCACCAAGGGGGGATTTCGCGAGCGTCCCAATCCGCACCGGGACGAGCTGACGCGGTCGTTTGTCGCGCGGAGCGGGCTGATCCTGTGCGGGAGGCCGCGTGCGGCTATACTCGCCTCCGTGCAACAACGGAGGATTTCGAATGTCCAGATGGCTCGTCGCGGGTCTGGTGTTGCTCCTGGTCGCGCTCTCCCGCGCCGACTCGTTGCCTGCGGGCAACGCGGCGGCCGAGAGGGTTTCCCTCCAGAAGGTCGACGCCTTCTCCAGAATCCTGCGCGATCAGGTTGACGCGAAGCAGATCGGCGGCGCCTCCGCCCTGGTCGCGCGGCACGGCAAGGTCGTCTACTTCACCGCCGCCGGCCTGGCGGACCCGGACACCGCGCGTCCGGTCGATCGCGGTACGATCTTCCGCATCGCCTCGATGACCAAGCCGATTACCTCCGTCGCGGCGATGATCCTCGTCGAAGACGGGAAACTGAGCGTGGACGATCCCGTCGCGAGGTTTCTGCCGGAATTCAAGACATCCTCCGTCTTCGTCCGCGGCGCCGAGCAACCGCTCCGCGACGCCAGCCGCCCGATCCGCATCCGTGACCTGCTCACCCAGACCTCCGGCATCACCTATCGCTTCATGAACAAGCCCAGCGTCGGCGACCTCTACGTGCGCGAGAACGTCCAGGACGGTCTCGCTGAGTCGCCATTTTCACTCGCCGAAAACTGCAAGCGCATCGCCGCCATGCCACTGCTGAACGACCCGGGCGCCGCGTGGGAATACGGCCTGAACACCGACGTCCTCGGGCGTGTGATCGAGGTCGCGTCAGGTCAATCGCTCGACGAGTTCATGCGCAAGCGCATCCTCGACCCGCTGAAGATGAACGACACGTTCTTCATCGTCCCCAGGGACCAGCGTGACCGCCTCTCCGCCGTCTACATGCCCGACGCGAAGAACCGCAATGAGGTGACCAAGGTCGGCACGGACCGGGTCGTCCAGGGAGCGCTGGTCTGGAGCACGACCTATTCGACACAAGACGACAGCACGTATTATTCCGGCGGTGGCGGTCTCTGCTCGACGATCGGCGATTACTCGCGCTTCCTGCAAATGCTGCTCAACGGCGGCGAGCTTGACGGTGCGCGCGTCCTCAAGGCCGACACGGTCGCCCGGATGCTCAAGGATCAGATCGCCCCCTTGCACGTCACATTCGCCATGCACGGCGACGGCTTCGGCTATGGCGTAGGCGTCATGACCGACCACGCCGACCGCAAGGACGGCGACGTCGCCCCCGCCGGCAGCGTCTCCTGGGGCGGCTTCTTCTACACTTATTTCTGGGCCGACCCGAAGAACAACCTTGTCGCGGTGATGATGACCCAGACCTGGCCCAACGGCCACCTGAAGCTGCGCGAGCAGTTCAAGAAGGCCGTATACGACGCAATCGAGAACTGACGTGGCTTGCTTCAGAACCATTTTCGCATTTCTTCTCTGCGTCCTCCGCGTCTCCGCGGTGAATTCTTCCGCTGCTCCGCCCGATCGCCTCCGCCTGATCATCGAGACCGACGCCGGAGGGGATCCGGATGACGAGCAGTCACTGGTCCGCTTCCTCCTCTACGCCGACGAGTGGGACGTCGAGGGGATCATCGCCAACCGCCCCACCGCCCGCGACGGCGAGAACCTCAACCCCCGCCGCACCGGCCTGGAAATCGTCCGCGCCCAGCTTGACGCGTACGGCCAGGTCTACGACCACCTGAAGTTGCACGACCCGCGCTACCCCACGCGCGAACAACTCTGGCGCGTCACCGTCGGCGGCTACGACGACGTCGAAGATGGCGTGAACCTCCTTATCCGCTCAATCGATCGTGACGACCCGCGACCCGTCTGGTTCCTCAACTGGGGCACCGATCACGGCTCCGCCAAGTCGTGCCTCGGCCGCGCGCTCGACAAGGTGCTGAAGGAGCGCGGCCCGCAAGGCTACGCCGCGTTCAAGCGCAAGATCCGCCTCTCCTCCGACGATCAGTTCGGCGACCACACGTGGAAGATCGACCCGCCCTTCGAGTTCTGGGCCTATCCCTTCCTCCCCGACATGGACGGCGGCCGCTGGTATCACCGTTTCTCGCGCCTGACCAAGACCGCCGGCGGTTTCGACCTGAAACGCGATCTCCTGGAAAACCATGGCCCCCTCGCCGCGCTCTACCCGACCAATACCGACCGCCCGCAGAAGGAGGGGGACACGATGACCTTCCTCCGCCTCATCCCCAACGGCCTGAACGAGCCCGAGCGCCCCGAGTGGGGCTCGTGGGCCGGCCGATTCGCCCCGCGAGAGAACGCGAACGGCCGGCGGTACTACTGGCCGAACGTCCGCGACACGCTCGATGGCAAGACCAACCGCGACAACACGCTGATCCGCTGGGCGGCGCACATCCAGAACGATTTTCGCGCGCGATTGGATTGGTGCGTGAAGGACCACGCGCACGCGAATCACCCGCCCCAGGTCAAGCTGACCGGCGACCGGGACCGTACGGCCAAACCCGGCGAGACGATCGACCTCGATGCCTCCGCATCGACCGATCCGGATGGCAACGCCCTTGGTTTTCAGTGGATCGTTTACCCCGAGGTCAGCGGCTATCGCGGTGCCGTGCCCGTCTTCTCCAACGCGATCGCCGCGCGCACGCGCATCACCCTACCCGCCGATGCCGCCGGACAATCCCTCCATCTAATCGTTATGGTTACGGATAACGGCTCTCCCCCGCTGACGCGCTACGGGCGATCCATTGTGACCGTCTTGCCGTGAGGCGCGCCGATATCAAGCCGGATTGGGACCAATGAAATGGCGTCGCCAGTCTCCGGTTCGGCCGGCGAGGGATCGGCGGCCTCCGCCGGATCTTCAGGCGCTGCCGGGCCGGTCGCCGCGGTCTGAGTCGGCGGAACGGTTTGGTCGGGCGCAGGATTCGTTGGCGTCACACGCGCTTTCGCGGGTTCGACCTGTCCCCCGATCGTTTGCGGAGGCGTCATGGCCAGTGCCGTCCCATCATACGCGATCGTCGCCGGGTCCTGCCCCTTCTCCAACCGGATCACGTGCGTCCCAAGGCTCTGCAGGCGCAGGTTCGAGATGTCCCCCCGGAAGATCACCATCTTCACCGACGGGTGCACGATCAGGATCGTGTTGCTGTACTCGTTGTCGA
>DATBFY010000361.1:0-3090 GCA_036558265.1 Tepidisphaeraceae bacterium | reverse complement strand
CACCTACACGGTAGATACCGGTTTGACCCGCGGCCCGGCTTTCCAAAGTTGACCGGAGAACCGACCGGCGACGGCGAGTCTTGCGCCGCCTGACCATGCAGAAAGGAAACTCGCCGAAGTGAGCCCCGGCCTGATGCCGGGGCTTTTTGCTGCGCCCTGATCGGGGCACCTCACTCATACAGGTGGATGATGGACACCTACCAAGCAGACATGACGAAGGAAGCCGATGACAAACCGCCGACGACCGTGCCATTTGTCTCCCGTGAAGATCGTGAACGAGAGACCCTTACCACGTTTGACCGCTTAATCGAATTGGTCGCAGAGACGGCGACTCGGGTCCTTCTCAGCGAGGCTCAAGACGCGACCGGAAAGAGCGAGGAACAACGCGACAAAGGCTGATCGAATGATGATGGCTTGCGAGGCCTTGGCCATGCCTTTTTGTGCGCGGCTTTAGGACGGGGTGCACGCCGTACCTTGGACTGCGCGCGCGGAGAGGAAGTACGAAACACATTGCGCAACCCGCGCGCACCGGTGGTAGCGCGCGCGATGTCACAGATGGAAGGGAATAACACGATGGTATCACGACGTAGCAGCACGCGCGGCAACCCGCGCGGGCATGAGTTGACCAAGTACACGGATTGCCATGCCAAGCGACCGAATCGTCACGTCTAAAGACGTTCTGGGGGCGCTAATGCAACTGCGGCGGCGCGGCCACCAGGCCGTGCTGGAGGAACTGGAACAGCTCGAACCGGACTTATTGGAGTACGCGCTCGAGCAATTGGGATCGGTTCACAAGCTGGTGCTCGACGGCGAGCTATCCCCGCGGTTGGCACGACGGCTGGTGAGACAGACCGAGGAACTGGCCCTGGCCCTGATCACCTCGTTGCGGGCCGCCCACCTGCGGCTGTGGCAGGACGAACACGCGCCCGACGGCGCCGAGGGCGAGGATGAAAATGAGGGCGCCACGACGGATCCGCCACGTCCGCCGCCGTCGCCACCTTCGACAGAACCGCCACCGGAGGAAGACGGTTGAAGGGGCGCTGATCTTTCGGTAAGCGCATTACACGCCACGCTGCTTGCGGAAAGTTCTCAGCGCCTCCTGCGGGTCGGCTCCGCAGGCCAGGCACCAGTCGACGAACTCGGCCAGGTCGACGCGGCGCTCGCCGACCTCGCTCTTGTGCACGAACACGTGGGACGTGCGGAGGCGGGCCGCCAGCTCACGCTGGGTCAGGCCCGCCCCCTCGCGCAACTGGCGGAGCAGGCCGGGGAGCGGCCGGTAGCGGTGGGCGTGCTGGGCCTTGGCCATGAGGGCCCGCACTGTCCGCGAGATTCGGGCTTGCTTCCGATTCGATAACATGCTATGCTGCGGCTCCCGCCCCGGGTGGTCGGCTACCGTACGCCGACAGAAAACCCGGACCCTCTCAGGACGTGCAGGATCGTTGACGCGCGCGTGCCCCCGTATACGGATCGCGCCCGCGGCGATGGCGCCCGTGGCGCGCGTACCGTAGACACGGTGAACCGCGCCGATGGCCATTGGGCCTGTCGCGGCGCCGCCCGTCTCCGCCGGACGTCACATGCGCATCTGAACTGGAATTGACCGAGTGGATCGGCGGGGGCATTGGTTTCCCGCGAAATCGCAGGAGGTTGTCTACCCATGAATAAGGTGAAGGTTCAAGGAAAGCATCGGCCCCGCCGGCCGATCAACCCGTCCGACTGTGACGTGGAGTTCATCGCCAAGGCGTGCCTGGCCGACCCCGGGCCAAGTGAGTACATGACGAGCGTGGAGGGACGCATCGTCGTCGAAATGCCGCCGCCGCCCGACCCCGACGACCCGGATGACGATCCGACCACCGCGCCGTTGGTGCGGCACCAGGCCGGACGGGTGTCGCTCTCGGTCTACGACCTGACCCGGGCCGAGCGTGACCGCCACAGCTTCTTCGAGGTCTTCGACTGCGTTGACCAAGCCGCATTCGAGATCTTCCGCCAGCTGTTCACCGAGCGGGGAAACTTCCGCCCGGAGCTGGATGACGTGGTGGACCGGCACGAGGTGGACTACCCGTCGCTGCTGGTGATCGAGTCGATCGAACTGCTGCCCCGCTTCCGCGGGTGCGGCCTGGGCCTGGCGGTGGTGCTCAAGGCGATGCACCTGTTCGGCCCGCTCGGCGGGCTGGCGGCGATCATCCCCGCGCCGTTGAGCCGCCCGTTCGACCGCGAGAGCGGCGGCAAGGGCCAGGACCGCGAGCAGTGGCGACGGCGGATGCGGCTGGACGCGTTCGCCGAGCAGGACCCGGGAAAGGCCTGTGCGAAGCTGGCGGCGTACTGGTCGAGGCTGGGCTTCGAGCAGGTCGTGACGGTCGAGGGTTCGTGGTTGTACGCACGAGGCCTGGGCGTGCCGCTACCCAAGGTCGAGGACCTGATCAAGCAAGGCGAAGGAGAGGCGGGCGAATGACTGCGCGGTGGAACGGGGAACTGTTGGGCAAGTCGAACTACACAGGAGGAATAACGACGTGAACGAACAAGGACATGGACCGAATGAGGAGGGGCAGGAATCGGGGCCCGAGCCCTGGCAACGTAGGGAGGATCAGGCGCAGCAACCCGATGAGGCAGGCGAGGAGGGATTATCCGACGCCCAGGTCAACCTGCTGGTCTTCGAACAGATGATGGGTGCCCAGCGGCGACGGCTGCCCGGCGACCGCTGTGGGCTGGCGTACGGGACCAAGGTCTACGACTGCTTCGCCGGGCACGACCGCTTCGACGACCAGGCCGCCTGGGAGGCCGGTTACGCCGGGCCCGACTTCGTGAATGATTTGAGTTGGGCGCACCTGGCCGAGCGGGTGGCGGACGCCATCGGACTGCGGGGCGTTTACCTGGAGCGGCTGCTGCCGCGGGTGTACCCCGACTGGCGCAATGTGGGAGCCGGTGAGCAGGTGCTGGACTTCTGGTTCTGCCTGGTCCACGCCGGCGCCGCCGACCGGGCCCGTGCCCTGGCGGCCGCGGCACGATGGTCGGGGCAACCTGATCCATCAGCCTCGGGTGGCCGCGAAGATCATGACGTCGATGGCGTCGATTTCCGGGGGTTACAGGCCGACG
>DATBFY010000360.1:0-3606 GCA_036558265.1 Tepidisphaeraceae bacterium | reverse complement strand
AGGCTGCGCGCCTCCGCCTCCGACCGGCAGATCCATCCGAGCCGTGCGCGCGCAATCCGATCATCGAATGGGTCGCTGTCCGGCAAGCGGTGAAGGAGGCCGCTCATCCATGACGAGAATTCCTGCACCCTCCAGACGCGGTTCAGGCAACGCTCGCTGTAGCGCTCCAGTTCCTCGGCCTGGCCCGTGCGATACCAGCGCGTGATGGCTCGAGCTAGCAGCCGAACGTCGGCCACCGCCAGGTTGAGCCCCTTGGCCCCGGTGGGCGGAACGATGTGTGCCGCGTCGCCCGCCAGGAACAGGCGACCGTGCTGCATGGGCTCGATCACGAAGCTGTGGTGAAGCGCGATGCTCTTCTCCAGCACGGGGCCCTCGGTGAGTGTCCAGCCATCGTTGGTCCCCAGGCGTAGCTGCAGCTCCTGCCAAACGCGATTGTCCGGCCAGTCGGCGAGCGCCGCGCTCGGATCGACCTGGATGTAGAGGCGGCTCACCGTCGGGGAGCGCAGGCTGTGGAGCGCGA
Source organism: Tepidisphaeraceae bacterium (assembly GCA_036558265.1). GTDB lineage: Bacteria > Planctomycetota > Phycisphaerae > Tepidisphaerales > Tepidisphaeraceae > RYN-433. The sequence goes on along the minus strand of DATBFY010000360.1, from coordinate 3,086 downwards.
ACCCGCGCTCGTGACGGGCGTAAATGAGCTCATCGGTGGAGGGCGCCACCGCGGCCAGGATCCCCAGCCAGGCGAAGGGATATCGACGCTCGTACACGCGCAGAACGCCCGGCGCGATCGACCCTCGCGAGACGCCATGAAAACCGTCGCAGCCCGCCACGAAGTCACAACGCAGCTCGCACGCTCGTCCCCCTTTGCGGTAGCGGATCGCCGGCCGTTTGGTATCGAGACCGGACAGGCCGACCTCCTGCACCTCGAACTCGATCGCGCCGCCGCCCGCCAGCCTGGCAGCGACGAGATCTTTCACCAGCTCCTGCTGGCCGTAGACCGTGATCGCGCGACCTCCGGTCAAGTCCGAGAGCGGGATGCGGTAGCGACGACCGTCCAGGCCAATCAGGATGCCGTGGTGGACGAGCCCCTCGGCTCGCAGGCGGGCGGAGAGGCCCATCTCGTCGAGGAGATCGACGGTGCCTTGCTCCAGCACGCCGGCGCGGACCCGATGCTCGACGTGCTCGCGGCTGCGATCCTCGAGCACCACCGCGTCGATCCCGGCGCGCGCCAGGATATGCGAGAGCACGAGACCGGCAGGCCCCGCGCCAATGATGCCGACCTGGGTGTTTGTCACGGACATGCGGCGAAAATTACCTCAGTGAAGGGTCGGCGTGAGAGAGAGCGCGCACCCGCGTCACTGAGCTCACCAAATACGCCAAATTGCCTATTGTCGGCCTGGGTCGCGCTTCGGACTATCGCGGCTGCCTCCACAGCCGGTTGTTTGTCGCGCGCGCGGACGCTGCCGTGCATCCCATGTCCAACAGGAGATCGAGGCAATGATGCAATTTTCTCTTCGCTCCTTCCTCGCTTTCACGATTGGCAGTTTGATTGCCGCCGCATCTTCCGCCGCGTCGGCGGAAGAACCGCCTCCGCCACCGGCTCCGCCTGGACAGCCACCGGCGGCTGGCGAGGTGGTCCCGGCGACGCCGACGACGATGGCGCCGCCGCCCGCGCCGCCGCCCGCGCCGCCGCCCACACCGGCCGCCGCTCCTATGCCGCCTGCCGCGACGCCGCCGGCACCGCCGCCACCGTGGGGTCCCGATCCGAAGAACGTCGCGGTCGGGGCCTGGTTCAGGCTGGGCGGTCGAATTCAGAACCCATCGTCGCGCAATGACCTCAACGACTTTTGGATGGACGAGATCTATCTCATTTTGACCGCCAACGGCCGGATCGCACCGTGGTTCAAGTGGCAGTTCAACCTGAACGCCAACAGCCCGCCTACCCAGCCCAACGGCGTGCCGCCACTTTCGTACGCGAGCGTTGGGATCCAGGATCTCATCGCGAAGCTGGAGCTGGATCCGCTGTTCAACATCTGGATTGGGCGCATGCTCGTACCGGGCGATCGGTCGAACCTGAGCGGCCCCTGGTTCATCAACTACTTCCTCTACCCCGGGTTCCTGCGCGTCCGGAACGCGCCACCGCCGATTGGCCTCAAGTCCGGTCCGAACGGACGCGACAACGGCGCAACGGTTTGGGGCCAGGTCGCGGGCGGTACATTCAAGTACTACCTAGGGGCCTACAACCTGGACGCCCAAGTTCACGAAGTGAACCCGCTCCTGACCGCGCGGCTGGTCCTGAATCTGCTGGATCCCGAGCCCGGGTACTATCACCAGAGCGCGTACCACGGCGCGAAGGACATCGTCGCCGTCGGCGCCAGCCTGCAGTACCAGAAGTCGGGGTCGTTCAAGGTCCTCGCCCCCGGAACGCCACCGACGATCGACGTCGGCGACTACCACCTGTTCGAGGCCGACGCGCTCATCGACAAGAAGCTCGGTGACGCCGGCGTGGGTACCCTCGAAGGCGCGACGTACATCTACGACGAGCGGCAACCAGTGCGGCAATTCTACATGTTCGGCGCCGGGTATGTGTTCCCCGAACCGGTCGGCCCCGGCAGGTTCGCGCCGGCGTTCCGCTATCAGTTCACGGAGACGCCGAACGTGAAGATGGTCGATGGGTATCTCCAGTACCTGATCCAGTCCCACTTCGCCAAGTTCTTCGCGGGTTACTACTGGGTGGACATGGGCCCGATGGGAGGGAAGCAGAAGGCTTTTCAGCTCGGGATCCAGGTCATCAGGTTGTGATGGCGCGAATGGAGGACCGACACATGTTGCTCAAGGGGAGCCGATTCATCCTTGCGGCGGTGGCGCTCGCCTGCCCCACCGTCTTCTCCGCGTCTACATACGCCGACGACACCATCAAGGTGGGCGTCCTGGTCGAGATGTCCGGGCCGTTCGCGCCTTACGGCAAGCAGATCACGAACGGGATGAAGGCATATATGAAGGTCCACGGTGACAAGGTGGCGGGCAAGAAGATCGAGCTCGTCGTCAAGGACACGACCGGGCCAGCCCCCGAGGTCGCCAAGCGACTGGCCCAGGAGCTGGTCGCGCGCGACAAGGTGCAGGTCCTGGCGGGCTTCGGCCTGACGCCGAACGCGCTCGCGGTCGCGCCGGTGGCGACCGAGGCCAAGGTCCCGATGGTGATCATGAACGCGGCCACCTCAGTGATAACGACCAAGTCGCCCTATATCGTGCGCGTCTCGTTCACGCTGCCACAGGTGACCGCGCCGATCGCGGAGTGGGCGATCAAGAACAGGATCAAGAAGGTCTACACGCTGGTCACCGACTACGGTCCGGGCATCGACGCGGAGTCGACCTTCAAGAAGGTGTTCACGGCCGGCGGCGGCGAGGTCGTCGGCTCGGTGCGGGTGCCGCTCAAGAACCCCGAGTTCGGTCCGTTCATCCAGCGCATCAAGGACGCCAAGCCGGAGGCGGTCTTCATCTTCACCCCCGCGGGCGAGGCGGCGGTGGCCCTCATGAAGGCGTTCAAGGAGCGTGGTCTCGACAAGGTCGGGATCAAACTGATCGGCACCGGCGACGTCACGGAGGACGAGGTGATCGAGGCGATGGGTGACGAGGCGCTCGGGGTGATCACCACGCACCACTATTCGGCGGACCACCGGTCGCCCGAGAACGAAGCGTTCAAGAAGGCGTACGCCGAGGTGGCTGGCGCCGAGGCGCGTCCCAACTTCATGGCCG
>DATBFY010000359.1:0-16500 GCA_036558265.1 Tepidisphaeraceae bacterium | reverse complement strand
CATCCGGCAAGGATCGGCGGGTGGCGGGGCAGGAACTGCACACGAACTTCAAGCTGGATGGGGGTGGGGAGTACTTGGCGCTGGCGGAGCCGAATGGCACCGTAGTGTCATCATATGATCCGAAGTATCCGCCGCAGATCTCGAATGTGTCGTATGGGATCGGTCAGGCGCAGAACAGCACCGTCTTGGTGGGGCCGGGGGCCGCGGGGCGGATGCGAGTGCCGACGAACGGCTCGCTGGGCGACACGTGGGTGCAGCCGGAGTTTAACGACTCCAGTTGGACCGCGGCGACGACGGGGGTGGGGTATGACCAGTCGGGGGGGACGCCGCTGCCCAACGAGATCGAGCCGAACAATTCGACGGCTGCGGCGAATTCGGCGGTCGAGAATTTCCAGGGCGCGCCGGGGGACGTTTACCATATGGTGCTGACGGGATCGATCTCGTCGGCGACGGACACGGATTATTTCCGGATCGGTCAGCTCGACGCGGGGGACGTGTTGACGGTTTACCTGTCGGGCGCGCCGTCGGGGCGGGGGACGCTGGCGGATCCGAAGCTGGAGATCAAGCGCGGGCCGCAGGGGGGATCATCCACGGTTCTGATCGATTCGGACAGCGGGGATGGGACCGAATCGCTGGTGTATCGCATGGCGATCACGGCGACGGACACGTATTACATTAAGCCGGGTTCGGACAATGGAGCGACGGGAACGTATCAGGCGTCGGTCTACCTGGAGAACACGGGGAGCGCGCCCTTGACGGGAAGCGGGTTCGCGAGCGAGACGGAGCCGAATAACGGATCGGCGCAGTCGAACGACGTCACGAGTGCCTGGGCGCTGGCGTCGTACCGCTCGCACACGGCGGGGACGATCTCGTCGGCGAGCGACAGCGACTTTTACAAGTTTACATTCACGGCGGGGGACATCGTCACCGCGCGGGTCGATTCGACGTCTACCCTTGATGCGAAAGTGTCCCTCCTGGATTCGGCGGGGAACGCGCTGGCGAGCGATGACGGGTCGGCGGAGGGGCCGCCTTCGCCGGACAATCGCGACGCCAATGTTTATGCGTTTCACGTGACGACGACGGGGACGTATTACGTGAAGGTGTCGGCGGCAAGCGGGACGGGGGCGTACAACGCCGACGTCTATCTCACCACCACGGCCACGCTCCCGGGTGGCACGTCGTACACGAGCCTGATCGGCACGGACGTCGGCGCGTCGATGCGGAACGTGAACCCGTCGGCGTACGTGCGGATCCCGTTCGACCTGACCGATCCCTCCGCCTTCGATTTCCTGCGGCTGCGGATGAAGTATGACGATGGATTTGTCGCGTATTTGAACGGTCAGCCGGTGGCGTCGGCGAATGCGCCAGAGGTTCCGGCGTACAACTCGGTCGCGACGGCGGACCACGCGACGGCGGATGCGCTGGTTTACCAGGACTTCGACCTCTCGGACAAGCGGAGCCTGTTGCGGGTGGGGCGGAACGTGCTGGCGATCCAGGGGTTGAACCTGACGGCGGGGGATAAGGATTTCCTGGTGCTGCCGCTGCTGGAGGCGGGGAAACAGGTGAACCAGGACGGCGTACAGCGATACTTCACGACGCCGACGCCTGGCGGGCCCAACGGGAGCGGTGCGGCGGACCTGGGGCCGATCCTGTCGGATCTGAGTAAGCCGCCGGCGGCGCCGACGGACGATCAGGACATCGCGGTGAGCGTGCGGGCGACGCCGGCGTTCGCCGCGGTGGCATCGGTCTCGCTCTTCTACCGCGTTAACTTCGGGGCGGAGGTTCAGCTTTCAATGCTGGATGATGGCCAGCATGGCGACGGGGCGGCGGGGGATGGGGTGTACGGGGCAACGATCCCGGCGAGCGCCTCGACGCCGGGGCAGATGGTGCGGTGGTACGTGACGGCGGGCGATGCGGCGGGGAACGGGTCGCGATTCCCGCTGTACGCGAGTCCGACGGATTCGGAGCAGTACGTCGGGACCATGGTCGTCGATGCATCCGTGAACAGCGCGCTGCCCGTGTACTACTGGTTCATCCAGAACTCGACGGCGGCGAATGGCGACGCGGGCTCGCGGGCGTCGCTTTATTACGACGGCGAGCTCTACGACAACATCAAGGTGTCTCTCGAGGGGCAATCTTCGCGGAGCTGGGCGAAGAAGAGTTACAAGTTTGATTTTCACCAGGATCACCTGTTTCGCTTCGCGCGGGACGAGCCGCGGGTGGAGGAGTTCAACCTCAAGTCCACGTTCAGCGACAAGACGTACCTGCGGCAGGAGCTGGCGTACGACACATATCGCGATGCCGGGGTGCCGTCGCTGGCGGCGTTCCAGACGCGGATCCAGCAGAACGGGCAGTTCTTCTCGGTGGCGTTCTTCGTCGAGAACGGGGACCAGCACTGGCTCAAGCGCGAGGGGCTGGATCCGGACGGGGCGTTGTACAAGTTTAACTCCGACGTCGGCCTCCGCGGCACCGGCGGCTACGAGAAGCTCACGCGGACCGACGAGCCCGCGGACGATATCAATGCGCTGGTCGCCGGAATCAGCCCATCCAACCCCGACCGGGCGGCGTTCCTGTTCGACAACGTGGACGTCGCGGAGATGGCCAGCTACCTGTCGGCGTTCGCGCTGGTGCATGACAACGATTCGATCCAGAAGAACTTTTTCATGTACCGGGACACGAACGGCGACGGGCTCTGGCGGATGTTGCCGTGGGATAAGGATCTGACCTTTGGCCGCAACTACACGGGCAGCGGCGGCGTGCTGAACGACACGATGTGGGCGACGCACGACCCGCAGAGCGATCCGCTTGCCGGGGACATGGAGCACCCGAAGATCGACGGCTCGGGCGCGTGGAACGCGCTGATCGACGCGATGAGCAAGGTGCCGGCGGCGCGCGAGATCTGGATGCGGCGCCTGCGCACGGTGATGGACCAGCAGCTCAACGCGCCGGGGACGCCTTACGACCAGCGGTTTTACGAGACGAAGATCGATCAGATCGTGGCGAAGATGGCGCCCGACGTGGCGCTGGACCGGGCGAAGTGGGGCAACCCGTATGGGGTCAACCAGGATCTGAATACGGCCGTCGATATCCTCAAGACACAGTATCTCGATCCCCGCCGCACGCACTTTTACGTGACGCACAACGTGAACAACGGGGGCGTGATCCCGGATGCCCAGCCGGCGAACCCGACGATCAACTTCGGGCAGATCGAGTACCTGCCGGCGTCGAACAACCAGGATGAGGAATTCGTCGAGCTGCGGAATCCGAACGGTTACGCGGTGGATATTTCGGGATGGAAGCTGGGCGGTGCGGTGAGCTTCAAGTTCAAGCCGGGGACGGTGATCCCGGCAGGCGGCTCGCTGTACGTTTCGCCGAATATCGTGGCGTTCAAAAATCGGGCGAGCGGCCCGCATGGGGGGCAGGGACTGTTCGTCGTCGGCGGGTACAAGGGGCATTTGTCGGCCAACGGTGAGTCGTTGACGCTGACGGATGATGCGGGGCGGGTGGTGGGTACGACCAATTACGCCGGCAGTCCGTCGGCGGCGCAGAAGGGGCTGCGGATCACGGAGATCATGTACGCGCCGCGGGCGCCGCAGGCGGGGAGTCCGTACACGGCGGATGATTTTGAGTTCATCGAGCTGCGGAACATCGGGACATCGTCGCTGAATCTCAATGGCGTGCACTTTGCCAGCGGCGTGGTTTACTCGTTCGGCTCGACGGCAACGCTCGCCGCGGGGGCATATGGCGTATTGGTGAAGAACCTGGCGGCGTTCCAGTCGCGGTATGGGACGGGCGTTCCGGTCCTGGGGACCTTTACCGATACGATGGACAACTTCGGCGAATCGGTGGAGCTGCAGGATGCGCGGAACGAGAAGATCGTGGAGGTGGACTACGAGGACGGGTGGTATCCGAACACGGCCGGCGAGGGGTTCTCGCTGGTCATTCGCAATGACGGGGCGGTGTACAACACGTGGGGCGAGAAGGAGAGCTGGCGGCCGAGCAAATTGATCGATGGGAATCCGGGCGCGGCGGACAACGGGCTCAACCCGAATTCGATCGTCATCAGCGAAGTGATGAGCAGTGCAGAAACCGGGGGCACGAACTGGATCGAGCTGCACAACCAGACGGCTGGCGCGATCAATGTGGGTGGCTGGTTCCTGTCGGATGCGACGTCGAACCTGCGGAAGTTCACGATTCCGGCGAACACGACGATTTCGGCGAATGGGTATCTCTCGATCGCGCAGGACGGCGCGGGCGGATTTGGTGGCGCGTTCACGTTGTCGGCGGCGCTGGGTGGGGCGGTTTATCTGAGCGGGTCGGATGGGGCGGGGAACCTGGCGGGGTATCGGGATTCGGTGGATTTCGGGGCGGCGGACGTGGGCGTGTCGTTCGGCAGGTACATCAAGAGCAATGAGGCGAGCGACTTCGTGGCGATGGCGAAGCCGACGCGCGATGCGGCCAATTCCGGGCCGCGCGTGGGGCCGGTGGTGGTCAGCGAGATCATGTATCACCCGCAGCCGGGACAAGATGAGTTTATCGAGCTGCGGAACGTGTCGGATGCGGCGGTGTCGCTGGTGGGGTGGCGGTTCACGGATGGCGTGAGCTTCACGTTTGGCGCCGGGGCGACGATTGGCGTGAACGAGTCGATCCTGGTGGTGCCGATCGATCCGGCACTCTTCCGCACGCTCTATTCGATCCCGGCGTCGGTGCAGATCTTCGGACCCTACACCGGCGCGCTGGACGGGAAGGGCGAGACGCTGGAACTGAGCAAGCCGCTGGCGCCGGTGGGAAGCGTGACGCCTTACGTGCGCGTGGACAAGGTGAGTTACGGCGACGATGACCCGTGGCCGGCGGCGGCGGACGGGCAGGCGCCGTCGCTGGGGCGGGTGATCGTCAATCAATATGGGAATGATGTGGCGAACTGGCGCGCGGAGCGGGCGGGCGGGACCCCGGGGACGCCCAACACGGGTGCGCCGTACGTGCTGGATGCGTCGATCAGGTATGGCGCGACGCCGATGGTGGTCGTGCGGTTCAGCGAGGATGTGGGCGCGAGCATCGACGCGGGGGATCTGGTGGTGACGAACGTGGAGACGGATCAGTGGGTCCCGACGCCGTCGATGACCTATGACCCGCTGACATTCACGGCGACCTGGGAGTTGCCGACTTCGCTGGCGGACGGGAATTACCGACTGGCGATCGCGTCGTCGGTGTTGGCTGATGGGCTTGGCAATCTGCTCGATGGTAATGCCGATGGGGTCGCGGGCGGGGACCTGAACGCGATCGATTTCCACCTGACTGGGGATGCGAATCACGATCGCGTTGTCGATACCGGCGATTTCATGGCGCTGTATCCGAATCTCGGAAAGGCGGGGAATTGGAGCTCGGGGGATTTCAATTTTGACGGGCGGGTGGATTTCGCGGATTACCAGATCCTGGAACTGGCGTTCGGGAAGACGCTTGCGGCGCCGCCTTCCCCGGCCGCGTTGCCGGTTGCGCAGCCGGCTCCCGTGCCCGTGCCGGTGGCGCCAAAGCCGGTGGCCAAGCCCAGGCCCGCACCGGCCAAGGCCGCGAAGAACGTGACCGCCGTGTCGCGGCCGTCGTCGTCCTCGCCCGTGGCGTCGCCGGCGAGCGTGTTCAGCGCCAAACCGATTCGAAAGCGAAACGACCTTCTCGCCTGAACAGGTATCGCGACAAAGAGACTTGTCAGCGCTCCCCGATTGGGGAACAATTCGCCTCAACCCGGAGGCCACGATGCCCAGATCGCTCGTGTCGTCGTTGGTGATCGCCCTGTCGCTCTTCGCCGCCACCATCTGCGCGGCCGAGGATTACAAGACGCTGGAGATCGGCGCCGCCGCGCCTGACTTCAAGCTGAAGGGCGTGGACGACAAGACGTACACGCTTGGGGATTTCGCCGCCGCGAAGATCCTGGTCATCGTCTTCACCTGCAATCACTGTCCGACCGCCCAGGCCTATGAGGACCGGATCATCCAGCTTGCCAACGACTACAAGGACAAGGGGGTTGCCCTGGTCGCGATCAATCCGAACAGCATCAGCGGCCTGCGGCTCGACGAGCTGGGCTATACCGATCTGACCGACGACTTCGCGGGCATGAAGATCCGCGCGAAGGACAAGAACTTCCCGTTTCCGTACCTCGATGACGGCGAGACGCAGTCCACCGCCAAGGCATACGGCGTGGTCGCGACGCCGCACATTTTCATTTTCGATCAGGAGCGCAAGCTTCGCTACGTCGGCCGGATCGACGACGGGGAGGTCAAGCCACCGCACTCGCACGATGCGCGCAACGCGATCGAGGCGATGCTGGCGGGCAAGCCCGTGACGGTCGAGAAGACCAAGGTCTTCGGCTGCTCGACCAAGTGGGCGTCGAAGAACGACAGCGCCAAGGCCGCCGTCGCCAAGTGGGACGCCGAGCCGGTCAGCCTGAGCGCGATTGATCTGGCGGGGGTCAGGAAGCTCGCCGCCAATGGCGAGGGGAACAAGCTGCGGCTGGTGAACGTCTGGGCGACGTGGTGCGGGCCCTGCGTGATCGAATTGCCGGAATTGGTCGAGATGAACCGGATGTACCGACATCGCCGGTTCGAGATGGTCACGATCAGCATGGACGAACCGGCGAAGAAGGATCTTGCCCTGGCAAAGCTCAAGGAATTGAAGGTCGCGACGACCAACTACATCCTGACCGCGCCGGACCGCGACAAGTTCGTGGAGACGCTCGACCCGAAGTGGGAGGGTCCCGTGCCGCATACGATGCTGATCGCGCCCGGCGGCAAGGTGATCTACCAGCATACGGGCGAGATCGACCCGCTTGAGCTGAAGAAGGCGATTGTCGGATACATCGGGCGGACGTATGCGTCGGATAAGTAACGATCGATCCGTTGAGGCGTAATACAGGACGGAGCGTCGTGGACGCGCGCGACGCGCACCCGCACATCTCACTTCACGCAGGAAGGAACGCATAGCCATGTCACGCTACACCTCCCGCCGCTCGTTCCTCAAGGGGTCGCTTTCCGTTGCCGCAGGCTCGCTCCTCATCGCCGGCACCAAATCGTCGGGGGATTTCCGTGGGGCCAACGACGCCGTCCGCGTCGCCATCGCCGGCATCCATGGCCGGGGCAGCGATCACATGAGCGAGTACGGCAAGCTCAAGGACGTGCAGATCGCCTGGCTCGTCGATGTCGATAGCCGGCTCTTCCCCGCACGCGTCAAGACGGTTCAGAACAAGTCCGGCAATGTGCCGCAGACGACGCAGGACGTCCGCCGGGCCCTGGACGACAAGAACCTCGACGCGATCTCGATTGCCACGCCGAATCACTGGCACTCTCTCATAACGATCTGGGCCTGCCAGGCGGGCAAGGACGTGTACGTCGAGAAGCCGATGAGCCACAACATCCGCGAGGGACGCGTGGCCGTCGAGACCGCGCGCAAGTACAACCGGATCGTCCAGCACGGCACGCAAAGCCGATCGAGCGGGGGGTGGGAAAAGGTCGCCGCCACCATCGCCTCGGGGCAGCTCGGGAAGCTGCGGGTCAGCCGGGGTCTGTGCTACAAGCCGCGGGGCAGCATCGGGTTCAAACCGGTCGAAGCCCCCCCGCCCGAGGTCGATTTCAACATGTGGCTGGGCCCGGCGCCGCAGCAGCCGTTCCACCAGAACCTGGTCCACTACAACTGGCACTGGTTCTGGGACACCGGCAACGGCGACATCGGCAACCAGGGCGTCCATGAGATGGACCTGGCCCGCTGGGCGATCCCCAACGGCATCTACCCCAAGTCCGCCATCAGCCTGGGCGGCCGGTTCGGTTACGAAGACCAGGGCCAGACGCCCAATACGCAGATCGCGATCCTCGATTATGGCGAGACCCAACTGATCTTCGAGGTGCGCGGCCTCAAGACCGACAAATACCTCGGCCAGGGCATCGGCGACATCTACCATTGTGAGGCCGGTACCGTCCGGGGCACCACCTTCTATCCCAAGGGCAGTGACAAGCCCGCGCCGCTGCCGGCGCCCAGGGACTTCCAGCCGCGCCATGGCGGTCACTTCGAGAACTTCATCGCCGCCGTCAAGAGCCGCAAGCGCGAGGACCTGCACGCCGAGATCCTCGAGGGCCACCTCTCCTGCATCCCGATCCACCTCGCCAACGCCTCGTATCGCCTGGGCGAGCTGGTGCCGTTCAACCCGAAGACCAAGGCGTTCGGCGACAACAAGGACGCGTATGAGACCCTGGCGCGAATGGAAGAGCACTTGTCCGACGGCAACGGCCTGAAGCTCGACGATCTTAAGTATCGCCTCGGCAAACACCTCACCTTTGACCCCAAGACCGAGTTCACCGACGACCCCAAGGCCAACGAGATCCTGCGCGGCACCTACCGCAAAGGGTTCGAGTTGCCCGACGTCGTGGCGTGAACGGGCTCGTCATTGGTAGATTCCCGGCTTATGCCCGACCCGCATCTCCGCGCGCTGCGCCCGGATGAGTTTGACGCCGTCGCAGATCTCATCTGCGCGTCAACCAATTCGTGGTACCGCGCGCACCGCAACTTCGACATATTCACCGCCGGCCCGCAATCCTGCCGGCTATTCCCTGAAGTTTACGAGGCCCTCGACCCCGGTTGCTGCATCGTCGCCGAGGATCCGAAAACCGGCCGGCTGATGGGCTCCTGCTTCTACCACCCGCGCCCGACGCACGTATCGCTGAGGATCATGAACGTGCACCCGGATTTTTTCGGCAAAGGGATCGCAGCCAGGCTTCTCCGATTCATCACCGATCTGGCCGATCGCGAGCGCAAACCCACGCGCCTGGTGTCCAGCGCGATGAACCTCGACTCGTTTTCCCTCTATTCCCGCGCCGGGTTCGTCCCCCGCGCCTGCTTCACGGACATGCAGATCCCCGTCGAACGCGCCGCGAGCCTCCCGCCGTGCCCACCGGGCTATCGAATCCGCCCCGCCACCCGCGCCGACGTCGAGCCGATGGCCGATCTCGAGCGCGAGCTGTGCCACATTCACCGCCCCGGCGATTACGCGTTTTTCGTCGAGAACCGGCAGGGGATCTGGCGGACGACGGTCATCGAAAGCCGCCCCGGCGCGATCGACGGATTTCTCGTTTCCGTCGCCCACCCGGGCAGCACCATGCTGGGCCCCGGCGTGATGCGCGACGACGATCCAGCCGCCGCCCTGATCGCCGATCACCTGAAGCATCACGCAATAGCCAACCGCGCCCCCATCCTGCTGACGCCGCTTGATCGCCCGGCGCTGGTCCGCCGGCTATACGCCTGGAGCGCCAGGAATCTCGAACTGCACTTCGCACAGGTACGCGGGGCTTCTACGCCGCATACCGGGGTGGCGATGCCCACGTTCATGCCGGAAACGGGATAGAGCCGTCCTCACGTCGCGAGTTTGAGGGCGCGGAGGGGGAGTTTGACGCGGAAGGTGGAGCCCCGGCCCTCCTCCGAATCGACCTCGATCTCCCCCCCGTGATCCCTCACGATGCCGTAGCTGATCGACAGGCCCAGGCCGGTGCCTTCGCCCTGAGGTTTGGTGGTGAAGAAGGGGTCGAAGATCTTCTTGCGGATCGCCGGCGGGATGCCGGAGCCGGTGTCGGCGACCTCGATCGTCACGTGCGTGTCGTCCGCGCGGGTGCGGACGGAGACGGTGCCCCCATCCCGCGAGGCATCGATCGCGTTGCCCACCAGGTTCATCACCACCTGGTTCACCTTCGCCGGGTAGCAGGTGACCCTCGGCAGGGGTGCCAATTCGGACGCCAGTTGAACGTTGCGGCGCTTCGCGTGCCCCTGGATGATGTTCAGGGTCGATTCGATCCCCGCGTTGACGTCCACCTCCTCCAGCTCGCTTTCGTCGAGTCGGGCGAAGTCGCGCAGGTCTTTGACGATCTGCTGGATCCGCCGCAGGCCGTCGCGCGACCGCGAGAACAACCCTTCGAGGTTCTGCATCGTGTACGGCAGGTCGATCTGGTCTTCGAACTCCTTGATCTGCTCGCGCACGTCGGCCGGGACGTTCCCGTCGGCCTGCTTGTACAGCTCCAAAAGCTTGCGGATGGCCCCGACGTCCCGCTGCATCACGGCGACATTATTGCCGACGAACGACAGCGGGTTGTTGATCTCGTGCGCCACGCCCGCCACCATCTGGCCCAGCCCGGCGAGCTTCTCCGACTGCACGAGCTGCCCCTGTGCGTGCTCCAGGGCTTCGCGGGCCTCGCGCTCGGCGCGGGCGGCCTCCTCCAACTGCCTGTTCTTCTCCTCCAGGATCTCTTCCTGCCGCTTTTTCTCGGTTACGTCCCAGAAGATCCCCTGCGTGCCGATCACCTGCCCGCGGTCGTCGTAGACCGCCGTCTTGATCACCTGGACGTAGAGCTTGTCGCCGGTGGGCGTGACGTGCTCCTCGACGGTTTCGAAGGGCGTGCCGGTGCGCACGACGGCCTGGTCGTCGCGGCGGTAACGATCGGCCAGCGCCTTGGGGAAGAAATCGAAATCCGTCTTGCCGACGACCTGGTCGGCGGTCTTTCGCATCTCCCCCAGGAACCGGCTGTTGGCAAAGGTAAACCGCCCCTGAAGGTCCTTGCGGAAGATGTTCTGCGGGAGGGTTTCGACCAGCGTGTGGTAGAACGCCTCGGACGCCGCCAGGCGGTCCTCGGTCGCGCGGCGTCCCAGCTCCGCCCGCGCCAGGGACCGGCCGGACAGGTAGACCATCACGATGAACACCGCCGAGATCGCCACGGCGAACAGCGCCGCGCCGAACTCGGAGTCGTACCGGTTGGCCTGCTGGCCGGTGAGGCGCAGCCACCCCAGGAACAGGGGCGCGAGGATCGCCACGGGGAGCAGGCGCCGCGCCGTGGCGCCCCCGGCGGTCTGGCTGACCAGCGTTGCCAGTGGCTCCCGGCGGGGGCGGGCGCACAGGGTCGCCACGGTCACCAGGACGAACGAGACGGCCGTGCTCACCGCCATCTCGATGTACCCGCGGAAACCGTAGAGGGGCTCGACGGTATAGGTGTATCCGGTCAGCGCCAGCAACCCCACGCACCCGGGCGCCAGGGCGAGCCAGACCGCCGGCCGGTTGTGCCGGCGCCCGCGCTCGGAGTCGAGCATCATCAGCGCCAACCCGGCCAGCAGCAGGCCGGCCGCGGTGTTGGGCGCGATCCGGTTGTTGCTCCGCGTTGACGCCGAGATCCATTCATCGACCGACCACGGCCCGCCCAGGGCGTACGCGATCAGGCGATGCGCCCCCAGGATCACGACCAGCAGCGCCAGCCCCTGCGCGGCCTGCCGGCTGCGCCAACCCGGTCCTTCCGGACAATCGCAGAGGATCCAGAGCCCCGCGGTGAGCAGCAGGAATGCGACGGCCGTCACCGGGTTCATCCCCGCATGCCCCGTGTGCCAATCCACAAGCACCGGCACGTGTGCGGCCCATCCGACCAGCGTCGCCGCCGCGATCAGCGCCACCACGATCGCGAGGACCCGCGCCAGCCGCACCGACATGGCGGCCATCCGCGGGCTGGCGGCGCTGGAGAGGTCGGTCATGAGACCACCCCTTGCGCCGCGGCCGGGGCGGGCTGGTTCGCACCTGATTGGGCGGGCAGACGGATCGTAAACGTCGCGCCCCTGCCGGTATCGCTCTGCACCTCCACCCGCCCGCCATGCATCTCGACGAACGCCTTGACCACCGACAGCCCCAGCCCGATCCCCTTCTTGCCATGCTCAAAATGCCCCGACGAATGGCGCGACACGTCGAAATCCGTGAAGAACCGATCGAACACGCGATCGAGGCACTGCGGGTCGATCCCGCAGCCGGTGTCGCTCACGCGGATCGTCGCCGAACCGTCCGCCGCGCGCCCGGCGCCCACGGTGATCGTCCCGCCGTCGGGCGTGAACTTGATCGCGTTGAGGAGCAGGTGGTTGACGCTGTCGCGGATCTTGCCCTCGTCCACCTCGATCGTGCCCGTGTCGGGCGGCACCTCGATCTGGAGCTTGTGCCCGCGGATGTCGGCGAACGGCCGGACGTCTTCCACCGCGCGGCGGACGAGGTTGCCCAGGTCCGTCGGATGTTTCTCGATCGTGCGATCGAACTGCTGGGCGGCGAGCATGTTGACGAGCTGGTCGATCAAGTGCTGCAACCGCTGACCCGCGCCGTGCATCCGCTTGACCCACCCGCAGAGCGGCTCGGCGGCGTTGCCCTGGCGGTACGCCAGGTCCGAGAGGCCCATGAGGATCGTCAGGGGCGTGCGCAGCTCGTGGCTGGCGACCCGGATGAAGGCGCTCTTGAGCTCGTCCATCCGCCGCAGCTCGGCGTTGACCTGTTCCAGCTCGACATTCTTGGTCTGCAACTGGGCGATGAGATGGCGGCGTTCTTCGATCAGGTCGTAGCGGTCGCAGGCCTCGCGGATGATGGCCATCAGCTCATCCGGGTCCCAGGGCTTGGTGATGTAGCGATAGACGTTGCCGCGATTGATGGCGTCCACGACGGCGCGGACGTCGGCGTAGCCGGTGAAGAGCAGGCGCATCGCGTCGGGGTGCTTGTCGCGGACCTGCTCGAGGAGTTGGACGCCGGTCATCTCCGGCATCCGCTGGTCGGTCATGACGACGTGGATCGGCTCGCGGTCGAGGACGGCCAGCCCCTCGACGGCCTTGGTGGCGCCCAGGACCTTGTAGTCGAGGCGCAGGAGGTCCTTGACGCTGGCCACGACGTCGGCTTCGTCGTCAACGACCAGGACGGTATGCCGTCGTTTCATCCGGTGCTCCGCAGGGGTGTGGAACAATTATAACGGATGAGGGAAGGGGAGGTCGTGAAACGTGAAACGTAAAACGTGAAGGAGGTTACCGTTCTTCGCAGGTCCTTATGTCTTTGCGCGTTACGCGCGTCGGAGCCTACTGGCGACCGATCCTCAGGCGGACCCGTAATGCCGTCATCCTGAGGGAGTTTCAACGACCGAAGGATCTTGCCCGGAGCGGCAAGCCGCGCCGATTCGCTGATTCGGGCTAGATCCTTCGTCGGTAGAACCTCCTCATTAATCAGGATGACGTCGTTTGGGTGGGCGGGCCCCACCCTACTGCTTCTTGCCGAACGCCCAGAGCTTATCGCCGGTGCGGACGACGATCATGCCGTCTACGGCGGCGATCGAGCCGCGGCTGCCGCCCTCGCCGCCGAGGCTGGCCTTGGAGTGAACCTTGAATTCGTCGGCGGAGCAGACGAAGAGGTCGCCGTTCTCGTTCATGACGTAGATCTTGCCGTCGGCACCGGTGGGGGAGGTGCGGAGGACGGCGTTGCGGCTGTCGAGCGTGCCGCCCCACTTGTGCGTGCCGGTCTTGGGATCGACGCAGAAAAGCTGCTTGCGGTCGCCGTCGAGGACGTAGAGGTTGTCCTTGTAAACCAGGGGGACGCAGACGTCGCTGGTCAGGCGGTTGTCGCCCTTCCAGGCGCGGTGGGTGTTTGTCACGTCGCCGCTGCCGCCTTCCTTGAAGGCGAGGATCGGCCCGCCCTTGGGCGGGCAGACGAAGACCAGGCCGTCCCAGGTGACGGGGGAGGTGACCAGCCGCCAGCTATTGACCTTCTGGGGGTTCCAGCCGCCGGCGCGCCAGAGTTCCTTGCCGGTCTCGGGGTCGTGACCGGTGACGCAGTCGCCGCCGGCGATCAGGATCTGGGTGCCGCCGGGGCGTTCCCACGGGATGGGGGTGGTGTAAGCCTCGTGGGATTCGACGCGAGCGTCGGTCGGGCGGATGACGCGCCAGAGGTCCTTGCCGGTCGCGGGATCGACGCCCAGCAGGTAGGAATCGGCCAGCGACCCGCCAGGCTTGGAATCACCCCAGTTGCTCTCGCTGACGTCACGGTGGAGCACCTGGACGTAGAGCTTGCCCTTGTAGAGCGTGGGACTGGCGCCGTAGTGCCACTGGTAGTTCCAGCGGCCATACTGCTTGGGGATGTTGCGCTGCCAGAGAGGCTTGCCGTCCACGTCAAAGGCGGCGAGGTCGCCGGTGCCGTAGAGGAAGAAGACCTGCTTGCCGTCGGTGACGGGGGAGGGCGTGGCCGAGTCGTTGCGGCCCTTGGTGACCGAGACGTCGGAGATGTCGCGTTGCCAGACGATCTTGCCGTCGGTTCGGGAGACGCACAGGGCGACGAGCTTGCCGTCGCGCTGCTGGGCGGTGGTGAAGATGCGGTCGCCCCAGATGATGGGCGTTCCGTTGCTGTGCCCGGGCATGGGGGTGGACCAGAGCGCGTCCTCGCGGGCGATCTTGTCGGGGAGGTTGGTGGCGGAAGTGGAGCCGTTGTAGTTGGGCCCGCGCCATTGGGGCCAGTTGGGTTCGGCGGCGCGGGCGGGTGCGCACGGGACGATGACGGCGAGGAACAGCAGTCCGATGAAGGCTCGCAGGGTTCGCATTGGCGTTGGTCCTCGATTGGGTGGTTGGATGTTATACCCGGGTGTGGGGTGTTCGTGTACGGGGCGGGGGACGCAAAAGGCAATGGGCAAAAGGCCAAAGGGTTGGGGGAGCAAGACCCGCCGGGTGCCATGCCCTCGCCCGCGCGCGAAGATCACCGTGACGCACACGTGCGCTGACGCGGGCGTGGGCATGCCGGGTGTGTTCGGCATTCCGCGCACAACTGGCATGCCCACCCGAGCCGACGACCGCTAAGCCGCGAGTGGCGCCGTGGGCGGCTCGTGAGGGCATGGCACCCGGCAGATGAGAAGACACGCTTAACGCGTGAACTCCGAACTGCGGGAAAGGTGCTAAACCCGCGACTGGCATACTGGTATAACGGGTCGCCATGAAACTTCGTCCTGTGATTGTCCTGCTGGCGATCGTCGCCCTCGTGCCGGTGCTATTGGCGGCGGATTGGCCTCAGTGGGGGAGGGATGCGTCGCGAAATCCGGTGGCGGCGGAGGAGAAGGGGCTGCCTACGACCTGCGATCCCGGAAAGGTGGATGAGAATACGGGCAAGCTGGATTTATCGTCGGCGAAGAATGTGAAATGGACAGCCAAGCTGGGGGACAAGGCGTACGGGAATCCGACGATCGCCGGCGGGCGGGTGCTGGTGGGGACCAACAACGAGTCGCCGCGGGATCCCAAGTTCCAGGGGGATTTCTCGATGCTCTATTGCCTGGACCAGGCGGGCGGAAAGCTGGTTTGGCAACTGGCGTGTCCGAAGCTGTCGGCGGGAAACAACGTGGACTGGGGCGGGATCGGGTTGTGCTCGTCGGCGGCGATCGATGCGGCGGAGCGGCGGGTGTACGTCGTCACCAATCGCTGCGAGGTGCTTTGCCTGGACCTGGACGGGCAGGCGAACGGGAACGATGGGCCCTTTAAGGAGGAGGGGCAATATTTCGCGGGGCCGGGCAAGCCCCCCCTGTCCGTGGGGCCGCAGGACGCGGACATCCTCTGGCGGTTCGACATGCGGGATGAGCTGGGGGTTTACGAGCATTATCAATCGGCATCATCGGTGCTGCTGGTGGGGGATCGGGTTTACGCGTGCACGTCCAACTCGCGCGACTGGGCGGGGCACGTGCCGGCGCCCAACGCGCCCACGCTGATCTGCCTCGATAAACACACGGGGAAGCTGCTGGGGCAGGAGGCGTCCGGAATCGCGGGGCGGACGTTCCACTCGAACTGGTCGTCACCCGCCTATGGGAAGGTGGACGGGCAGGAGATGGTGATCTTCGGGGCGGGGGATGGATGGTGCTATGGCTTTGCCGCTCAACCGGTGGCCGGCGCGCTAAAGGAGCTATGGCGGTTCGACGCCAACCCGCCAAGCCGGCGGATGCACAATGGCAAGCGGCTGAAGTACGGCAGCAACGACGGCCCGAGCGAGATCGTGGCGACGCCGGTGTTCCACGAGGGCAAGGTGTACGTCGCGATTGGTCAGAACCCGGAGAACGGCGATGGCGACGGCGGGCTGTCGTGCATCGACGCGTCGAAAACCGGTGACATCACCCAAAGCGGGAAGGTGTGGCAGTTCGAGAAGATCGGGCGATCGACATCCAGCGCAAGCGTTGCGGGCGACCTGCTGTTCATCCCCGATTTCGCGGGATACCTGTATTGCATCGATGCGAAAAACGGGAAACTCTACTGGAAGCACGACTGCGAGGCGCACATCTGGGGCGGGGCGCTGGTGGCGGATGGAAAGGTGTACGTCGCGACGGAGGCGGGGGCGCTGATCGTCTTCGCGGCAGAGCAGACGGAGAAGGTGCTGGGGACATCGAACTTCGACGGGTCGATCTTCTCGACGCCGGTGGCGGCCGACGGCGTGCTGTACCTGGCGACGGAGAAGTTCCTTTACGCGATTGCGGAGAAGAAATGAGAAGGTCTCTCTCCTTTTGCTTTTTGCCCTTTGCCTTTTGCCTTCTATCGATCATCGCGGTGGGAGCGGATGCGCCGGGCGCGCCGCTTTATGCGCAGAACTTCGACAAGCTGGCTGAGGGGAATCCGCCGGATGAGATCATGGTCCTCAACGGGGCGCTTTCGGTGAAAAAGGTGGACGGAAACGGCGTG